>NZ_CP022604.1:317083-634166 GCF_002278035.1 Ochrobactrum quorumnocens | reverse complement strand
TGCTCGCGAATGGCAATCCCGTTGAGCACGGTGTTGTGCCAAGCGATGCCGATCGGCATTTTGCCGTCTGGCATGACCCGCATCCGAAGCCGTCCTATCTCTTTGCCCTTGTCGCGGGTTCGCTCGATGTTGTGAAAGACCATTTCACCACGCAATCAGGACGCCCAGTCGATCTCGCTATTTATGTCGAGCATGGCAAACAGGATCGCGCGCTTTACGCCATGGATGCACTCAAGCGTTCCATGCGTTGGGACGAGGAAAAATTTGGTCGCGAATACGATCTGGACGTCTTCAATATCGTTGCAGTTTCCGACTTCAATATGGGAGCAATGGAAAACAAAGGCCTCAATGTCTTCAACGATAAATACGTGCTGGCTGATTCCGATACAGCAACGGACGTTGATTATGCAGGCATTGAAGCGGTTATTGCGCATGAGTATTTTCATAACTGGACCGGCAATCGCATCACGTGTCGCGACTGGTTCCAGCTGTGCCTCAAGGAAGGCCTGACGGTTTATCGCGATCACGAGTTTTCTGCGGATGAGCGCTCGCGCCCTGTGAAACGCATCGCGGAAGTGAAAATCCTCAAAGCCCAACAATTTCCCGAAGATAGCGGCCCACTCTCGCATCCGGTTCGCCCGCGCGAATATAGCGAGATCAATAATTTCTACACGGCGACCGTCTATGAAAAAGGTTCTGAAGTGGTGCGCATGATCCGCACCATCATCGGCGCTGATCTGTTCCGCAAAGGCATGGACCTCTATTTCGAACGCCATGACGGAGAAGCGGCGACCATTGAAGACTTCATCAAAGTTTTTGCTGACGTTTCTGGACAGGATTTCTCACAATTCTCGCTTTGGTACGATCAGTCTGGAACACCCAAAGTCGAAGCGAGTTTCGACTTTAATGCTGAAAAAGAAACCTTCACCATAGAGTTTGCGCAATCGCTCGCACCGACTCCTGGGCAGCCAACAAAGAAGCCAATGCATATTCCGATCGCCTTTGGCCTTCTGGGATCAAACGGCAAAGATATTCTGCCCTCATCAGTCGAGGGCGGAGATGCTCATGATGGTGTTATCCATCTGCATCGGGCGTCGGAAACCATCGTCTTTCATGGCATCAAAGAGCGCCCCGTCCCGTCATTACTACGTGGCTTCTCCGCGCCAATCAATCTGATCTCCCCGCTTGATGCGGACGACCGTATATTCCTGGCATTGAACGACAGCGATCCTGTCGCCCGTTGGCAGGCCCTGACTGGCATTTTCACGCAAGCCCTGCTCGACGGTGCCAAACGTGTGCGGGGCAGCCATGAACCGGAAATTGACAACAGGATCATTGAACTTGCAGGGCGCGTTGCCTCCGACGAAACGCTTGATGCGGCCTTCCGAGCACTTTGTCTGACCTTACCGACTGAAAGCGATATAGCGCGTGAGATGGGTCACAATGTTGACCCTGATGCAATTCGCGCAAGCCGCGATCACCTCATCACGGCAATCGTATCCGCTTATGCGGGCAATTTCGCATCGCTTTATGCAAGCTTGCAGCAGGAAGGAACGTTCTCGCCAGATGCCGTGTCAGCTGGCAAGCGCGCATTGCGCAACGTGCTTCTCGACTATCTCAGCCGACACGAAAACACCCCTGCCCGCGCTGCCCAGCAGTTTGCTGACGGCGATAACATGACCGATCGCGCAGCCGCTCTCAGCGTATTGGTGCATCGCTTTGGTGACAGCCATGAAGCTCAGGGCGCTCTTGCATCATTTGAAAAGCGGTTTGGTGACGACGGGTTAGTAATGGACAAGTGGTTTATCGTGCAAGCAACACGCCCCGGCGAAAAAGCGCTTGATGCCGTTCGTGCGCTTACTAAACACAAGCTCCTTTCGTTCGACAATCCAAACCGGGTACGTGCACTGATCGGGGCTTTTTCTGCAAGCAACCCAACCGGGTTCAATCGCAAGGATGGTGCGGCTTATAGTTTCTTCGCCGATATCATTCTCGCGATCGATCCGGAGAACCCGCAGCTTGCAGCGCGTCTTCTCACTGCTTTGCGCTCATGGCGCTCACTCGAAGATACGCGTCGTGAACATGCGCGTGCTGCACTGGCTCGCATCGCCGGAACTCCTAAGCTGTCGACCGATCTTCGCGACATCGTGGACCGAACCCTCGCCTGATTCGCGAATCATATATTGCTACTTGCTGATTCGTTACGCTCGGCCCCAAAATGGGCCGGGCGCAACCGTTCTGCCGTCATCCAAGCAAAACCGCATAAAACCTGCAAAGACTTACGGCTTTAATGAGTCTTTTCATGATGTTAGATGAGCACTCTCTCAAACTGATTCCGCTTAACAGGTTGAGATTCAACAGAAAAACCAAGTGCGGCGGCGGTGTTTTTTACATCTCGTTAACGAATTCACTGGACAGCGCGAATCACTTTTGATTCATTGAAGCTGTTCGGAGATGGCGTATTCCGAAACATTTTGAGTAGAGATTTCAGTTCAAGCAGTTTCGGGCGGACAGCGCTTCCGGCGCATCTTGGGAACTGTCACGGCAAATCAAGAGGGGCCAACAGATGGCAAGCACCGACGCGTACGACGCGACGGCGGGGAAGCATCGCGACTCCGGACGGAAGCGGAAGAAAGGCAGGCTCTCGGGGCATGCCAAGCTTCTTGCGGGTCCTGCCTACGGTAAGTTCGTGGCGGTTGAGCCCGTATTGCGTCGTCTTGTTCCGGCCCTCATCATCATCTTTCTCATCATACTTGGCGTGGCGCGCGTGTTCTCGATGTTATCGTGGCGCGAAGACATCGAATTGCAGCACAAGGCAGCCTTGTCCGCCGCGACTGCCAATCTGGCGCAGATGATCGAGCGTGCAGCGAATGGCACGCAGGCTGGTGCGCAAATGGCGCCCAAAGATCTTGATAATACCATTGCGGAATTTCGCTCCCGCGGTCTTTCTTCGAGCGGCATGACGATTGCTCTGGTCAATGACGATTCAGTCATCGTCACAGCCTCCGGCCCCGCAACCAACATCGTCGGCAAACAGGCCGATGATGTGTTTAGCGACATCCAGCCCCTGTTTATGTTTGCGGAACGTGCTGGCGTTTTGACAGTCGTCATGAACGGAGAAGCTGCCTACGGCACAGTGTCAAAACCAATGACTGTTCCTTACGCTATCATTGCAGCGGAACCGGAAAGCACGATATTTGCTGAATGGAAACGCGCCGTATCGCTTAACGTGACGCTCTTTGCAGGCACGACCGGAGTGATGTTTGCAATTCTCTATGCCTATTTCAGTCAGGCAGCGCGTGCCCGCGAAGCCGACGATCTTTCCGGCCAGATCCAGCGTCGTATCGATATGGCGCTTGCGCGTGGTCGTGGTGGTCTGTGGGATTGGGATATGGCACGCGGACGCATCTACTGGTCGCGCTCCATGTATGAGATGCTCGGCTATGAGGCGCAGGATGCTGTGCTTGCCTTTGGCGACGTGTCTGCAATCATCAATCCAGAAGACGGCGATCTTTATTCGATTGCGGAACAGGCAGCGGCTGGTGACATTTCGCATGTGGATCGCGTTTTCCGTATGCGCCATGCGGATGGTTCTTGGGTCTGGATGCGGGTTCGTGCCGAGATCGCGTCCGAAAATGATCTGCACCTCGTCGGCATTGCATTCGACGTCAGTGAACAGCATCGCTTTGCGCAGCAGACGGCAGAAGCCGATATGCGTATCCGGGAAGCCATCGAGAATATTTCCGAGGCATTCGTTCTCTGGGATTCCAATAACCGTCTGGTGATGGCCAATTCCAAGTTCAGCGAATACGCAGGTCTTCCGGTCTGGACACTCAAGCCCGGCGTGCCGCGCAACGAAGTTGATGCGCATACGCGTCCATTCAGCTTTGAACGTCGCATGGCGAACGAGCATAATCGCGCTGGTGGCCAGACTTTCGAACGTCAACTGAGCGATGGGCGCTGGCTACAGGTCAATGAACGCCGTACACAGGACGGTGGTTTGGTTTCCATCGGCACCGACATTACCCAGATCAAGCAGCATCAGGAACGTCTGGTGGATAGCGAACGACGCCTGATGGCGACCATTCACGACCTGTCCATTGCCCGTAAAGGTGAGCGCGACCGCGTACGTGAACTATCAGAGCTGGCTCGCAAATACGGTCAGGAAAAGGAACGCGCGGAAGCTGCAAACCGCGCCAAGTCCGAATTCCTTGCCAATATGTCTCACGAGTTGCGCACCCCGCTCAATGCAATCATCGGCTTCTCCGAAATGATTCAGGCTGGCACTTTCGGGCCACTCGGCTCCGACCGCTATGAGGAATATATCAACGACATTCACACCAGCGGTAATTTCCTACTCAACGTGATCAATGACATTCTCGATATGTCGAAGATCGAAGCGGGCCACTTTTCGCTTGATCGTGAGGAGATCGACCTCTGTCCGCTGATCAATGAAACTGTGCGCATGATTTCTTTGCAAGCAGATGAAAAAAACATCACAGTTGAGACGCGTATTGAAGAAGCCATGCAGCTCAATGCGGATCGCCGTGCCGTCAAGCAAGTGCTGATCAACCTTCTATCCAATGCGGTGAAGTTCACGTCTCACAATGGACGCATCACTGTTCGCGCACGGAAGACTGGATCAGCTCTGTTCATGACTATTCAGGACACTGGCGTCGGTATCCCGAAATCCGCTCTGCGGAAAATCGGTCAGCCGTTCGAGCAGGTCGAGAACCAGTTCACAAAATCGCATACTGGCTCAGGTCTAGGCCTTGCGATCACCAGATCTCTTGCTGAACTCCATGGCGGCTGGCTGCGCATCCGCTCAACTGAAGGCATTGGAACCGTGGTCTCGGTATGCATACCTGACCGGAGACAGGCCATTGCCTCCAGCCAACATACTGAAACCCACGCAGCATAATCAGTTTATCAGCTTGTCAAAAACGGTTCGAACATTCGAGGCCAGTTCCGTCAGGTGATGCTCCACGCGTTTAATGTCCGGCAGCTCGGCAGCGCGACAGAGAATATCAATCATTCCAGGAATGAACTCTTCACGCGTGGCGTCACTGCCAAGGCAGAGACGTATTGTTTGGCTGAGATTGGTATAGAAGCGATGCGCTTCAACCAGAGCATCAATTGTTGCTGGATCGGCGAATGAGGGATCAAGGCCAGCAAGCACTTCCTCAGTTGCAAGAGGACGCGGGGTCTTTGCGACCTTTCCAACGAGAACCGCGAACTGCGCTATGAATTCAAGATCGACAATACCGCCGGGTTTCAGCTTGAAATCCCAATCGTCACGCGGTGGCTTTTCCTGATAAATGAGGTCGCGCATTTCACGCACGTCCTTGGCTATTTTAGCCGTATCGCGCTTGGTGGATAGCACATCCTCTATTTCACCCTTGATGAAATCTATGAATGCAGCGTCGCCATGAATTGGGCGTGCGCGCGTCAGAGCCATGTGTTCCCATGTCCAAGCCTCTGTGCGCTGATATTTTCCGAATGACTCAATATGGGTTGCGACAGGGCCTTTGTTGCCCGATGGGCGCAATCGCATATCGACTTCGTAAAGCACACCTTCGGCAGTCGGAGCGGAGAGTGCAGCGATGAGGCGCTGTGTGAGCCGGATATAATATTGTGACGGAGCCAGCGGCTTCTCACCATCGGATTCTTCAGTATCCTTGTCATGTTCATAGAGCAGGATCAGATCGACATCAGAGCCTGCGGTCAGTTCGCGGCTACCGAGCTTGCCCATCGAAAGAAGCACTACCTTAGCACCCTTAACCTTACCATGACGCCGTTGCAGTTCGGCTTCAACAACCTCGAAGGCCTTACCGATCATCAGCTCAGCCAGATCGGAAAAGGCGCGCCCAGCACGGATGCCATCAATTGCACTTGTCAGCAGACGGATACCGATCAGAAAGCGATGTTCAGCCGCAAAAATACGCAGGCGATCCAAAACTTCTTCAAAATCGGTTGCAGCGCCCAGAAATGCTCGGAGCCTCTCTTCAAGATAGGTGCGGGTTGGCACTTCGGAAAAAATCGCCGGATCAAGCAAACCGTCGAAAACATGCGGCTTCCTTGTGATGATTTCGGCAAGTCGTGGCGCCGCACTCATGATCATCACGAGCAGATTGAGAAGACGCGGATTGGATTGCAGCAGACTGAAAAGCTGAATGCCCGCAGGCAAGCCTTGCAGAAACCCATCGAAACGCAAGAGCGATTCATCGGCGCGCTTGGTAGCAGCAAAGGCTTGTAATAAGGCTGGGGTCAGTTCAGTGAGGCGTTCGCGCGCTTCTGCTGATTGCGTGGCGCGATAGCGACCAAAGTGCCATGTGCGGATAACGCGGCAGATATCGCTGGGACGTTCATAGCCCATCGAGGCCAGCGTTTCCAAAGTACCCGGATCGTCTACATCGCCGGTGAAAACGAGATTGCCACTGGAGGAACCAAGCTCCGGCGCTTGTTCGAACAGCGCGGCATAGTGCTTTTCGACAACCTTGAGAGCTGACAGAAACACTTCGGAAAACTCTGCGGTATCAGCGTAACCCATCATATGAGAGACGCGAGCAAAGCCTTCATCGTCTTCCGGCAGAATATGGGTCTGTTCGTCGGCAATCATCTGAATGCGATGTTCTACATCGCGGAGAAAGTAATATTCTTTGGCGAGGCAATCGCGGGCTTTTTCGCTGATCCAGCCGCGCTCTGCGAGCTTTCCGAGCATCGGGACAGTTTGATTACCACGCAATTCAGGGAACCGTCCGCCTGCAATCAACTGCTGTGTTTGCACAAAGAATTCGATCTCGCGGATGCCACCACGACCGAGCTTCACATTATGGCCGCGAATGGCAATATCGCCGTGCCCCTTATGGGCGTGGATCTGCCGCTTGATGGAATGGACGTCGGCGATTGCCGCGTAGTCGAGATATTTGCGCCAAACGTAAGGGGCCAGCTCGGCCAACACCTGTTTGCCGGACTCACGATCCCCGGCAATAGGGCGCGCTTTGATCATCGCCGCACGTTCCCAATTCTGCCCGCGCCCTTCATAATAATGAAGGGCTGCACCAACTGGGATCGCTAAAGGCGTCGAACCTGGATCAGGGCGCAAACGCAGATCGACGCGGAAAACATAGCCGTCTGCCGTGCGATCCTGAAGAATGCGAACCAGACGCCGTGTCATCCGCGAAAACGTATCAACGCATTCGTAGGGATCACCGATAGCAGGACGCGTTTCGTCAACAAAGACGATAAGATCGATATCAGAGGAATAGTTGAGTTCACGCGCGCCGAATTTGCCCATGCCAAGCACAATCCAACCGCATTCCTTATCAGGGTTCTCACGGTCGGGCAGTTTGATTTTGCCCGCACTGTCCGCGTCTCGAAGCAGAAAGCGGATGGCGGCGCCCGTGCAAGCTTCGGCCAGATCGGTGAGCCAGCCCGTTGTCGTTTCTGTATTGAAGATTTGCGCCAGATCACAAAGCGCGATCAGCACATGCACCTCACGTTTTCGCTGGCGCAGACTGCTCATCAAAGAAGCTTCTGTGACGCCCTCTTCCGTGCCGGATGCGGTAATCTCGGAAAGAATATCGGCGAGTGCCTCTTCGGGCGCGGCTGTTGCAATTCTATCAAGAATGCGCGGCTTACGGATCAAGGATTCACGAATAAACGGCGACAGATCAAGAACGGCTGCAAGAAAGCTCCTGGCTTTCTCATTGTTCAGCAGTGCGGTGACGCGACCAAGCTCGTCTTCCTTTGCCCGTTCTTCAAGATCAGTCAGAAAGGATTGTGCTCGTTCAGAATCAAGCGGTGCCAGCCCACAAAGGTTACGGTCGAAAAGCAGTTCCTTTGAATTTTCAGCCGCCATGATCCCCTCTAGCATGTCACTTTATAGCTGTCCCAACGATTCAGTCTTAGTTGGAACCGCTATAACTATTTGTTTTAACGCTTTATCCTACGCAAAACCGGCTCCCACTTTTGCCGAAAATGCTTTAAGATTGTGCGTCCTTCGGCAAGGGAAACTCAAGTACTGCACGCAGGCCGGGTCCATTATCTTCCAGACGCAGAGCACCACCGTGCAATTTCATAACCGCCTTGGCAAGGCTTAAACCAAGCCCCGATCCCGGCTGTGTACGGCTTTCCTCAAGCCGTACGAACCGTTCAGTCGCTTGCTCGCGTTTGTCTTCTGGAATGCCTGGGCCGTTATCAGCGACCACGATGCGCACCCATTGTGAATCACGCTCCATGGAAAGTGTAACCACAGCAGGGTTCTCGCCTGAGAGCGCATATTTGATCGCATTATCAACGAGGTTGGAGACGGTCTGGCCCACAAGCTCACGGTTGATATGCAGCGGCGCATCATCAAGCGTGCTAAGTGTCAAAGTGGCACCCGCATCTTCGGCAACCGGCTCGTACATTTCAGCCACATCACTGACGATAGATGCGACCGACATGTTTTCCAAATTCTCAGCCGAATAGCCTGCTTCAAGACGTGAGATCATCAAAATCGCATTGAACGTGCGGATCAGCTGATCAGATTCACCGATGATATCTTCCAGCGCCTCACGATACTCAGGACCAGCCTTCTTCCCTGATAACGCCTCTTCAGCGCGGTTGCGCAGACGTGTGAGTGGTGTCTTGAGGTCATGCGCAATATTATCGGAAACTTGCTTCAAGCCTTCATTCAGTTCAAGAATGCGCCCAAGCATGACATTGAGATTGCTGGAGAGACGGTCAAACTCATCCCCGGAACCATTAACCGGCAATCGCCCTGTCAAGTCGCCATCCATAATGCGCTGCGAAGCACGCGAAACTTCGTCGATGCGCTTAAGTGCACGCCGCCCAACGAAGAACCAGATCAGAAGCGCACCGACACCCATAATGCCGAGAGCCAACATAAGCGAACTGCGTACAAGATCGCGGAAACGCTCCGGCTCACCCAAATCGCGACCTACCAGCAAGCGCATGCCATTAGGCAATGCAATCACAACTGCAATCGCACGGTGTTCAGTCTCAGTTCCCTGCTCACCATAACGGCGATATTTGAAGGCGCGCTCGACAATGCCATCCGTATCCAGCACGCCCGGCTCAACCCCTTCAACATTGCCGGATAGAATACGACCAGACGGGTCTGCGACCAGATAGAGGTAGGCGCCGGGTTGACGTGAACGGTAATCAATCGTGCGCACAAGTTGCGGAATACCACCCCGCGCATAGGCCTTACCGATGCTTGCGACTTCTTCGCCCAGCGCTTCCTGAGTCTGACTGTTGATAATGGAGGCAGAAAGATTGGTCATATAAAAGACCAGTGCTACCGCTCCTACGGCAAACAAAAGGAGATAAAGCGTCGATAGGCGCGCTGCCGTCGTGCGCATAAGCGCAGAGAAACGACCCATCATTCCACCTTGGCACTCGCAGTAGAGGCTTTAGTGCGCCCGGCTTTGAGCATATAGCCCGCACCACGAACGGTATGCAGCAATGGACCATCAAAGCCTTTTTCGATTTTGCTGCGAAGTCGTGAGATGTGCACATCAATCACATTGGTCTGAGGATCGAAATGATAATCCCAGACATTTTCAAGCAGCATCGTGCGCGTTACCACCTGTCCTGCATGGCGCATCAGATATTCAAGCAAACGAAATTCTCGTGGCTGGAGGGTAATATCCACGTCCTGCCTGCGCGCTGTGTGGGCAAGCCTATCGAGTTCCAGATCGCCAACGCGGTAGATTGTATCTGCTTCGCGTGGGCTTGAGCGGCGTTGCAGAACTTCAACACGTGCAAGCAGTTCAGAAAATGCATAGGGCTTGGTCAGGTAGTCATCACCGCCTGCGCGCAAACCAGTTACGCGGTCATCCACTTCGCCGAGGGCGGAAAGAATGAGTACCGGCGTTTCCATGCCTTTGGCACGTAATCCGGCGACTACAGAAAGACCGTCACGCTTGGGCAACATGCGATCAACGACCAGCACATCATAATTGCCGTTTTCAGCCAGCGCATAACCGATTTCGCCATCGCCGGCGATGTCGGCAGAATGTCCGGCCTCAGTAAAGGCCTTCTCAAGATAGCGGGCCGCTTCGCGGTCGTCTTCAATAACGAGAATCTTCATGGCGATACTATAAACCGGATCGTTGGAGAAAATGAAGCAATGCCAGGCGGGTTCTCCGCCTGGCATTTTATTTTCAGATACTTTGCCTCACGCAACCATTATCCCTGATCGATCGGAAGGGCTACGAAACGACTCTGGTCGTTGCTCTGAAGCTGCAACAGCACAGCCTTACGACCAGCCTTTGAGGCTTCAGCAATTGCGTTGTCTATATCCTTGGCGCTCTTAACAATCTGATTGTTAACCGAAACAATGATGTCACCGGAACGAATGCCACGGTCAGACGCATCGCTATCGGGATCGACATTTGTGACAACAACGCCGTCACCGTCTTCCGACGGCGTGACCGTCAAACCATACGAGTCGAGCGTTTCGCCTTGCTCCGTATCACTCCCGCCAGACTGGCTGTCCGCCTTGCCGAGATCCTGTGGCATAGCGGCAATCGTAATGTCGATTTCTTCAGCCTTGTTCTTGCGCCAGACCGTCAAAGCAGCCTTTTCACCCGGAACGATATTGGCAACCTTACGGGCCAGATCACGTGGATCCTGAACCGGTTCACCATTAACCGCCGTGATTACATCGCCAGACTTAATGCCTGCCTTTGCCGCAGGACCATCCGCCTGAGGAGAGGCTACCAACGCACCCTTTTCTTCTGCAAGACCAAGTGAAGCAGCAATATCCTTGTTGACTGGCTGGATCTGCACGCCAATCCAACCACGCTCAACAGAGCCCTTCTTGATCAGTTGGTCGACGACCTGCTTGGCAGTCGATGCAGGAATTGCGAAGGCGATACCTACGCTGCCGCCTGAAGGCGAGAAGATTGCAGTGTTGATGCCAATGACTTCACCTGAAAGATCGAAAGCTGGGCCACCGGAGTTGCCCTTGTTAACAGCAGCATCAATCTGGATGAAATCATCGTAAGGACCTGCACCGATGTCACGACCGCGGGCCGAAACGATACCGGATGTGACCGTACCACCAAGACCAAACGGATTGCCAACAGCAACGACCCAATCACCGACTCGGATCTTGCTGTCATCGCCGAGCTTTACATATGTGAACTTGCGCTTGGCATCATCGATCTTCAGCACAGCAAGATCGGTACGCGCATCAGTGCCGATCAGCTTCGCATCGAGTTCGGTGCCATCATCAAGAACGACGCTGTAGGCATCACCGTCAGAAACAACGTGGTTGTTGGTAATGAGGTAACCGTCTTCGGAGATGAAGAAGCCGGAACCCTGTGCCACAGGACGTTCGTGACCCGGACGCGGCTTGCCACGATTGCCCGGACGGCGGTTATCTGGACGTGCGTCACCGCGCGGCTCCACTCCAAAATCACGGAAGAAGCGCTTCAGCGGATGGCCATCTGGCAACTGATCGAAACCGGGAGGTGTCCCGAACTGCTGGCCACGGCTATCCGCTTCCTGCACATCCTTCTTGACGCGAACGCTAACGACTGCCGGGCGCACTTTTTCAACCAGATCGGCAAAGCCTGCCTGCTGAGGCGGAGTGACACTGACTGCTTCGGCGCGGGCGTTGTTCATCACGCCCATTGGGCCAGTTGCGACGAACGCACCGGCAAGCGCGGCTGACAGCGCTACCGCTGCAACACCCTTGCGATACTTTGAAGTTATAATCTTCGACATCTGTCTCTCCTTACGAGCAGCAATCTCGGACGTAGAATTCCCACCAAGGCAAATCCGGTCCTATAATCCTTTATAGAGCTCAAGATAGTTCGGGCTACCTTACCGCTCAATTTCCGGAAGATGAAAGTTTTGTAAGGTTTGAGAAAAAAATCAGAATAGAATATTAGCTCACTTATCGTCGAGAAGCCTGGAAAGCTCGGCTTTTTCTCGCGCTGATAGCGGCTTTTGGACTTCGGTTGTAGTGTTGCGCCGACGGAACGCAATGGTCAAAGCAATCCCGCCAATCAAAAGAATCAGCACCGGGAAGCCCCACAGAAGCGCTGTCTGTGCATTTAAGCGAGGTTTAAGCAGAACGAATTCGCCATAACGATCGACGACAAAGTCCATCACCTGTTTATCAGAATCGCCAGAAGTCAGGCGTTCACGCACGAGAACACGCAGGTCGCGCGCCAGTTCGGCATTTGAATCGTCAATCGATTCGTTCTGACAGACCATGCAGCGAAGTTCCGCCGATATCTCTCGCGCTCGTTTTTCAAGCTGAGGGTCGCCGAGCACTTCATCTGGATTGACTGCCAGAGCGGCTGATCCGCTAAATACCAGCGACAATCCCAGAAGAAGCAAGGAAAGACGTTTGCATATCCTCATGCTGTCGCCTCTGCTTCCTTTGATGCGGACTTGCGCGCCTTTGATGGAGCGCCGACACGCAGGCGACGGTCAGCGAGCGAGAACATCGCCCCCACCATCATGATGAGCGCACCGTACCAGATCAGCGTTACATCCGGCTTCCACCAAACGCGCACCACGATGGAGCCATTGCCAGGTTCATCGCCTAAAGCCACGTAAACCTGACTGAACCATAAAGTACGGATGCCTGATTCAGTGGTTGGCATCTGACGGGCCGGGAAAAACCTCTTAGACGGTTCGATCAGACCCAGGTCACGATTTGATGAATCCAGCAGTGTAAACGTGCCGCGGTTTTCTGTGAAGTTTGAACCGGTCAAAGGACGTAGACCTTCAAAGCGTAGCGAATAATCCGCAACCTTTGTCGTATCCCCCGGGCGCATCAACAGTACACTTTCGGTACCATACGTCGTGACGCTTATAATACCGAGCAAAGTCACGCCAAGGCCAATATGCGCAAGAGCTGTCCCGAATACCGAACGTGGCAGTCCTTTAAAGCGCAACAGCGCTTTGCTCGCGGAAACCTTGCCGATACCGGCCTTCAACCAGAGATCAGTCAAGCTACCAAGGATCAGCCATACAGCAAGACCGATGCCGAGCGCTGCGAGCACGGAATGAGCCTCGCTGCGCCAAATCACAATACCGACCGTAATGAGTGACAATGCGAATGCAGTCATCAGCCGTTGCGCAACGCCGTATAGGTCTCCTCGCTTCCAGGCAAGCAGCGGACCAAAAGGCACAGCGAACAGCAGTGGGATCATCAATGGTCCGAAGGTCATGTTGAAGAAGGGAGCGCCGACCGAAATCTTGTCACCAGTCAACACTTCCAGCAAGAGTGGATAGAGCGTACCGATAAGAACGGTTGCGGCAGCGGTTGTGAGAAAGAGATTATTGAAGACCAAGGCGCCTTCGCGCGAGATCGGTTGGAACAATCCGCCCGAAGACAGGCTCTGAACGCGAAGAGCGAAAAGCGACAGAGAACCACCGATGAAGATGGCAAGAATAGCGAGAATGAACAGGCCTCGTCCCGGATCGGTCGCAAAACTATGCACTGACGTCAATACGCCGGAACGCACAAGGAAGGTTCCCAAAAGCGACAGTGAGAAAGTCAGGATCGCGAGCAGCACTGTCCAGATTTTGAGGGCCGAGCGTTTTTCCATGACAATCGCTGAATGCAGCAGTGCCGTTCCAACCAGCCATGGCATGAAGGACGCATTTTCGACCGGATCCCAGAACCACCAGCCGCCCCAGCCGAGCTCGTAATAGGCCCAGTAAGAGCCCATTGCAATGCCGCCCGTCAGGAACATCCACGCGACCAGCGCCCAAGGGCGAACCCAACGCGCCCATGCCGCATCAATACGACCTTCGATGAGGGCAGCGACAGCAAAGGAAAAGCATACAGAAAAGCCAACATAGCCGAGATAGAGCAACGGAGGATGGATCGCGAGACCTATATCCTGAAGGATCGGGTTCAAATCGCCACCTTCAATCGGTGCTGGAATAATGCGCGTAAATGGATTGGAAGTGAAAATGATGAAGGCCAGAAAGGCAGTTCCAATCCAGCCCTGAACGCCAAGAACGTTCGCACGCAGGGTTTCTGGCAAATTGCCGGAAAAGGCTGCAACCAGCGCACTGAAGAAACTAAGAATCAGCACCCACAGCAACATAGAGCCTTCATGATTGCCCCAAACGCCGGTAATTTTATAAAGCATCGGTTTTTGCGAATGGGAGTTTTCGACCACGTTAAGGACCGAAAAGTCAGAGACGACATAGGCGAATGTCAGAACCATGAAAGAGAACGCAATCAACGCAAAGACGGCCAGTGCAGTTGGTACTGCAACCCCCATCAACTGCATGTCTCTACGCTGCGCACCTACGACCGGCGCGATAGACTGAACCACTGACAAAGCCAGTGCCAGAACAAGCGCGAAATGGCCAATCTCGACATTCATAAGCTTTGTCCAATTCCGATTACTGGTCCGTTTCCCATTATTGACCTTCCCAAACGCCCTTTTTCTTCAGGCTGTCGGCGAGGTCCTTCGGGACATAATTTTCATCGTGTTTGGCGAGCACATTATCAGCTCGAAATACACCGTCAGAACCGAAGCGGCCTTCCGCGACGACGCCCTGTCCCTCACGGAAAAGATCAGGAGCAATTCCTTCGAAGACGACTTTAACGGTCTTGATTGTGTCTGTGACGGTAAAGCGCAATTCGCTGCCTTCTCGCATCACGGAGCCTTCTTCAACAAGGCCTCCCAAACGGAACCGGGCACCCGAAGTGATTTCCTGTTCAGTCAAATCGGCAGGTGTTCGGAAAAATCGAATGTCCTGATTAAAAGCCATAAGCATCAGGCCAACCGCGACAGCGAGAACAGCCAAAGCACCACCGATCAATATCAGGCGCTTGCGCTTTCTCTGGCCCACTGTACGGGTTAAACTACCCTTTGGCTTTGTGTTACGTCCACTGCTTTCTGCGGTCGCACTCATTGTGTTGCGCTCCCTGCTTCCAAACCCAGTCCTGCGGCAAAGCCTGTTAGCTCATCCCGCTTTTCACCATCCAACGCCGCAACTCCACGTTTCAGCGCATCAAGTGCATCATCCCGGCGATTAAGGATCATATATGAGCGCACAAGTCGCTTCCAGCCATCGATATCCCCGCCATTTTCGCGAAGACTTTCGTCCAAACGTTGAACCATACCTTCAACCATAGCCTGACGATCTTCAGGGCTCATTGAGGCCGCAGCGTCAACATCCTCGGTTGTAGGACCGTTTGCAGGCGCTTGCGGAGCAATTCCGCGGATACGCGCAATGGTCTGCTCAACCTGTGCACGCCAAGGCGCATCTGCCGGTGCTTTATCAAGGAACGTCTGTAGCCTTTTTACCGCGCCATCTGCATTACCATCCTGCATCTCGCCTTGCGCGAGGTAATATTGAGGCCGGATGTCATCAGGCTCAAGCGCAGCCGCTTTTTCAAACAGACCTTCTGCCTCGGCGGTAATTGGCCCACCGGATACTGCGATCAAAGCTTCGCCAAGACCAAGAATTCGTTGGAAGTTTTCACCTTCAAGGCGAATTGCGGAACGGTAGGCATTGACTGCATCAGCTCCGCGACCAATCCGCAGATAAATCGGTGCCAATACATCCCATCCGCGTGCATCGCCGGGGTTTTGCGCAAGATGCGCTTCGGCACGAGCAATAAGTTCATCAACCGAGCTATTTTGCGGGCTATTCGCCAGACGTGCCGCCAATGGCATCGAGGGCGTGTCAGGCGTTCCGAAAAGCGGGTAAATGCCCCAGGCGATCAAAGGAACGGCCAGAACCGCTGCGAGAGCCAGCACCCGACCGGATCGAGCTTTCTGCATATTGGCAGCCGATTCCGCACTGGCCTTTTCGGCATTCAAGATGCGTCGGGAGATTTCGATACGAGCCTGTTCGGCACTGGGAGCGTCGATCATGCCACGCGCAGCGTCGGCCTCAACCTCGCGCAACTGGTCGCGATACACTTCTAGGTCGTTCTTTTCAGGGGGCAAAAATTCCTGCTTGTTCCGTGTCAACGGCAACAAAACAGTCAATGTAGCTGCAAGAGTCAGCAGTGCGGCAGTCAACCAGAATTCCATGGCTGAGACTTAATCTCAGCCGAGGGAAAAACCAACACTAACCTGCCTGAAGTTGCAGACTAGGGCAATTCGCCGCAAAGGCTTAGAGCGCCGCGCGTCCTTTCGGACGCACAAAGGACGCTCTAACTCTTTGATTTTACGCATCGTGCTTTAGAGCGATCAGTTGAGCGGTGTCCAGCTGCCATCGGCGTTACGGCACGCTGTACCACGCGCGGTTTGCAGTTGGTCTGCAACTGTAAAAGTATGGGTATATTGGCGGCAGTTTTGCGAACCGACCTGGTAAGGCTGTGCCGCCGTTACATCCCCAGATGTCGATCCACTGCCACTCCATGAAACCGCTTTACCAGCAGGCGAATATTCAAGGGCCCGATATTCTGCTTCAAGTGCCTTCTTGCGGTCACTTGCGGTCAACTGCCCTGCCGAACCACCCAAAAGCCCATTCCCGAGCGGTGCCAGCAAGTTCGGACGCGTTTCTACCGAGGAAGACGACCCACCAAGCGAAGTCAGTCCCAAACCTTTTCCACCACCGGATGTTCCGCAGGCAGCAAGCATGAACGCCATCGAAGCGATCAGAAGAGGAGCAGAAAACCTTGATACCATTATCATAACAAACCGGCCTTCATAAAAAGTGAGCATGCATACTATCGTAGGATGCAGCTAATAAGTCTAACCTTCTAGTTCGCCTCGTGGCAAAAACAACTATCAATCTTCAGTTAGCGGCAACACAACGCGAACTTGTAGTCCGCCCAAGTTGCTTTTGTCCAAATGCAAGGTGCCACCATATTCCCGCACAGTGTCCTGAACGATTGCCAATCCAAGCCCCGTGCCCGGTTTGGTCTCATCGACACGATTGCCACGTTTGAGTGCTTGTTCGATCTTGTCAGGAGCTAGGCCCGGACCGTCATCCTCTATCAAAATCTCAAACTGCCGTTGCGCATCTGCGGCCGGTCGCAAAATAATCTTAATCTGTCTGCGGCCCCATTTACCTGCATTCTCCAGCAGATTACCGACAATCTCTTCCAGATCTTCTTTTTCGCCAGCAAAAACGGCGTCCGGCAACACATTTCTGAATATGATTTTGAACGCCGGGTTGAGCTTTGCAGTCACCCGTTCCATCCGCTCAAGCACTGGAGTGACTTGAGTTCTGAATACGACGCTATCTCTTTGTGCCGCTATACGAGCGCGTTGCAGATAATGCTGTATCTGCACCTGCATAGCTTCGCTCTGCTCAAGAACAACCCGCCCCTGTTCGCCCCCCATCGCCCGCGCCTCATTGGTCAAGACCGAAAGAGGCGTCTTCAGCGAATGCGCAAGATTGCCGACCTGTGTGCGCGAACGTTCAACAATGCGCCGGTTGTTTTCAATCAGCGCATTCATCTCATTTGCGAGCGGTGCAATTTCAATCGGAAGCGATGTATCGAGCTTCGCTGATCGACCTTCACGAATGTCGGTCAATGCCTGACGGACCTTATCGAGTGGCCGCAAGCCGAATAGAATAATGCCAGCATTGATAAAGACGCTGCCAAGTCCGAAAATCGCCAGATAAAAAGCAAGCTTGCTGCGAAAATCAGAGATTTCGTTCATGACTTCACTCAAGTTACCCATCACGCGGAAGCGCGCAACGCGGTTTTCATTGTCAAGAACGACTTCCGTTTCGACGATATAGAGCTCTTCACCATTTAAGCCCGGCAGCGTATAGCTGCGCATAAACGAGCTATCAAACGGTGCCTGATTTACTGGTAATTCAGGCACAATACGCCCTACTGAGGATAGTGATTGCAACTTGCCATTAATGTTTGAAGTAACGGGATCAACAGACCAATACCAGCCGGACAGCGGGCTGGAATAACGCAGTTCACCAAGCTCGGGCCGACCTTGAAGCGTACCGTCCGGCGATATACTGACCGCACCAACAAGACTGAACAGATGCGCTGTCAGAAGTCGTTCGAAATTGTTGCGTGCAGCATCGCCGTAAAGGGTACTGATGAGCGTGGCCACAACGACGAGTGCCAGAATGACCCAGAGCGTCGAAAGGGTGACGACGCGTATCGCAAGTGAACGCAAAGGGGGGAAAACGCTTAAAAGCTTCAGTTCCCGTTCCCCTTCGTGTCATTTTGCCCGTCCGAGCGGATGCGATAGCCCATGCCGCGGACTGTCTCGATCAGATCGACGCCCATCTTTTTACGCAGGCGGCCAACAAAAACTTCGATCGTGTTGGAATCGCGGTCAAAGTCCTGATCGTAAAGATGCTCGACCAGTTCCGTCCGCGAAACAACCTCATCCATATGATGCATGAGATAGGAAAGCAGACGATATTCATGAGAAGTCAGCTTCAACGCCACGCCGTCCACACTGGCTTTTGAAGTCTTTGTATCTAGGTGCAGAGAACCGCAGACCAATTCCGATGACGCGTGGCCGGCAGCGCGACGGATCAATGCACGCAATCGAGCCAGAACCTCTTCCATATGAAAAGGCTTGGCGACATAATCGTCGGCACCAGCATCAATACCGGCAACCTTATCACTCCAGCGATCACGCGCTGTCAGCATCAGAACCGGCATGGTCCGACCACTGCGGCGCCAACGTTCCACAACACTGATGCCATCCATCTGCGGAAGGCCAATATCGAGGATCACAGCATCGTAAGGTTCGGTGTCGCCCAGATGATGGCCTTCTTCGCCATCAAAAGCACTATCAACAACATAACCTGTGGCAACCATCGCATCCGAGAGCTGCCTGTTCAGGTCCTTGTCGTCTTCAACGATCAGGATACGCAAGTTTGAGGCTCCTCGCAGGGACGCATTAAAGCATTTCCAGCAAAAGAGCGAAGCGGTTTTGCGTAGGAGAATGCGCAAGAACAAACAGTGAGACGCGGTTTCAACAATTCGATCGTAACTGGAACTGCTCTACTGTGCGGGTACGGCTACTTCTACACGGCGCGGGCGTTCGCCATCGCGACCAGGTACGAGTACCACAATCACACACATGGCGCGGCCATTCTGTGTGGTCGGGGTTGCCTTGGCCAACTGGCCACCCTGTGAGGCAGCCACTTGTTCGCCCACTGCCGCACAATCCGCAGCCGCGGCGACCAGAAGATTAGACTTCTGTGGCGTAGCGATTGGCAAAGCACCGGCATCAACCGGCAACAGACCAATGCTAACGGCCAGAAGCGCGAAAATTTTGAGAGCAGGGTTCTGTTTCATCATGTCCCTTATATAGCGCCTCTCAGCTGAACGATGCATGAACGATCACCCTGCTTATAGACCCAAAGGAATTTTGGTCTGTAGAACAGCATCAACCAGATACCCTCGGCTGACGCCATTCTAAACTGTTGTTTTTATGCATAATATTATCCGGAGCATTCGTCAACATTCCGGAACTATGCCACTTTTCAAAACTTTGCTATCACGCTTTGTAAAATTATGAAATGCGCGAAGTTGCCCCTAAGCGGCCAAAGACAGCAATAAGGCTGGCGATACCGGTCGCAAGTTGCAGCAATATATCGGTCAAAGCACCCTGATCGACCGTATCGCTGATAAGGCCGAAAGCGCCTGCCAACGATAAAAACAGAGCGACCAATCCAGCCCAAACAGTACGAGACAGATACCAAGGCTTATCTTCAATCATGCAATTTCCTTTTTCATTTTAACAGAATGTTTGAAGTATCGAGCGTAGTGAAATCACCGGCTCCTGTTTTGGAACTCACCATTGCTACGCGAATCTGGAATTCATTCGTGCCGAGTTCAGCAAAGCGCTCTGGATTCGGATAGATCCAGGACGTGGTCTGCACCTGTGCGCTTCGCACCAGCTTATCGGACTGCCAGACTTCCACCTGATAGACTTCACGCTCTTCACCAAGCGGGATATCCGCGCCCATCCAACTATCAGCATCGATCCGCCCTCGCCTGACCCACTGAAAGGATAAGTCACCATTCTCGAGTTGTTCAGTCTTGAGATGTACCGGGCTTAGAGGCTCCAGGGCTTGCAAGCCGCCGATCGCTTTCGCTGTATCAAAAAATTCATCCGAGAATGATTTGCCTGCTGCCCCTATACGCCAGTTAAGCTCAAGCCCTATTTCAGAAGCTTGCAGTCCTATGCCCTGCACTCCACCATCAAACAATACAAACGGGGTCCCGACTGGCTTCTCAATAAGGCTTTCTGTTTCCGTACCAAGCTGCCCGCGTAAAAGTCTGCTCAATCGCCAGCGGTTTTGTCCGATTTCCTCTGCTTCGAGAAACTGAAAAGCTTCCCATTTTCCATTGGGAGATTTTAAAAACGCCGTATTGGCCCCGTTCAGAATCTGAGCAAGCGGCTTTGATCCCAGTTCACCTGAATAAAGCACAAGTTCTATCGCATTCCCGTCGATCAAACGTCCGCTTGGAGCTCCCTTAATTGGCTTTGTCAGTTCACCCATCACAGCGCGCTCGCTGATCAGGCTGCGTTCGGCAAAGCCATCATCAGACGGTGAGGCGTAAACCGCGACGCCACGCCATGGTTTCGCATGACAAGCGATGCGGAACTGACCCGCGGGATCTTCCGCGCTCGGCCAAAGCGGCAGGTCGATGAGATGGAAAATCGGCTTCATATCGGAGACCGGTTTTCCCGGCGGAAGCTTGGGAGTTTCACCTTTGTCTGCAAACACAATATTCGGTGCAAGTGCGACGGCTTTGACAGCCCGTACTTCTCCGTCTTCCAACGCCGTTACGACATAGTCGCGCCCGCCGCCCAAGACATCAAGCCGGACACGGTCGCCGACGTGAAGCGCTGCTTCAGACCACGGCAAAGAGAAACTCGCGGTCCGCCGTTCAGCATAGCGGCGCGCCATCCAGCTTTCGGCGAGAGCCGTTGCCTGCCCAGTTTCCATCGAACCAGACAGGCTAAGGCTTTCCGTGCCCTGCCCTGTATCCCGACGCACAGAGGCCCCAAGCACCTGAAAGTCACGCATCGGATCGTTGCAGTATAGTTCGGCAATAGAAGGCAGATCGCCCTGATCGTCGAGAACAGAACTCAATGCTTCGCCATCCTGTGGCTCGACCAACATATGCACTACATCAAGCGTCGGTGCCGCACGAGCGACGCTCCGAAATACGAACCGCCCGGCCTGCTCAAAACCATGGACGCCAAACACGTTCATCAGCGGCTCCAGAACACCACGTGCTGTTGACGGTTCCGAAATCACAAAACCAGTGAGGTGCCCATCGGCCGCGGCACAATCGGCCTCTGGCAATCCAAAGTCCGCCAGTATGGCAGCTATCAGTTCATCAAGCGAAACTCCACTGATACGCCCGTTAAGCCAATGACCGAGGCGCCAGTTCGGCGTATCTCCCCATACGTCACCTTTCAGCGGAAACTCCGGAAATGGTCGCGTATCCCAAGACCACAAATAAACGCGATCCATGTCCAGCATCGAACCGCCATACACCGACGATACCGGGTTGTTTTCAGGCCAGTGTCTGAAATGTGCGCGCAGGAAACGATCCATACCGATATCGGCGCGTGAACCGTTTGAGAAATAAGGCGTCGCATTTTCCGATGATTTGGGATCAGGAAAGACATTGGGTTGGTTCGGCCCTTTGTCGACTGCCGGGCATCCGAGTTCTGTAAACCAGATCGGCTTGGATTGCGGCACCCAAGCTGTCGGTGTGGCAGCCTCCGCGCCATCAATGCGATTATAATGGGGATTGCTCCACCACGCGCGAATGTCCTTGTAGCGATAGACCCAAGGTTTACCAGCAAGCCCATCACTGATTGGAGTACGAATACGCGCAACACGATCTTCGCTGCTCCCATAATACCAGTCGAAGCCCTCACCCGTTTCTATGCTGGTTGTCAGACCATTGAGATCATAAGGGCCTTCGAAGCTATCAGGATTTCCCCCATCAAAATCGTCATCCCGCCAATCGGCAAGCGGCATATAATTGTCGATGCCAATTGCATCCAACGCAGGATGTGACCACAGCGGATCGAGATTGAAAAACAGATCGCCGGTTTCATCCTGCGCCTGATAACCAAAATATTCGGTCCAATCCGCGCCATAGGTAATGCGGCAGCTTTGTCCAAGCTTTGTGCGCATCTCAGTGGCGAGTGTGCAAAGGTGTGTGACAAACGGAAAGCTTTCACGACTGTCGCGGATGCTGGTGAGCCCGCGCAATTCTGAGCCAAGCAAAAAGGCATCGACGCCACCGGCCTGCAACGCCAGATTTGCACAGTGATTCAGGAAACGCCTGTAACCCCATGTTCCGTTGACGAAAGCTGTGACCTGATTTCCTGCCTCGGCTGTCTTATCAAGTGAGCCAGCTACACCGATTGCAGGATGGCAAGTGATACGCCCGCGCCATGGATAGGCTGATTGGCCGACACCGCCATATGGTGATGGCAATTGATTATCGGCTGGCACGTCCATCATGATGAACGGATAAAGCGTTACCTTCAGGCCGCGCGCTTTCGCATCACGGATTGCATCGATTACGCTCTGATCTGAAGGTGTGCCGCCATAAGCAGCACCCTCACCACTGGTCGAAATAAGGTGCGCATCAGCACGCGTGATATTTTCTACCTTCCAGGCCCGGCTCGACGAGAATGAACTCTGATGCGTGACGCCCGGGCGAATGGTGCACGCACCAGCCCTCAGATCATTGCCAAACCACGGCAGAACAATCGCCACATGCCGCAGGTTCGGGCAGAGCATCTGCAACTCATCCATAGCGACAGTCCAATCGCTATGCCCGCGCTTCGCATTGCGGTTGAGCGTGCGGCTTTCACCAGGGAAAGGCCTGTCACTGACCGGACTTGGCGAGAGGCCAAACTCGGTAGACCCGGGAATGAGCGCGACAGCACGAATATCGCGCGCCACCTTACCAACCGGCCGCATGACCTCGAACTGAAATTGCGGTAGACGATTTCCAAACACATCGAGCGGAATACGCTCAAACACCACGTAAGCAGTGCCACGATAGGCAGGCGCATTGCCTGCACCCTGCTTGGCCTCAATCAAAGGATCGGGCTGTTGTTCCTGCGTGCCCAGATAGATACGCATATCGACTTCAGTGAGATCAAGTTCCTGACCATCAGCCCAGACACGACGGATGCCAGCAATTTCGCCTTCCGCAACAGCATAGGCTGCGTTACCGAAATAGCTATAGCTGGTCACTTTCGGACCACCTTTGCCGCCTTGGCGTTCGGTGGTTTTCTTTTCCTCAAACCGTGTCGCCCAGATCAATGTACCTGAAAGTCGTGCCGTGCCGTAGACCAAGGGTAGTGCTGCACCTTCTTCTGCTGTTGCTACGCGGCCACCATTGAGACGTGCACCCTCCATATGGCGGGTCGAGTTGATGATCGCGGTATCAACGGCATAGCCCCCCATAGCGCCCAAACCAGCACCGATCACGGCCCCAACGGGGCCAAAAATGCCGCCAACAGCAGCACCGACCGCTTGCAGAACGATTGTTGCCATTACTCACACTTTCGCTTCAGGGAAGATAAAAGTTCCGGCGATACGCTTTCGCCATTGCGGCACCAGTGCAGACGCCATCACGCAATGCCCCTCATAGGCGTGGATAAAACGGTTTTCCCGTATCATGATGCCGAGATGCTTCGCCGCGACATCGGGGCGCCAGCGGAAGATGAGCAAGTCCCCCGGTTGGGGAGCACTGCTGACACGCACTCTCATATGCCTGTGCGCCGCTTCCATGAGCGGATCGCCCGATGCAGCCTCTGCCCAGTCAGGGGCGTAGATCCCCGGATGTTCTGGCTCAACGCCGTAAAGCGTCCGCCAAATACCACGGACCAGCCCAAGACAGTCACAGCTTACACCGCGCATTGATGCGCCGTGGCGATAGGGCGTCCCTATCCAGTTTCCGGCCTCGGCCAAAACTTTCTCGACAACCATCATGGCACCAATGCACTTCCGTCATATTCGTTACCGCCGCTCACATAGGCAAAGGCTGCATCATTCCCGGGAAGGTGCGGAAAGCCTTGAAAATTGGTGCCATTTGAAAATTTTGCTTTGCAGGTGGCAAAGCTCTTGTCGCAGCCGGCAACAATGCGAAACGTGTCACCAACTTTCACTGGCAAAACCGACGACTCGATCAGGCGCAGACTGCTGCCATTCTGCCCCAGAACACGAATTGCTTTCCCCGCGTTCTTGCCGCTCGTCCAGGTCAGCAGTCCCTCCGCAAACCAGCCGCTTGCAAATCCTTGAAGTCCACTCACCATCAGCACAGCACCCTCGGCAACATTGACCGAACCAAAAGCAGAGAACCGTGGATCGATTTGGTTCACACCACAGCGTTCATCGCCTAAAACAGCGTTGCATTGACGTAGTATCCGGCGGCCACAAACGGCATCGAAAGCCGCCGCAGCGCCTTTCAGTTCCATGACAAATCGGCCACCCGATCGGCTGATCGTTCCAACTGTCCAGCGTCGCAAAAGCATGTGCTGTTCAGAACTTGACCAGTTGACCAGATAGCTTTCTATGACCGCCCCATCATAGCGCCCCTGCTCGATATCAACATCGCTGATGCGTGTTGACGACAGAGCGCCTTCGACCTCGCCGCCCGCAACAGAAAGCCCGAGCGTTGTCGTGGCTTCGCTACTGTTCAGACCGGTCAAAGGCTCGCAGGCAATTCCATCCAGAAACAAGTCACGATCATGGTCTGTAAAACCGAGCACGGCACTATCCGAACGTCTTATAAGCCAGGCAAAGCAATGGGTTGTGACTTCACCCTTCAAGTGTGATTCAAGCGCTGCCGGAACAGGAATCATGCTTTAACCTCAATGATCGGAATGGAGGGGATTTCGCCTGCCTGGAACGACGCAATGCTGGCCATCAGCAGGTCAGTATCGAAACGCACTGGTACATCGAACAGAAAACCAGCCGTCACGGTGGCTCCCTCTCCGGGCAGATAATCAGGCATGAAAATCACGTTACCTGTCACATTATCGATTGTGAAAGCCTCGCCTTCCGCGAGCCGCACTCCGTCGACGCCAATCTGCACCGATCCACTAACGGGCCGTGTAATCGGACGGTCATAAGTTTCATAGCGTTTGATGAGCTGGTATTTCGCACGTATTCCGTTGCCAACGCCAATCTGTTGATCGAACGGCGACGGTGCCACACTCCCGGCAGCAGATGAAAAGTCGAACGGATCGCGGAAACGAAAAGTATGGAGCGAACCGTGCCGGGCCTCGAAGAAGGCAAGCACTGCTTTCAGATCATCAAGCGAACGCAATCCTGTGCCTGCATCAAAATGGCGACGGGAATGTGCCCAGCGTGCGTTGCGCTTTTCCATACCGGATGTGAGTGTAATGATTTCATTACGCCATTCCGGGCCACCGGTTGCGCCAAAAGAGACTCCGAGTGGAAATCGGACATCATGAAAGGCTTCCATCTCACAATCTCCGGGCACCGCGACGGACCGCACCCGCCAGCATGGTTGAAAGCTGCGCTTCAGATTTGCGGAAAGAGGATGCATCAGGCGAAGACATATTGAAGACGACCTGCACAGGTTTTCCAGAATTGCCGCCGGTGGCGACTCCAAGTCGTCCATCAGCACCACGCGCGAGCGGCAGAATGGCTTCTGCGCCAGCTTCTCCGGTCAGGCCCAGAGAACCATTGCCCATGCCAAAGTAAGTCGGACTGGAAACCACACCGCCTTTGGCAAACGGCATGATGCCACGAATACCAGTCATCATGCCCGACATCATCGACGAGCCTAAATTTTGTAGCGGCTGAAGGCCGGCGGAAAGTGCCGAGCCGGCCAAGTTGCTTGCGAGGCCGCGCAGCACATCTTCCAGTCCCTTACCGGAAACGATAGCGCTTTTGAGTGCCGTCGTGAGGTTGGAGCCGAAGCTTGACGAGCGCTTTTCAAGATCGGTCAACGCATGATCGAACGCGCTCGTATCTGCCTCAACGGAAACGGTTACAGTTTCGTCTGTCATTTAAATTACCTGTCGGGAAAAGTGTGCATGAGCGCATCAAGCGCCGCACGCGAGGGGGCATTTGTGTTGCGCGATACGGGCCCCAAGGCCGCTGAAAATTCACGCGGGGTCATTGCCCAGAAGTCTTTTGAGGAAAGCCGCAGCAAACCAAATCCTGCCCGCATCACCTCAGCCCATGGGAAAGGTTTATGTGAAGGGCTTGATTCAACTGCGGCACTCAAGGGTTTGACGCGGAATCGCTTTCCGGCTTTTCAGCACTTCCGAATGTGGCTGTCAGAAGTGATGAAACGATATATGCGAACCCGGCTGCACCGCCTTCAGCTCGCATTTCCGAAACGTCGTCATAGCTCACATTATGACCACCACCGTGGAGGCCCGCGCAAATGATGCGCTGCATATCATGGGCTGCAAGTCGGCCTGTCGAAAAGCGTGCAATGAGGTCTGAGAGATTATCTGCTTCAAATGCCGCTTCCAACTCCGCAAGCGCGCCAAGTGTAAGGCAGAGTGTCCAGTCGCGGCCATCGAGTTTTGCCGCGACCTCGCCACGATGGCGATTGACCATCATAGAACCTCTCCAAAGGTAATCAGCCCCGCCGATTCCAACGCTATCTCGAAAGTCACTTCAGCGTCGTGATTGCCGCCATACTCAAGCGCTACGATCTGAAACGGCCCGGTAATGGTGCCGAAATCTGGCAGCACGATCTGCCAGTTGCGGATATCTCCATGAAAGAACAGACTACGGATTAATGCATCTGAAGCCGCGTCTTTGAAAATACCTGATCCACTAACTGAAGCGCGCTGCACACCGCTTCCAGCCAGTAGCTGCCGCCAGCGACCAGCCGCATCGGCGTCCGTTACGTCAACTGTTTCGGCATTGAAAGCGATGCGCTTGGTGCGCAAGCCTGCGCAAGTTTCATACGCACTTTCGCCGGTCGCGATTTTCAGCAAGATGTCCTTGCCGCGTTGAGCTGCCATTTATTGATCCTTGATTTGAGCATTTCCAGCTAAATGAAAATAGGCTTTGCATCCGGAAACGCGTAATATCTCACGACTAGAACGGGTCCGCTCTAAGTATTTGTTTTTGAGTGCATTTCGTCCGAAAATAGCTTCACACTTTTCGGGATGCGCTCTAATCAGCAGGTTCGGTCACGGCGCGATAACGCATGGTGCCAAGATAACTGCCGAAACCGTCGGTGTTACGTGCCAAAACTTCGGTCAGCATGAGATTGATCACCCGATGACCATTCACTTCGAGCGGTTCCTCGTCGAGCCGCGTGGCAATGCGCCCGGCAATATCAAGCACGCGTTTGCGCCCTGCCTCGCGCGCCCATATCTGGATATTGAGAAAATGCTCGCCCCCCGGCTCACTTGCTGTACTCCAGTCTTTACTGAGTGTTTCACCCAACGTGACATAGGGAAAAGGTGTTTTAGGTGGCACGTGATCGTAAACGTGTTCACCACCAAGAGTTTCAATAAGTTCGTCGTCGTTCTTCAAGACCTCATAAAGTGCTTTCTGCAATGCGCTCGCGCCATTCTTCATTTTGATCCCCGCTCGATTTTTGCTTGTCACCTCGGGTGTCCCTACGCCCGACGGCAATATCCTCTCGCACAGCTACCTGCCTGAAACGCAGCGCTCGTATGAGACCTTCAAAGGTCAGCGTCATGGTGAGATTCAACGTCCCTCCTCCACAGCAAGACAAACGAGGTAGCGTCCGCTTTCATCCGGATCGTGTACTGAACGCAGCACAAATATGCGTCCGCCTTTGCGTAAACGCTGATCGGATGAAATATCCGCGCGATAACGCACCAGAATGCGATGCGTTATCTCTGGACGTGGGCGAATTCCAAAATCTCTCTGGTTGCTCGATATGGGTTCGATGCGCCCCCATACGGACGCAATTTCCGACCATGTTTCACGATAACCACCCATGCCATCTGCAGCCGGATGCATGGCTTCCAAGGCCAGCTCAGCTGTGAGCTGGCCTGGGTCAATAAACAGCACGTTGTTCATAGGGATATGCGTCGCCAGCTATCCACCATCTGACCGACCATCGGCGGAAGTTCCGCCTGCTTGCTGTCGAGGCCAGCACGGTTTTCGTATAGGTGCGCAGTCAGAGTGAGTATCGCCTGTTTGATCGCATCTGGCACTTCGACGCCAGTTTCGCCAAACCCGGCAATGAAGTCCACCTCAAGACCGCAGAATGACTGCGCTTCAGGATATTGTGCCATGTAAACGCGTTGCGGCCGGCGGCCATGCTGAAGCATGAACTCTTCCGGTTCCATGCTGATGGCACTTCCATCCGGTTGATAAGCAACCACAGCCGTCACCGCCTTCGCCGGATACTTGAACAGCGCCAGACGCCCTGAACGCGGCCAGCGGTCCACTCGCAAACGCCATGTCTGGTCGATGAGTGCCAACCCTGTTTCGGCTTCAACAAGTTCACGGGCCGTTTTGACAAGACGCCGCAAAATGTAGTCTTCGCTCTCGGTAGAAATTCGTAAAAACGCGCGCGCGTCAGCGACCGTCACCGGCTCGAGCGCCGGTGGCGTGACAAGAAACATTGTCATTTATTTTCCCCTTAAAATAACTCTCAAATCAGACAGTTACGCATGACACCCCAGAAAAAGATTCAACGTGTTCGCGAACTGAATCTAGCTGCCAAAATCGGCAGGGTTTCCCCAAAAAGGACTGTAAAAAATGACAGCAAAACCGCTGTCGCGCGTCTTTAAGCTACAAACTTCAGAAGCTTGATCGCATCAAAATCCTGGACGCCACCGCCCACACGCTTGGTGGTATAGAACAGCACATACGGCTTGGCAGAATACGGATCGCGCAAAACACGCAAACCAATACGATCTACAACCAGATAGCCACGCTCGAAATCGCCGAAAGCAATTGGAGTATTGCCAGCAGCAATGTCCGGCATATGCTCAGCCTCAACAAGGCCAAAGCCCATCAGTGAAGCTTTTTCACCAACGGCTGCAGGTGGCTGCCAGAGATAATTGCCGTCCGCATCTTTCAGCTTCCGCAACACGCTCTGGGTCTTACGATTCATGACAAAATTTGCGTTCTGTCGATAACCGGCTTTCAGCGCATAGATGAGCTCGATGAGCTTATCGGACGGATCCGAAGCAGGCAGCGCACCATCAACACCAGTTGCGATGTGTCCGATCTTACCCCAGGTCCAGCTTGCATCCTCGACCGTATCGTAGCTCAGGAAGCCCATCGGCTTGTTCACACCGTTGCCGGTGATGAACGCAGCGCCCTCCTGTTCAGCAAAAGCTGCTTCCACTTCCTCAGCAATCCACTGTTCCACATTGACTGCGGCATCGTCGAACAGTGATGAGGTCGCCGCTGGCATGGCGTAGATTTCCATGGTCGGGAACTGGAGTTCCGCAAGCTTTGCCGAAGCCGTCTGCGGACGCGCATCCGTTTCGCCGACCCACCCCGTAGCAGGACCACTAACCGAGAACGGCTTTTTCAGGATGGCGCCTGAGACCTGGCGTATGCTGGAGATGCCGCGGATCGGGGAAAGCACCGCCAGCCTGCGGCCGATTTCCATTTCGAGCTCTGCCGGCACAAGATAACCACCATCCGGGCCTGACGCATAAGAATGCGCCTTCAACTCGATACCACGCAGCGCCTGTTCATCGCCACGACGAACATAACCATCGAAAGCCTGTTTATGTTCGACATTGGCGACAGGCATATTCTTGCCCATTGGCGGGCGCGCAGTTTTTAGCACATATTGATCAAGCGCCTGTTTCTGCTCGTCAAGAGCGCGGTTGATGCGATCAACCTTATCGCGCAAAAGCACATCAACATCGGCACTTTTTTCAACCTTCTTCAGGCGTTCATCATTGGCCTCGCGAAAAGCCGAGAAGGCTGTCATGAATTCATCGAAGGCTTCCGACACATCGCCGTCATTACCAAGATTGGGGCCAAGATTCGAGCCAAGCGCCTTCGTTTCCACGCTCTTGGTTTCGAGCGGGATTGCATTGATATTTTTCATATTGATCCTGATTATTTAAAAGACATCATGTTGCAGGCGGCGCGCATACGCTGTGCGAGACCTGCGTTGTCTGACTGGATGGCTTCCCGCCCGTTCCTGTCGTGAAAAGCTGCAAGTGCTGCATAGCCTTTTGCTATAACCGTACGTGCAGAGGAACGGCTCAGCCCCGCATCCCGCGTGAGCCAGCGTTCAAACTGTCTGACTGTTGGCAAATCAGCCTTCAGGTTATTAATCCGCGCCTGTGGCAGCATCGGAAACGTGACCACCGAGATTTCCCATAGATCCGCTTCAACAATGTGACGTAAGCCGGTACGCCCATCCTTGCGGGCCTTGACCGTTCGGAAGCCGATGGACAGCCCATCAAGTCCACCCGCGCGCATCAGCTCCAGCGCTTCGCGTGCCCGCGCGACACCTTTGGCAAGCCTGCCTTCGACATAAAGCCCGCTTGCATCTTCCCTGATATCTGTCCAGACACCTATCGGTTCGGCAGCGTCGTGCTGCCACAGCATACGTACACCAGATGACTTTCGCGATGAAAGCGACTTCGCAAATGCGCCCTTTTCGATAACGTCATTACCAAGGTCAGGCAGACCAAAGACACTGGCGTAGCCTGAGAAGCTGCCGTCAATTTCAACCTCTTCCAGAGCAAGAGAGGCACGCTTGGTTTCAAGCCTGAATTCAGGACTTTTCATTCCCGTTCCTCTCAGAAAATGGAAATCCGGGAAGCGGCGCCTGCTTTACTCGTTCAGCAAGTCGCTTGAGAACGCCGAGAGCGGACCATGCGGCAAGGCTTGCAGCAGTCGATCCCATCAGCATCAGTTCCGCGCGTCCAAGAAGGGCCTGTAGCGACAGCGTTTCTGCGATCTTCACCCCTGCTGCGCCGCCAAAAACCATCCCGCATATGATACCGACTGCGAAACGTATCGCTGCCTCGCGTTTGCCGTTCGGCAACATATAGGCGAGCGAGACTGCGGAACCTGCCACGGCTCCAGCAATTTTTGCGAACCACACCAATGTCGCATCAGAAGTTAGGACGGTTTCGCTCAGATTGCTCATGGCGTTCTCCTTTCTGCACGCGACTGATAACCAACTGCATCGCGTTTTTCATCGTCACTCAGGAACGAAGCCTCCGAGACACGCCGCCACAAGGACTCGCGCTCAAGGGACAATCCCTCAATCCGGTCTGAATCATGCTCAAGTCTCAGATCATCACCAAATAGTGGCCCCAGCCAGCAGCCCAGCGCTTTGGCCGTGCGGTTGATCAGTGGCAAAACAGTCAGGCGATAGAAGGCGCGATTGGCTTCTGCATAATTGGCGTAAGTATTGTCGCCCGGAATACCGAGCAGCATCGGCGGCACGCCAAAAGCCAGTGTGATGTCACGTGCAGCACCGTTCTTTGCCTCGATGAAATCCATATCCTGCGGGCTGTAGCCCATGGCCTTCCAGTCAAGCCCACCTTCGAGAAGCAACGGACGCCCCGCGCCTGATGCTCCCGTGTATCCTTCCTCCAGCTCCACCTTAAGCCGCTCAAACTGCTCTTCCGTCAGATTGCCACCGTCTTTTGGTGCATAAACCAGCGCACCGGATGGACGAGCAGAATTATCCAGCAAAGCTTTGTTCCAGGCACCAGCCGCATTGTGAATATCGAGCGCCATAAGGGCTGCTTCCAGCGGCGGAAATCCATAATGATCGTCCAGCGGGTGGAACAATTTAAGATGCAGTCCAGAAGCGGTCGATCCAGAAAGCGATACGGCTCTGCTTGTGTTGCCAGAACGATAGATCAGCGATTGCGGCCAGCCATCGCTCGATGTTTCAAGTGTTACCCGCTCAGGCCGCAAAAGATGCAATTCCATGCGACCACTCGGCAAATCGACACGCTCCACATAGGCATTACCGGAAATCAGCAGATGTCCGTAAAGCCTCTCGAAGAAACTGCTACCATCCAATCCACCCTGCGGCTTTTCAATGAGATCAAGCAATGGGTGTATCTCATGTTCGGTGGTCCCTTCATAAAGCAGCAAGGGTACATTGCTCGCCGCTTCTGCAATCAGGCGCACACAGCGGTGCGCCACCGGATTGCGCATAAACCCTTCGCGGGCGAGCGATATATAATCCCGCGCGATCCACGAAGGCCCACGTTCCATATGCAAGGCCACAAAGCCGTTCGCCATCTTGGTCTGCCGTCCGTCATAAGAATGCAAGGGTGCATTCGCGGCACTTCTGCGCCACGGCCAGTTCCACGCCATATATTGGCTCTCCAATTTCTCTGAATTTTCACCCGAAGCGGCGGATACGCGGCTTTCGATCTGCATTAAGCATTAGCTCACCCAAGGCCCAAACCAGCGCATCGAGCCGATCCGGCGAACGTCCGCTTGATAGTCCTTCGGGCGCAAAATCACACATTTCATCCTCAAGCGCCGGAAAGCGTCCGGTATGTCGAACCCGGTCTTGTTCGTAGAGTGCTGCCACCGGCTCCGCGCGCAACCACTTGCCACGCGATGCCCTCCGCATCAGAACAGGCACAGAGACGTCTTCTGCCGAAAGAACTGCCGCAACCATCTCGCCCCCCTGATTGACTTCGGCCAAAATCGCATCCGCCTCAAAGCTGTGATAGAGCGCAATCGCGCGTCGTGCCCACTGATGCGGTTTGGCCATGGACATGCTTGCATCAGCAAGCACATGGCCCACGCCATTTTCATCAAGACCGGCAACGACTATCCCACAGGCGTCCGATGACTTGCCCGAGGAAGCGGGTGGATCAACGGCCACCAGAATACGCACAAGCTGTGGCGCTTCCCGTTCGAAACATTGTTCGATCCGCTCCCGCGACCACAAAGCACCCGCACGTTCTTCAATCAGCTCTCCATCCAGTTCCTGCCGTCCAAGCCGCGTGCCGGCATAATGCTGATTGATGGTCTGCATGAAGCCTTCGGCCAGATTGCTGGCATTTTCTGATGTCCGCATATCTGTCATGGACACTGAATTGTCGGTCATCAGCGTTTTCAGCAATGGCACTGCACGTGGCGTCGTTGTCACAACCTGGCGGGGAAAATCACCCAGTCTGAGCCCAAATTGCAGCATGTCCCATGTGGCTTGCGGGTTCTTCCACTTCGCCAACTCATCGCACCATGCGGCATCAAATTGTGGACCACGCAAGCTATCCGGGTCTTCGGAGGAATAGAGCGATGCCACAGCACCATTATCCCAGAGGAGCCGCCGACGTGTTGTCTCATAACGTGGGCGACTGGCACGTGAGACAGACAGAATACCCGATGGACCGTCCACCATCACCTCGCGCGCATCGGCAAAAGTCTCACCGACAAGTGCAATATGTCCACAGGCCCGCACTGCGAAAGGTTTGAGCCCGAGCGCCATACCAGACACCCATTCGGCGCCTGCCCTTGTTTTTCCGGAACCGCGCCCACCAAGAATTAGCCAGATCCGCCAGTCACCCGATGGCGGCAATTGCGCGTCACGCGCCTTGATCAGCCATTCGCATTCCGCCGCCATTATCTGTTGTCGCGTCAAGTCCGCGCCCCAGAATTTCTTGCGCGCGCCTTTGTGCAAGTTCGTCAATTCTTCTGTCAATGAGCGCCAAAGCCCGATTAATTTCGCTCAAGCTCACCACCGCGCCGGTGTCGTGATCTTGTCCGGACGGAGCCGTTTCGGAAGCGAGCTCACCGACAGTCTTAACAGCCTTGGCCAGCGCCATCAGGGCTTCGGCCTTGCTCTTATCCGGCAGTTCATCGCCATCGATCAGTTTGTTGAGTTCCGATTGCAACCGTTGCAGGGCACTTTCCGTACCGGATGGCTTGGTGAATATCTGCTCATCCAGACCAAGACATTTTAACCAGTAAAGATATTGTCTTTCAGAACAGCCCATCACCTGTGCGATCTCATTGACGGCAACGGCGTGTTTCATTTGCAGGCGAAAAGCCAGCCTGACCCGAGCCTCACGGCACTCGTCAATTTTCCGCGTTTTCAAAGAGCTTTGCCCAATATGCTTTGTAGTAAGTTTGAACCTCTTTTTTACGCAAAACCCCGAAAGCAATTTGCTTCCGGGGTTTTGGGTGCTGATAAAGCCGGGGGTATCGAGGCTGTATCAGCATCAGTCACACTTTCTTGACTGTATCTGATTGATAGCAAACCACCGTTACGCCGTCAAGGACTATTTTCCTATTTCTGATTTTTTCCCAAAAGTTTTATGGATTTCGTTTACTAATTAACGTGAGTTCTCGCTTATTAATCTGTTATGATTGACGGGCAGGTTTTGCTCGTCTCCCAATTTTCTCGGTGCCGAAGTAGAGTTTATGCGTAAAACGGCGAAAAAAGATCCTGAAGAGCAAAAGCGCAAACCATTCCGGGTTTCGCGTTTGATTGGCCTTGATGCCTGGATCGATTCTGGTCTCTACAATCTTCGTTTTTACGCCGGGGAGTGGTGGGAAAATATCACCATCTTCTCTCGTCGCTTTCGTGTACGCGGCTTCCGGCGCCTTGTCGTGGAAGTTCTGGATGAGAGTTTCACCCTCGGCGTCATAGGTTCTGTCGTTATGCTGGGGCTTGCCATGCCCGCATTCGAAGAAACCAAGAAAGACTGGCGCGCGCAGGACGATTATGCCGTTACATTTCTCGACCGCTACGGCAACGAGCTTGGCCAGCGCGGTATCTTGCATCGCCAGGCTGTGCCGATTGATGAACTTCCCGATCATGTCATCAAGGCCGTCCTCGGCACAGAGGACCGACGCTTTTTCGATCATTACGGCATCGATTTCTGGGGCCTTAGTCGTGCACTGAGCCAGAACCTCCGTGCCAATGGTGTTGTTCAGGGGGGCTCAACGCTCACGCAACAGTTGGCCAAAAACCTGTTTCTTTCCAACGAACGCACCCTCGAGCGAAAGATCAAAGAAGCGTTTCTCGCTCTCTGGCTTGAAAGCAATCTCACCAAGAAAGAGATCCTCCAGCTTTACCTCGACCGTGCCTATATGGGCGGCGGCACCTTTGGGATAGCGGCGGCATCCGAGTTTTATTTCGGTAAGAATATCAAGGATGTGAACCTTGCCGAAGCTGCAATGCTGGCAGGCCTGTTCAAAGCGCCCGCCAAATTTGCACCGCATGTCAATCTTCCGGCCGCACGTGCACGCGCAAACGTCGTTCTTTCCAACATGGTGGAAAGCGGCTTCATGAGCGATGGTCAGGTCGCAGTTGCGCGCCGCAATCCAGCAAGTGTGATCGATCGCGCCAAGAATGAAAGTCCAGATTATTTCCTCGACTGGGCTTTTGAAGAAGTGAAAAAGGTTGCGGGGAAACTACCGCAACATACGCTGACCGTGCGCACGACACTCGACCGCAACCTTCAAAAAGCTGCCGAAGAATCGCTCGAATTTCATCTCCGCCAGCACGGCAAGGAATATAATGTTTCCGAAGCTGCAACCGTTGTTATCGCAAATGATGGGTCGGTGCGCGCGCTTGTCGGTGGACGTGATTACGGCGAAAGCCAGTTCAATCGCGCGACAAAGGCACTCCGCCAAGCTGGGTCATCGTTTAAGCCCTACGTTTATGCGGCAGCAATGGAAAAGGGCATGACGCCTAGCACAATTGTTTCCGACGCACCGATTAGTTGGGGCAATTGGTCTCCCCGCAATTATGGTCGCAGTTTCGCGGGTCGTGTTGATTTGACAACTGCACTGGTGCGATCACTGAACTCTGTTCCAGTGCGACTAGCCCGCGATCATCTAACCACAGCTCCTATTGTGGCGTTGACCAAAGCCATGGGTGTGGAATCGCCGATCTCTTCGCACAAGACGATGGTGCTTGGCACATCCGAAATGACCGTGATGGATCAGGCAACAGGCTTCAACGTGTTCCCGAATGGCGGCATGGCTGGCAATCGTCACGCATTCACGCAAATCGTTTCGTCGGAGGGCAAGGTACTCTGGGATTTCACCCGCGATGCACCCAAGCCTCATCGCGCTTTGTCCGAGAAAGCAGCTTTCGAGATGAACTCCATGCTGGTGCAGGTTCCTGAACGCGGCACGGCTCGCCGTGCGGCATTGCCGATGACACGCGTCGGCGGCAAAACCGGAACGACGCAGAATTATCGCGATGCATGGTTTGTAGGTTTTACGGGCAACTTCACTGCCGCAGTCTGGTTTGGCAATGACAACTTTACTCCAATGAAAGATCTGACCGGCGGCGTTCTGCCTGCCATGGCCTGGCAGCGGATGATGAGCTATGCCCATCAGAATATCGATCTGAAGCCGATACCGGGTATTACGCCCGCCTTCCCGGTACCAGTAAAGACGACTGCACCCAAAATTGCCTCGACAGATAAGCCGGACGAAATGATGGTGGCGCCACCACGTGTCCTCTCGCCAGTAGCCACGAAAGCGCTCAAGGAGCTTAACGACAAATTCCGCAACGCACCGCCTGTTCCGGCTCTTGCCGGACGCACCAAAGTATCGGTACTTTGAGCATAGAGCACATCCCGAAAAGTGGGAACCGGCTTTCCGAATAAGATGTGCGCAAAAACAAAGAGATAGAGCATTTCTAATGACCAAAACTAAACCAAAAACGCTCTAGAATGCTGAAAACAATTCTCAAAGTCTTGACGGTATTGGCTATTGCGCTTGGCGGCGGCATATGGGCAACCGATTACACACTCGACCATTTTGACGGCTTCGGCGAATTGCAGCTTGGGGCATGGAATGCCTATCCGGCGTCTGGCACAACCGATGCTGACCCTTATTCCAAGGCACGTGCCGCGCGCAAAGCCTATCTCGCACTGGGAACTGCGGAAGGGCTTCCCTTTTATGCGCGCCGCGATAGCAACGGACGTGAGCTTAAAAGCGGATGCAGCTACCGTCTGAGCGGTTTCACACCGTCCGCGCGTTTCTGGACCCTCTATCCGGCCAATTCCAATCTGGAACCGATAAAACCCCGCGCTGGCCTCCAGCCAGCACTCCACTCACGCGAAGTGCTTTACGACAACGACGGTAGCGTAAAAGTCACCATCGGGCCGAATGCCAGCCCCGACAACTGGCTTCCGGTCGAAGGAAGCGGCAATTTTGTGCTGGTCATGACGCTCTACGACACACCCGCTGCAAGCTCTTCCGGACTGGTTGATCTTGTCATGCCGCGTATTGTGCCTGTTGCAAATGTGGAGGCGTGCCGTGGCTAAACTCCTCCGTCTGTTGCTTCTTGGTCTGGTAGGTGCCGCTATCGTACACATCGCCGTTCTGTTGCTCGTCCCGCTATACTCCAGCAAAAATGCCTGGTCGCATTTAGAAGCTTTGGGCGATGCCTATCGCTTTCATCATTTATCTGAGAAATCAGGACTGGTAAGTGATCAGGACCCGCTGATGGAACAGGCAGCATGCCGCTTCGATCTCACGGATGGGCCGGTACATATCACCGCGGAGGGCAATCTGCCTTTCTGGTCGCTGTCTGTTTATGCACCCAATGGCGATAATCTTTACAGCCTCAACGACAATGTATCGACAGACCGCGAGCTTGATCTGATCATCGCTGATCCGATCGGCATTGCGGCTCTTCGCGCCGAGGGCGTGCAGAATGATGGTCGCTCCATCATTATCGAACAGGATGTTAGCGAGGCAGCAGTTGTCCTGCGGAGTTTCATTCCAGATGCAAGCTGGCAGCAACAGGTGAAGAACTTCTTCACCCAAGCCAGTTGTCTACCATATGAAGCGGGTTAAAGCATTTTAGCCAAAAGCGGGACTGAAACCGCTCTAACTACCTGCAAAACAGACGCTTTCTCACTCACGGTTAATGAGTTGCTAAGGCTTCGTACCTATTATCCAATCTGCCGACATGCGGCAGGCCGCGTTAATAGTTTTAGCCTACCGGAGTACCTTGCGTGACAAACGATCAGTTCCGCGTCCTGGAAGAGATTTCAGGTAATCGGAACCAATCAAAATCAAGAGCTGATGGCAGCAAAGTAGACGACCTTCTGGTCGCTGCAATAGCTGCGTTTGCCTCGATCACGCGCCCCGGACGCCAGGAAGCTCATCAGCTCGAAGACCTGACATTTCCGCTTCTTGAACGCGCTACCATGCGCGGCAAACGGCAAGCAGCACATGCGCTCGCGCATATCGAAGACGCACCGCGCCGTCTTGTCCTGTCGCTGGCAAACGAACCTGTTGAGATATCCGCACCTATCCTTTTGCGTTCTCTAGTTCTCCGGTCAGAAGATCTCGTCGAGATCATCGGTAAGAATGGCCTTGCCCATGCCCGTGCCATCGCGCGCAGGCAATCTGATGACCCAATTCTAAAAGGTGTCCTGCGAAGCTTCGCTGATCCGGCGATTGATCGCTTGTTGGCGTTGCAGGAAAACCTTGCCGGCCTTGAAACCGATAGGCCAAGCACTTCGGTCGGTTTAAGCATCAATGAAAAAGCAAATGACGGTTCATCCCAACAGCCGTCCTTTTTTGGCACGAGTGCGCTTTCAGGACCTGAACATCTTATAGACACCGCGCTGCTGATTGATGATCAGATTTTCCGCACGGCATTGGCCGATTCATTGGACGTATCGTTTGAACGTGCGGATCGCATTATCGGTCAGTGGCCGGAATCACACCTGCCTATAGCTTTGCGTGCACTCGGGCTTTCAGCTGCCGAATGCTTCATGACGATGTCAGCAATCCTGGGTCCAGTTGCGGCGGACCGCCATAGTCTGCGCGAATTCATTCAGATCTACCGTTCCATTGACCGCGAGAAAGCGATGATGCTTGTCCGTCGCTGGAAGGCCGATGATATGTCGAAACTGCTACGCAGTAAGTTACGCGAGATGGCAACCGCTGCCGACGAAAGCCCGGCAACAATACGCACGAGCCTATAAATTATCTGGCGAAATCGAAAATAGGCTCGCCGGGTCGGCCACATCTTCTAACTCAATCAGCCACAGATCAGGATCAAAGCGAACTTCGCGCTCCATGCGCTCGCTTGCTCTGATGTCGTCAACATCATGGAGAATGCGCAAAAACATGCGTTCTCCATCAGTATTCTCTTCATAGGACGTTTGCGGAGCTGGCGAGTAGAGGTCGCAGGTGCCGAAGCGTGAACTGAGTTTGATGAAGATAGCGCCCGCTTCTTTCGAACCTCGGCGGGCGAGATACGCAAAACCGCCCTCACCCTGTACTTTGCGTATCAATGCTGAGACCCAGAAATCCGATGTCAGACGCATGTGTCACCCGGCATAGGGTTTGTTGAAAACTAGAGCATGTCCCCCAAAAGTGAGAACCGGTTTTGGGAAAAAGACATGCGCAAAAACAAAAAGATAAAGCATTTCTAACGATTCATCTTAAACAGGAAATGCTCTGGGTTTCCAGCGTCGCACGCGCGCATTTTGTTGCAGAACTGACGAAACGGCCGAAGTGGTGTAAACACCATGAGGGCCTGTTCGACGCATTCTGCAGTGAAATTCGCCGCGTCCGAAGGATATGGTGAAAATCGCCCATTTTTGCATCGCAAAGCCTTGATGGAGATATGCTCCACCATCGGCTTTGCTGTTGAAGCTGAACGATTTTCTCTCATACCGGGCTCCAAATCCTAATTCTCAACAGACCCTAACTTATGAGACCAATTTCACGCATTTTAGAGATCAACGCGGCATCAACTTCGCCGGTTACACGCAAGTTGAACAGCTTCTGGAATTCGCGAATAGCATCCTGTGTGGATTTACCGGGCACACCGTCAACGCTCACCATTTCATTACCAAAGGCTTTCAGACCGGCCTGCACGCGAACGATGTCCTGTGAGGAAATCTTAGCTTGCTGTTGCACAGCCGGCGTGACCGCCATCTGCTTCTTTTCTTGTGCTGGCTTGCGTTCCAGCGAAGCAAGATCCGGCGCGCGTTTGGCGGTTGCATCGACTTTCATAACTGCAGGCTCAGGACGGGGTGACGGTACGGCCAGGTCGATAACCTTGGCCACATCATCCTCATTTGCCATCTGCGTTGCACTATTTTGCGCCGGAACACCCACCTTCTTCTGGAGAGCTTGCCAACGATCGATAGCCTCGCGCGTCTGCGGCCCAGTGAAGCCATCAACTGCGCCTTGGTAGATACCGAGCGTCAGCAATCTTTGCTGCAGCCGTGCGATCTCAATATCGGCATTAGGCGCAAGTGCAGGCAGCATATCATCGATAGAGCCAGTCACTTGCAGGCGATCCGGAGACAGTTCTGCGGCTTCGGTCTGTGGTTGCGACGGGGTCGACTCAGGCGTGTCTTCACCTACAGTATTCGTTGGTGTCTCTTCGGTTTTAGTTACAGCAGCCGTTCCGGGCAGAACTGCACGCGGTGTCGCCTTGAAGACGAAGTCCGCCCGCGTTTTAAAGAAGACGGCATTATGTGCTTCGGGCTGATACCAGAGCGCATTGGCCGAAACAAAGCCCAATACTACGGCAAACGCAGTTGCGCCGCCGGTTAAGACGGGATTACGTACAATGAAATCGCCAGCGAAAATCGCCAGCGCGGAAGCCGAGCTGAAAAAGAATTTGAGCAGGCGGCGACCGAGACTATGCTGTTTTGCGGGTTTGCGCATCGATCCGCTCTGGGCTTTGTTCCCGGACTTCGTCTTTCTGCCACTCATTATTCCGTTCTCCCTGGTGACGGTGCATATCAATCACCGTGCCAAGTTGCTGTTGATCTTCTGCTCCCAAAGATTCCTGTTCGTACAGTTTTTGCGGACCGGCCACTGGCAAGTGAACGGTTACGACCGTTCCTTCGCCGACACAGCTTTTAATTTGCATTGTGCCCTGGTGCAGTTCCACCAGGCCCTTGACCACTGACAGACCAAGACCAGTTCCCTCTTGCGCGCGTGTATAATTATTGTCGGCCCGCACGAATGGCGATCCAATGCGCTGCATATCTTCTGGCTCGATGCCAATACCAGTATCGGAAACGATGATTTCGAGTTGAGGCCGGCCACCGACCATCACACGGGACGCATCGATTGTAACGCAACCGCCTGGTTCCGTGAATTTTACCGCATTGGCTGTGAGATTGAGCAAAACCTGCTGCACTGCACGACGGTCCGCGACCACTTCTCCCGTAGTCGCATTTACGCGATGGCAAAGAGCGAGGCCCTTCTTTTCAGCCTGTGGGAGCATGACCGCGGCACACATTTCAGCCGCATCGCGGAAATTGAAGCTCTGCGGTTCAATGCAATAAGTGCCAGTTTCAAGCCGCGAGTTATCAAGAACCGAGTTCACCAGTTCGAGCAGATAATGGCCCGACTTATGAATAAGACCTGCATATTCGCGCTGCTTTTCATTCTGCAGCTGACAGCCCATTTCATGCGACAACATATCTGAGAATCCGATGATCGAGTTCAGCGGCGTGCGCAGTTCATGACTTACCGTTGCCAGTAAACGGCCTTTGCCGATGCGTTCGGCTTCAAGTTGCGCCTTCAGCGTATTGATTTCGTCGATGAGCTTCTGTTCACCCTCAAGCGAGCGCCCAACGAGTACAATGACGCCATTGCTCGCTACGCCTTCCATGCGGAAAGTGAGGAAAACCGGATTGCCATTTTCAAGCGTACGCAGGCGGATATCCGCCGGGCACGCAGAACGCCCCGAACGCAAGTCTGCAAGAAGTGAAAGATATTCTACCCGATCAGCGACATGAACGCGGTCGATGAATGCCACGCCTTCACACGTCTTAGGTTCAACGCCGAGAAGTGCAGCCGACTGTGCGTCAATTTCGGAAATGACACCCTCAAAATCCATTGAGAGCTGAACATCGCCTTTTGACACCACTGGCTTTTGCTGATTGAGCGGCTTCGAGACAACAGCACTTTTGATTGTGAAGCTGCGAGCAACGAGGCTCGCCATATAAAGCATCACGACGATCAGCGAGGCCAATGATCCACCCGCAACTGCAATACTGCTTGTCAGTGCTAAAACGCTGAGAACCAAGCCTGCAGCCGCAACAGCTGCGGACGTTGCCAAAGGCTTGCGGCTTACAAACCAGACCTCAAGAGGCAATGCTGCTGCCATCACCCAAAGAGCAATATTGCTGGTATTCGCAAACGCACCTATCGCGGCAAGAGCCGCTCCATAGATTGCAAAGTTCAGTGTACCAAGAACACCGGCGCTTACGCCCATAAGGCTCACCGCACAGAAAATCATCGCCGCACCGGCAAAACTGGCGGCGAGCACAGCAAGCGCTGCAAAATCAGTCGTAACGCCCGACGCAAGCACTGCTGCAAACAGGAGAACAGGAACGAGCATAAACGAACCGACGACACGAATCGCCAAAGCATCTGACTGCTCGGTCCAGCGCTGGCAAAAACGTTCGTGAAAACGTGCAAGCGCCTGCACCTGCGTGCCTACGGTCTGTGCTACGTTTAAAAGAATGGCGTTCAACTTGCCTTACTCACTCAATATTCGCGTGGCATGTCCATCAGGGATCTGCCTGTTGACGCTAGAATTGCAGGTGAGGCTTTAAAGAAACGATAAAGCGAGAGCATGTTGAGCGTCTCTATGCAGAATCTGACAGATCAGAGCCCGAGTTTTTCCGCTATGGTAAACAGATGGTGGATATCGACACATTGAGAGGTGCCAACAAAACACCTCGAACAGGCTCTAGAGCGCCGTGCGCCCATTTGGGCGCACAAAGGTCGCTCTAACACTTTAAAATGAGAGCATAATTTTACCTTAAACTGATCCAAGTTTAAGGAATTATGCTCTAACGACTTGGTTACGGAATCTTTTCAAATTGAGAAGACAATGATCCCACCAATCCCGGCCAACAACCCTCGAGCGTAATGATCCGTTTTCTCATCAAATCCGTAATCTGGCTGTCGCTGGCATTCATGGTAATGCCGCACTTCTTTCCTGCGGACGAAGAAACACCACCTCAAAAGGCTCCAGTTCAGGCCAAAGGCGAGCCCGACTCTGTTGATCAGCTATTGGCCAATGGCAAAACAGCATTGGAAATCGGCAAGCTCTGCGTAAACAACCCATCATTCTGTGAAAACGGAACATCAATCCTTTCGAACGCCGCAAGCGGAATGCTCGAACGTAGTGGCGGCATACTCGAATATCTGAGTGATCGTTTCGGCGCGAAACAACAAGCGCCTCTACCGGATGAGCCTATTATCGCAAAGAACGAGCTGCCAGCGGAGCCGACACAAAGCCCATCACACGTTGTTCCGATTCCCACGCCGCGTTCAGTGGCACTGCGCACGCTTAAAGCGGTTCCAGCTAAGATCGAATCGTCGGAACCGCTCTAACTATCTATTCTTACGCATTATCCAACCGGCGCAATTCCCACAAAGACCAACGGTTTTCCGTGACGTTTGCGGCTTTTATCACTATATAGGCCGCATATACCAAATGGATTTCGGGCAAGTATCATGACTACCACCATCGACAGCATCATCTCCGACTTCGAATTTCTCGACGATTGGGAAGACCGCTATCGTTATGTGATTGATCTGGGTAAGGAATTACCAGCCTATCCAGACGACGCCCGCGATGCAGCGCACAAAGTGCAGGGCTGCGTCAGCCAGGTGTGGCTCAAAACCATTCCGCATGAAGGCAACGATCCGGTTATCGAATTTCTTGGTGATTCCGATGCACATATCGTGCGGGGTCTGGTCGCTATCGTGCTGGCTTTCTATTCGGGCCGTAAGGCCTCAGAAATCGTTTCGTCTGATGCAGAAGAAGTGCTCAAAAAACTCGGGCTTGATGAGCACCTCACACCGCAGCGCTCAAATGGTCTGCGTTCCATGGTTGCGCGTATCCGTCGTGATGCCGAAGCGCTGAAAGTTTCAGCCTAGAGCGCCGTGCGCGCCCTTGGGCACACAAAGATCGCTCTAACACTTTATATTTACAGCATAATTTTACCTTAAACTGATTCAAGTTTAAGGAATTATTCTGTAGAGTATGTCGCGCTCAAATGGGTTCATTTAACTGCGACATGCTTTAGCAACTGCTCTACTAAAAGTGCTGCGGACAACAACTGCCTGTCGGTTCCATTGCGTGCTGTCATCATCAGACCGACCGGCATTCCCGTAACTGGTAGGGGTAGTGTTATGCTACAAAGATCGAACTGATTGGCAATTTGCGTATTTCGCAACAAAAGCCCCTCAACGCGATCATATTCCGCAGCATCCTCGCTGACCGATGCAATTGTGGGCGCGACAATCGGCGTTGTCGGCGTCACAAAAAAATCGATACCAGCGAGCCGCTGATCCACTTCAGATACGAGCCTTGTTCTCGTATGCATCAACGCCGTGAAGTCCTCATCGGAGACGTTCAACCGCTTTGCAAGCGTATGCTTTACCCTGTCATCGACATTCGCATCTGGGTCTTTGAGCCATGTTTCGGCATGAATACGACTGGCCGCGATGCCAACGATCGAACCGATGCGCGTCGCATCGCGTAGTTGAAGAATGAGATCATCCAATTCCAGTTCAACAATCGGCAGACCAGCTGCAACCAGAACTGAAATTGCGGAATCGAACGCAGCCGCCACCTCCGGCACCAACTCTGACAAAAGTAGCCCTTTTGGCAATCCTATAGTCAGACCGCTTAATGATGCTGCCTCTGGCAGATTGGGCGCTTCACCAGCCATTACAGCATCTGCAAGAATGCAGTCGGCAACAGTCTTTGCCAAAGGTCCGATTGAATCAAGAGCGGGCGTGAGCGGAAAAGCACCATCCAAGGGAATGCGGCGCGCGGTCGGCTTAAAACCGACCAAGCCGTTCAGAGCCGCAGGGATGCGAATGGAGCCTCCTGTATCGGAACCGATGGCAATCTCGCTGGTGCCTTCAGCTCCAGAAACCGCAGCTCCTGAGGAGGAGCCGCCGGGGACTCTATTTGAATCAATCGCATTACCCGGCACGCCGTAATGCGGGTTTAATCCAACCGCGGTAAATGCAAATTCGGTCATATGCGTTTTGCCGACAATGACGGCGCCAGCATCTTTCAATCTCTGCACGACGACTGCATCGCACTGCGCATGCAAAGCCGATTTGCGAATGACGGAACCCGCTAATGTCGGCTCCCCTTTCACATCGAACAAATCTTTGATCGAAACAATTCGACCATCGAGTGGACCGCGCAAGCACCCTTCTTGCAGGCGTTTGTCTGAAGCATCGGCCTCAGCACGTGCTTCATTCGCATAGACCGTGCCGAACACCTGTTCGTCGCCCGCACGCGCCTCCAGCTTTGACAGAACTCGTTCCAGATTTTGCCGACTGCTTTGCATTCTCACCCCCGTACTTGACTGCTTTTTATTTAAACTTTCGGTCAGGTCAATGCAGTCAATCCGCGCATCTTATCCGAAAACCGTTTCACACTTTTCGGGATGCGTTCCGATTCAACCCTGGCCAGGATGGGCAGTTGGTCGATAATCACTCGCTCCCCAATGCAGAACCGTGGGAGATGGACGCTCTTTTCCTTGCGGATTGTAATGTCTATTCAGCATTGCAAGCCCCATCTTGAGCAGCATTTTTCCTGACCTCACCGGCCATTGACGTTCGCGCTCGACAGTCTCAAGACCTTTGAGAAAACAACACACATCGATCAGAACGCCGCTTAATTCAGGTCCAACTGCTTCCAATGCGCGCTCTACCCGCATCCGACTTGCAAGCGCAATATCGGTGAGTTCGGCCATTCCGCCTGAGCCCGACCGCGTTGAGTTGCTAATGCCGACATCCCATCGAGCCGAAATCGATGGCATCATGGAGCCGCGGGTAAAATCGGAGCGCAACCGTTCGCCTGCCCGAAACTCATCGTCAGAAATGAAAGTCTCGCCATCGCTATTGCGGAGACGATAGAGCTTAGCCAAAGGGGATTCAGACGGATTGATTTCAATCCTCTCCCCATGTTCAAATTCGACGGTCTCTGTCTTGCGCGCAGTTTTTAAGCTTTTACTCGCTGTCCTACGGGTAGCCCCAGAGATCACCAAGCGTTGCCCTTCGCACTTTAGGATGCCACGCTTCTGCATCGCCTCGAGTTCCACACGCGTTGCAGCGATCGTACCCTGTTCTCCCACAAGCAGGACGTGCGTATCACGTACAGAGTCCTGAACATCACATCCGCCTTGCTTCAAAAAGCGAAGGATTCTTGCTTCGGAGGTTGAAAACACTTCACTCATGCCGCCATTCTCCAAGCCGAGAATCCCAAACTGACTACCTTTTCCAGCGTGGAAACAATAGCATTGTAACCTTCATCATCGCGCCTGTCCTCGACCAGATGGCAGGCATACATGACTGTGGTACGATCCCGTGCAAACCCGACCGCAACTTCGCTCATCACCATTCCGAACGACGTGTGTGCGAGATACATCCCCAACTGCCTGACTTGTGCGACTTCCCGTCTGCATCGCAAGGGCGAGCGCAGTTCTGCACCGCTAACAGAAAAATATGCGGACAACAGATCAATCAGTGCATCACAAAGTTCCACGCTTTTTTCCTGTCGCCTCCGCCCCAACGCACGACCAGAATTATCGATCTTGAGCGCTCGTCCGTGTCGCGTTGCGATCACGTTTAGAACCTCAAGAGCCTCAGCCCGGGTATGGATGATATCTGTTAGTTCCAAAGACATTCATCTTTCCTCACCGTAATAGGAATATCTTCTTATAATGAGAAAATTGCAAGCGTGGATAAGTTTTTTACAACGCGCAAATGAACGCATATCCACTGAAAACAAATAAAATAGGAATCTTATCCAACAGAACCAAATATGAGTGATCCTGTCACCCGAACCAGAAACAAACTGATGAGGGTCAAAATGATGGAAGTTGCACTGAAAGAAGCGAGCATGAATTTTCTAACTGCTCGAAAAGAAGAACGCATGTGCGCAATGCAGCGTGTAGCACTTCAAATGATTGCTGGGATTGATATGGATAAGCTGCTAGGCGCACCGGACGCAGAGCGGGCGCAGGCACAAACCAAGCTCAGTCGGCTGATTGAACGTGAACGTCTAAGAGGCGTCAACAGTCACTGGAGCTATGATCTCAACCGCCACATCGCCTTAAAGCAGGCATTTGATCGTCTTGGCGGGAGACATATACGGCGAATACCGGCAAAATAACCAAACTTAAAATAATGGCCCGAAACGCATGTAGAAAATTCCATGCTTTCCGGGCCACTATTAAAGCGTTCCCAACAAAGTGCGATGCGGGTTTGCTCAGGATAATACGTAACAACAAATACATAGAGCGGTTCCAACGATTCAGTCTCAATTGGAGCCGCTCTAAAATATGATCACTGCGATATCGAAAGCGAAGCTTCACACTTCAGCAAGATTCTTATTACGCGTCCTTAGGCTTACGGCCCAAGCCCATCTTCTTAGCAAGACGCGAACGGGCTGCTGCGTAGTTAGGGGCAACCATTGGGTAGTTAGGATCAAGGTCCCACTTTTCACGGTACTGTTCAGGAGTCATGCTATAGTGGGTCATCAAGTGACGCTTAAGCGACTTGAACTTCTTACCGTCTTCCAGGCAGATAATGTAATCGTCAGTAACCGACTTCTTCGGATTAACGGCTGGCTTCGGCTTTTCCACAACGACCGGAGCTTCTTCACGCTCAACGTGACGCTTGAAAGCAGAATGCACTTCCGAAATCAGGAGAGGCAGTTCGCTTGCACGAATGGAGTTGTTTCCGACATAAGCAGCAACAACATCAGCAGTAAGGCTGAGAAGCAACTCTGCGCTTTCGTCGAAGATTTCAGGGTTTTCCATTATTTTTCCTTTTTTTGTCTTTGCTTTGGCTCAAGCAGACTGCGACTCTCAGAACCGATTGCCGTCTACACGAAATTCTTATGCCCTGCCCAACTCATTCCGCGATGCAAATAACAATGAATAGTGCCATTTGCAATAGAATTGTCAAACCACATTACATTAACAGAATTGAATTCTTCTTGGATGTGTAAATACAGTGTACTTAAACACAAAACGTCAAGCGCTATTCAAACTAGCCAAACGCATTCGGCGCTGTTGTCAGCTCTGTCGTATATTCTCGAAGATGGGGGGATTAGCATCTCTTTTCCGCCGCTTCCTTAATTTGTAGCTCACACATAAGCAATAGATTTTTTCCGCCAAGTCTATTTACCACTGCCACTGCAAACACAATTTATTGATTACGACCTTGAATAAGGAGTCGGGCAGCAAAAAGGCATAACTAAAATATATTTCACTCAGATCAGCTCGCATTTGGCTTATCCACCAACTATATAATTGCCACGAACCACAGAGCACATGCCGGCATTCAGATGCACAAGCAATTTAGTAGTGTGTTGAAGAGTTTATGCCCAATTTGCACTGTGCGTCTGTCCAATCCATACGGCTTCGCACAAGAGAGGAGATATAAATGTCTAACTCTGCCGATCAATCCCGCACACTGAGGGTCATAAAGACTGATGCGGAATGGCGCGAGCAGCTTACGCCGATCCAGTACCAGATCACCCGTCAGCACGGCACTGAACGTGCGTTCTCCAGTCCGAACTTCGACAGTTCCCTACACGGTACTTATCGCTGCGTTTGCTGTGATCGCCCGCTGTATAAATCGGAAGCGAAATACGAATCCGGGACCGGCTGGCCGAGCTTCTATCAGCCAATCGAGCCAGGTGCCGTGGCGGCCTTTGAAGATCATTCCTATGGTATGAACCGCACCGAAATTCGCTGCTCCGACTGCGACGCCCATCTGGGGCATGTTTTCCCGGACGGCCCAGCGCCAACGGGTCTTCGCTATTGCATGAACGGAAACGCACTGATCTTCGATCAAGAATAATAACTTAGCTCTTACAGTCCGAACCTTCGCACAGTTCGGACTGATTTCATTTGCTTCTTACTGGATTTTACATGCCACACGACACCAATTCTCATCAGCCACCCAAAGCACCAAAGCATCCAGCGAAGGATAACCGTCACGGCATCTCCCGCACCGATGACTATGCATGGCTCCGCGCTGACAACTGGCAGGAAGTCTTCAAAGACCCTTCTGTTCTGGCGCCCGAAATTCGCGATCATCTGGACGCAGAAAATGCCTATCAGACTGCTTTGATGCAGGACACGGATGCGCTTCAGAAAGAACTTTTCGCCGAGATGCGCGGACGCATCAAGGAAGACGATTCATCCATTCCGTCAAAGGATGGCCCTTTCGCTTACGGCGTCTCTTATCGGACTGGCGGCGAACAGCCCTATTTCATTCGGACACCACGCGATGGCGGCGATGAAACCATTCTGCTTGATGGCGACAAGGAAGCAGAAGACAAAGCCTATTTCCGCCTCGCATCTGCGGACCATTCTCCCGATCACAATCGTTTGATCTGGGGATATGACGACAAGGGGTCAGAGTTCTACAAGCTCAAGGTACGTGATCTCGACAGCATGTCGGATCTTGAAGACATTCTTACTGATACCAATGGCGGAGGCAGTTGGGATGCTGGCAGCAAAGGTTTCTTCTATACTTTGCTGGATGAAAATCACAGACCGTCAAAGGTCTTCTACCATGAGATCGGGACGGCACAGACGCAGGACAAGCTGATCTTTGAGGAAAAGGATCCCGGTTTCTTCCTTGGCGTCGGAGGCTCTGCGCTCGATGACTTCATCTTCATCGATATTCATGATCACGAGACTTCGGAATGCTGGTCGTTGCCTGCCAACGATCCATCTGCAAAACCGCAGCTGATCATGGCCCGCAAAACGGGCGTCGAATACGATATCGCGCCCGGTGGCGATGAGTTTTTCATTCTGACCAATATCGATGGCGCCAAAGATTTCAAAATCATGCGCGCACCTGCATCGGCACCACAGCAGGAAAACTGGGAAGAAGTCGTCGCCGAAGTACCAGGACGGCTGATCCTTTCGCATTCTGCCTATAAGCGACATCTGGTCTGGATGGAGCGTGACAATGGCCTGCCACGCATCGTTATCCGTGATCGTGAAACCGGCGAGCAACACGCCATAGCATTCGATGAAGAAGCCTATTCGCTCGGCCTGCACGGCAGTGCGGAATACGATACGGATGTCATTCGTTTCTCCTATTCTTCGATGACAACGCCTGAACAGCTGTTTGATTACAATATGGACACGCGTGAACGCGCGTTGCTCAAAACGCAGGAAGTGCCTTCCGGCCACAATATCGAAGACTATGTAACGCGGCGTATCCTTGCGCCTGCGGTTGACGGCGAACTGGTTCCCGTTTCGTTGATTTATCATAAGGACACACAGCTTGACGGCTCTGCACCATGCCTGCTCTATGGCTACGGTTCTTACGGCATCACCATTCCGGCGAGCTTCAGCACATCACGGCTTTCACTTGTTGATCGTGGCTTCATTTATGCCATTGCGCATATTCGCGGCGGCAAAGACAAAGGTTTTGCGTGGTACGAAAACGGCAAGCGTGAAAAGAAGACCAACACGTTCACAGATTTCATCGCCGCAGCAGAGCATCTCGTCAAAGAAGGCTTCACCAGCCATGATCGCATCGTTGCTCATGGCGGCTCGGCGGGTGGGATGCTGATGGGCGCAATCGCCAACATGGCACCGGAAGCCTTTGGCGGCATCATCGCGGAAGTTCCATTCGTGGATGTGCTCAACACCATGCTCGATGATACGCTGCCGCTGACGCCGCCAGAATGGCCGGAATGGGGCAATCCGATCACCGCTGAGGCCGATTATCGTAACATTGCAGCCTATTCGCCTTACGATAATGTCAGCGCGCAGGCCTATCCACGCATTTTGGCAGTAGCTGGTCTGACCGATCCGCGCGTTACCTATTGGGAGCCAGCGAAATGGGTTGCCAAGCTGCGTGAACTCAAAACCGATGATCATCCGGTTCTCTTCCGCATCAATATGGATGCAGGACATGCCGGTGCATCAGGCCGCTTCTCTCGACTGGAAGAAGTCGCCTACACCTATGCATTTGCGCTGAAGGCAGTCGGAAAAGCTTAGCCTCTTATTATTAAGCTTCATGAAACTAAAAACTCCCGCCTGATGAAGATCCGGCGGGAGTTTTAGTTTTTATGTTCGACCAACAACTACGCTATGGGCGATAAGCCCAGCCCGCCGGCAGGCGTTCGCTTTTTAAGAGCACTGATCATAACCGCAAAAGCTATAACCGCGATCATGCAATCTGCCAGTGGGAAGGCGAACCAAATCGCTTTTCCACCCCAAAACGCTGTGAGTGTTGTGACAAAAGCAGGGAGCAGCACAAACGGTTTACTCAGTGTCAAAATCGCTGCCCGCGTAGGCTGACCAATTGCCTGAAAATAGAGCGCGAAAACCAAAACCGGCCCAATGAAGAGATAAACATAGGTCATCGGACGAATGATCTCTCCAACGGCATGGCTTACGGCAAGATCATCGACAAAGATCAGGCCTATGGAATTGCTTACCGTCAGAACAACAATCTGGATGATGAGGCAATAAATGAATACCGTGGTAAGCGCGATGCGCAGCACAGTATCCGAACGTTTATAAAGCCCCGCGCCAACATTATTACCAACAATGCTTTGCATGGCGAGCGCCACCGCCATCAAAGGCAGATAAGTGAAGCCAAAAATCCGCATCACAATGCCATAGGCCGCGACGTTCAAAGCGTAATCCATGCCTTCAGAAAGCCGGAGCGCGCAGATCACGAAGGCTGTGCTCAATGCAATGCCGATGAAGCTCAAGCTTAATGGGGCGCCTAGTCCGGCAATACGTGCCCAGCCCTCGACCCAAGAATTACGCCACAAAACATCCAGCGATATTGCACCTCGCCTGAATTGCCTGAAACCGAGCAGTAACAGCAAGCCGAGCGCCTGCGCAAAAGCCGTACCCAGCGCCGATCCCGCTATACCAAGTCCCATTTCCGCAATAAGGATATAGTTCAGCACAATGTTTGCGAGCGTCACCCCGACAGACATCACAGCGATCAGGCCAGCCCTACCCTCATTGCGCCATGCATCGGCATGAAGCCCAAGTATGAATTGCAGAGGCAAGGTAAGCATGGTGATCAGCAGAAAAAGATAAGCCATTTCTGCAAGCTGCACGTCTCCGTCCGCCATGCCATTGATCAACGGTCGTCCGACAAGAAAAAAGAGCACAATCAAAGCCAGAGCAATAACAAGTGCCAGACCATGAGCGCGGGCAAACGTTGCTGAAGCCTCTGCAATCCTGCTCCCACCCAATTGTCTTGCTATTTGGCTCGACATGCCTCCACTCACAAGCGTGGACATCGCGATTGTGAGCATAACGGCAGGAAACACCAGACTGACCGCAGCCATCGCACGAGCGCCAACAAAATGACCTAGAAAAACGGCATCAACAACGCTCAGCAAGCCGTTCATAACCATGATGAGTGTCATGGGCAGCACATTGGCCAAGAATACGCGCGCCGGAGAAGCATGCAAAAAACGATTATCGAGTGATTGTCCCGAAGGCATCACAGACTCCTCAAATCACATTTCAATTGCGATGGATGCCTGCGTTACCACCAACGAAATGCTTCGAGGGTGAAACAATCAAATCGCCGAACTTCACCGAGACATCAGTCTGCAGGCGGCAGGTGCCGGAACCTGCCGTTGTCTAGTGACAAATATCCCCTTCTGTCAACAAATATGCCACGCAAAGAAAGATCAAGAATAGTTCGAGATACTAGAGCATAATTCCTTAAACTTGGATCAGTTTAAGGTAAAATTATGCTCTCATTTGAAAGTGTTAGAGCGACCTTTGTGCACCCAAATGGGTGCACGGCGCTCTAATTCAGCGAACAATCATCTGAACTTGCACGAAAACTTGGGCTTAGAAAACTTCCCCAGATGCCGTATAATCACTTCAGTTACAGCGGTTCCAGTTAATATTGAATCGTCGGAACCGCTGTAACTATTTGTTTTTACGCATTTTCGAACGCAAAACCGGTTCCCACTTTTGCTGGAAATGCTTTAAATAGCTTTGGATCAAGGGAGAACCCGATGTTGCGTCCCGGTATCGCCATTTCAATAGCTTTAATCAGTTTGATCGTCTCTGCCTTTGTTGCGTTGTCTTTCGTTACTACCGCAAATGCTCAGGTTCGCAAAAACGTTAGTGAATTTGCGGGTCAGCGTTGCAATACGCCGCCGCGCGGCAGTGGCGTTATCATCGGCCAGTTCAGCGGTGTGGATGATTCCCCTTTTGTGAGTGACGGTGACGGGTTGGTGCCCATCGACCGCTTCCGCTGCTTCAAAACCATGTCGGAATGCAAAGGCTGGCTCTATACAATGCAGAGCAAATACACCAACGCCGGACTGCCAACCGTAGTGCGCTGCACGAAACGATAACGACAAAACTGTGATTTTGCGCCCTCCATCTTAATGTCATGCTGCCCGAGAGGCGCATAGCTTATCGATTGGGAGTATTGGATATATGCAGCAAGCAAGCTACGTCCACGGTGCGAACGAAACAGCTCTCATCGGCGACACCATCGGCAACCACCTCGACCTGATAGCAGAGAAATACCCCAATCATCCGGCAGTTGTGGTTCGTCACCAGAATATCCGACTGACCTATGCCGAATTGAAGAGCCGTACCGATGCACTGGCCGAAGGATTGCTTGCCATCGGCCTTCAACCCGGCGAGCGCATCGGTATCTGGTCACCCAACAATTTGGAATGGCTGTTCACGCAGTTTGCCAGTGCGAAGGCCGGTCTCATTCTGGTCAATATCAATCCGGCCTATCGCGCACATGAACTCAAGCATGTTCTGGCAAAGGTGGAATGTGCAGCGCTTATCCTCGCGCCTTCGCTCAAAACCAGCGACTACATTGAAATCCTGCGCTCCATCGTTCCAGAGGTTGACGATGCTCGACCAGGATATCTGAGCGCGGAACAACTACCGGCTCTGCGTTGTGTTATTCGCCTAGGCGAGGAACGAACGTCTGGTATGTTTAATTTCGATAAAGTCGCAATCTCCGGCAACACTACCACGATTAAACAGCGACTACAGCTTGCAGACGAGCTGCAATTTGACGATCCCATCAATATCCAGTTCACCAGTGGCACCACAGGCAGCCCAAAAGGTGCGACGCTCACTCATCACAACATCCTCAATAATGGTTTCTTCGTTGGCGAGGCGATGCGGCTCAGTGAACAGGACCGGCTGTGTATTCCGGTTCCTTTCTATCACTGCTTCGGCATGGTTCTGGGCAATCTGGCCTGTGTGACGCACGGCGCGTGTATGGTGATCCCCAATGACAGCTTCGATCCGCTGCTGACACTGCAAACAGTCGAAGACGAGAAATGTACCGGCCTGCATGGGGTGCCGACCATGTTCATTTCGATGCTCGACCATCCGGAATTTGCGCGTTTTGATCTCACCAGTCTGCGCACTGGCATCATGGCTGGTTCGCCGTGCCCGATTGAAATCATGCGCCGGGGGGTCAGCGAAATGCATCAAAGCGAAATCACGATTGCCTATGGCATGACCGAAACAAGCCCGGTCAGTTTTCAGAGTGCAACGACCGACCCGCTGGAAAAGCGCGTATCGACAGTGGGTCGCATCCATCCGCATCTTGAAGTGAAGATCATCAATGTAGATGGCACGATCGCACCACGCGGCGAGAAAGGCGAATTGCTGACCCGCGGTTATAGTGTCATGCGCGGCTACTGGGCCGACGCAGCCGCGTCTGCCGAGGCAATTGATGATGCGGGATGGATGCATACAGGTGATCTCGCGACCATTGATGCGGAAGGTTATTGCAACATTGTCGGGCGCATTAAGGATCTCATTATTCGCGGAGATGAAAATATCTACCCGCGGGAGATTGAAGAGTTTCTATTCACCCATCCGGCCATCAGCGATGCCCAGGTTTTCGGTGTTCCAGACAATAAGTTCGGTGAGATAATTTGCGTTTGGGTCAAACTACATCGAGACCATGAACTCGGTGAAGAAGAACTGCTGGCATTCTGCAAGCAGCGCATCTCACATTACAAAATCCCGGCGCATGTCCGTTTCGTAGACGAGTTTCCGATGACTGTAACAGGCAAGATTCAGAAATTCGTCATGCGGCAAGTGATGATAAAGGAGCTTGAACTCGAAGAGATCAGAACAGCCTAATCTCCCGATGAAAGTGGTCTCACTTTTGGCTCGAATGCTTTATACCAAAGTTCATTGAGTAAGACTCATCGGACTTTGGTTAAGCCCGTGTGGCGATTGAACATTTTCAAGGCGTGATGCGTCAGCATCTTGAGCCGCCTTGGTATTAACGTGCTGGATAGCCATTCTTATGCGCTGGAATAGCCTTGAGATATGCTGCAATTGCGGCACGATCCGCATCCGTCAAATGCGCCATGTTGGCCACTACATCTGCCATTGAACCACCAAGCGAATCAAAATCCGGTGTGAAGCCGCTTTGCAATGCATAAGCAATATCATTCTCACCCCATTCACCAATGCCGCCTTCACCAGACGTTATATTGGGAACGATACCCTTGCGGCCGTCGCCACCTGTTTCAGCCGACAGGGCACCGGCCATCCACTGTTTATTATCAAGCCCGCCAATGACATTGCGCGGCGTATGGCACTCGCCGCAATGGCCAAGAGCTTCCGTCAAATATTGCCCACGCTTCACCTGATCGGATGCGCTTGCAAGTTCGACGACAGGTTTGTCCGAAAGATAGAGCTGTTTCCAAAGCCCCAATCCACGACGGATCGTGAAGGGAAAGTCGAGCTTATGCGGCGCTGCCACATTATCAGAAACAGGCAGGGCCTTCATGTAAGCAAAGAGGTCCGCAACGTCCTGCGGCTGCATCTTTGCGTAAGATGTATAAGGGAAAGACGGATAGAGGTGCTCCCCTGCCCGCCCTGTGCCTTTCAACATTGCATTTGCAAAGTCATGCAGGGTCCAGTTACCGATCCCCTGCTCTGAAGGAGAAATATTGGGCGCAATGAATGTGCCAAAATCAGAAACCAGCTCATGCCCACCCGCAAGCACCTTGCGGTCATCACCCGATGCGCCGGGCGCAGCATGGCAGGAAGCACAGCCCCCTGCCCAGAACACCTGCTCACCTTTTGTTGCATCACCCGGCTGCATGGATGCGATTACCGACTGGTCCACCGTCTGAGGCGTTGTCAGCACCCAGAAGGTAGCAGCACCCATGATGACTATAGCGCCTGCGGCATATGCGAGTTTACGGACCATGGTTTTCTGAATTAATTCTTCTTCACGCGATAAGCTTGATGGCATGAACCGCAATTGGCAGCGACTTGCTGGAACGCTGGTTTCAACGCATCAAGATCCTGTGGCTTTGCGGCAAGCGCAGCAGCGGCATCTGAGCGGAACTTTTCGACATGCTTGACGAAATCTTCCTTGTTTTCCCAAATCTTGGGTGAAGCTTCTGTGTCCCCTTGATCGGAACCAGCGGGGAACAGCGTGTCGACGTCTAGTTTCTTTGCGTCAGCATCAAGTTTCTCAAGTGCAGCCAAAGCCGCAGCAGCATCGAAAGGCTTCTCACCTTTGACCATCGGTGCAAGCTGTCCAACTGAACGCCCCATATCCTTCATGATCGCCTGGCGGTCGGCAATCACATCGGCATGAGCCACACCAGCGGCCAAAGTCGCAACTGAACTGACAACAAGGAAAAATGAACGCATGCGATCCTCCGCATCTAAAAACTGAACAAAATTCGCCTCTTGGTACAAATATCCGATACAATCGTCACCTTTGCAACAAAGGCACCGAATAAATTCCAACAATCAAAAGTAACATGATGAACTTATATCGATTATTACAGATAATTCACGAGAACGTGAAAAACATGATAAAAATACTATTGTTTAACAGTTTCGATATTCTGCCGTACCCACAATTTAAACAGGCATAATTCTTGATTTTAATAATCATGTTTTCGATTATTCATAAATTCTGAAAAAGAAAAACCCCGCTTTCGCGGGGCTTTCCATATCTCATACTGACGCGGCAGATTATGCCTTTTCGTACAGCTCAAGCACGTAATCCCAGTTGATGAGGCTATCGACAAAAGCTTCAAGATACTTCGGACGCGCATTACGGTAGTCGATGTAATAGGAATGCTCCCATACGTCGACGCCAAGAATTGGTGTTGCGCCGTGAACGAGTGGGCTTTCACCGTTTGCAGTCTTCGAGATTTCGAGCTTGCCATTCTTGACCGAAAGCCATGCCCAGCCCGAACCGAACTGACCAACACCGGCAGCAATGAAGTCTTCGCGGAACTTGTCGTAGCCGCCAAGATCAGATTCAATCGCCTTTTCCAGCTTGCCTGGCAGCTTCTTGCCGCCGCCGTCCTTCTTCAGCCACTTCCAGAAATGGAGATGGTTGTAGTGCTGGCCAGCATTGTTGAAGAGCGCCTGGTTCTTGCCAAAGCTTTCCTTGACGATTTCTTCGAGGCTCTTGCCTTCAAGACCTGAACCTTCAAGCAGTTTATTACCGTTGGTAACGTAAGCCTGATGGTGTTTGTCGTGGTGGAATTCGAGCGTTTCGCGCGACATGAACGGGGCAAGTGCGTCATAATCGTACGGAAGGGCGGGCAGTTCAAAAGCCATTGGAACTCTCCTCTTTGTCTTTCAGCTTGCGGCGGGCAGAGCGGATACATACCCGAAAACTTGCGTGCGCAACTTACATAGGCCGCAACGCTTCGGGCGGCAATGGCGCATATTCTAAATTTGCTGCTCAACGCAATGAATTTTTATTGAAATTGCATAAGGATAAGGTCCACTTTACTTTTTTTAAGATTGATGCACGAAAGGAGAAAATCGGTGTCTTATAGTTCCTATGTTTTCGACGCTTATGGCACATTGTTTGATGTGCACTCAGCCGTGCGTAAACATGAGGATAAAGCAGGACCTGATGGACGTTTATTCTCGGAACTTTGGCGCGCCAAGCAACTGGAATATTCGTGGATTTTAAGCCTGATGGGAGCCTACAAAGATTTCTGGACACTGACGGAACACGCTCTGGATTTTGCTTTTGCAAGATACCCTTCCGTAGACCCGACCCTTCGCACCGATCTTCTTGATGCTTACTGGAAACTCGATTGCTATCCTGAAGTGCCAGCAGCACTCAAAAACCTCAAGAGCCGCGGCGCGCGGTTAGCCATTCTCTCCAATGGCTCTCCAGCCATGTTGGAGGCTGCGGTTAAATCAGCGGCGCTTGATGCCCTGCTCGACGATGTGATCTCTGTAGACACTGTGCAGCGCTACAAAACCGCACCTGCGGTCTATGAACTGGTTACTACGCAGTGGCGGCTTTACCCGTCTGCAATTTCGTTTCAATCTTCCAATAGATGGGATGTTGCAGGGGCCGCGCGATTCGGCATGCGCTCGGTCTGGATCAATCGATCCAACCAGCCCGACGAATACAAGCAGTATCCGCCCACTTTGATTTTGCCGAGCCTTCAGCTCCTTGATTGAATCTCACTAAAACTTGAACGGGCAACTTTGTGCAACAACCGTCTGTTGTGACCAAAATTGTGTCGCAACGGCAACACGAGGCCTATCCCGGGCTTTTAGCCACGTTTAGGCCTTATTACGAACGGCTGGTAGCCATAATTATGGGGCGTTTTGCTCCCACAAATCGCCGAACAATAGCGTTTGGCATCCCTATAACACCGCAACTTGTGATCAAAACAACGGGTTGGTCGCACTTCATTAACCCTAACCGTTGTATCTGTAGCTCCTCCCGTCACTAATCTGGTTTTCATATGCACACCACCCTTACCCGCCGTTCTTTTCTTACGGCCATGACAGCAACAGCGGCGGCCGGCCTCGCCGGTTGTGCTCAGTTGGGGCAGAATGTTCCAATTGTCGATGTGGATGCTTCAGGCAATCCTATTAACAGGACCCCGCAGGCGAATGTAGACGCCTCGTACGGCAGCTGGGCATCAATGTATGCCGCAGTGGAAGACAATGGCTATCAGCTGCCTGCTATTCCGATCCAGAAAATGGATAAGCGCTATTTGCGTCAGGTCGTTCAGGATCCGACAGGCGAAATGCCGGGAACGATCGTTGTCGATACCACCAATCGCTTCCTCTATCTGGTACTGGGCAATGGCCAGGCAATGCGTTACGGCGTCGGCATTGGTCGCGACGGCTTTGCATGGTCGGGCCGCGCCGTTATTCAGTACAAGCGCGAATGGCCACGTTGGACACCACCGGATGAGATGGTCGCCCGTCAGCCGGAACTCGAGCCATATAGCTCACGCAATGGCGGCATGGCCCCAGGTCTCAAAAACCCGCTCGGTGCACGCGCTCTTTACATCTTCAAGGATGGCAAGGACACGATTTATCGTCTGCACGGCAATCCTGAATGGTGGTCGATTGGTAAAGCCGTTTCTTCGGGCTGCGTACGCTTGATGAACCAGGACATCATCGACCTTTATAATCGCGTACCAGCTAAGTCGCCTATTTTGGTTATGTAATCTGGAACTCGCGAAATGCATTAAAAAAGCCCTGGATTTCCGGGGCTTTTTTCATTTCAAACCAGCATAAATCAGCGCTTGAAACTACCCAGAATACCGCGAACCAGCGCACGGCCGAGTGAGTTGCTGACCGAGCGAACCACAGACTTCATTGCTGTTTCGGCAACGGTCTGACGCCCTGAACGGCGGCCAGTTCCGAGTGCGGTTCCCACCAGATCACCAAGAATGCTGCCACCTTGCCCGGATTCTTCTTCCTTGGCTTTCTGCTGTGCCACAGCTGCGGCCTGTGCCTTTCTGGCCAGCATTTCAAATGCTGAATCGCGATCGACGGTCTGATCGTACTGACCAGAAACAGGGCTCGCTGCTATAATCTTTGCGCGCTCTTCTGGCGTCAACGGACCAATCTGCGACGATGGCGGGCGGATCAACGTGCGCTGCACCATTGAAGGTACACCCTTGGCCTGCAATGTTGAAATCAGTGCTTCACCGGTCGAAAGATTGGTGATTGCCTCAAAAGTCTTGAAATCAGGATTTGGACGGAACGTATCGGCTGCCGTCTTCACTGCATTTGTTTCGCGCGGCGTATAGGCACGCAGCGCGTGCTGCACACGATTACCAAGCTGGGCAAGAACAGTTTCCGGCACATCAAGCGGGTTCTGCGTCACGAAATAAACGCCGACGCCCTTAGAGCGGATCAGACGCACCACTTGCTCCACACGATCGACCAGCGCCTTTGGCGCTTCATCAAACAGCAAATGCGCTTCATCGAAGAAGAATACGAGCTTCGGCTTGTCCGGATCGCCGACTTCCGGCAGTTCCTCGAACAATTCCGACATAAGCCACAACAAGAATGTCGAATAAAGACGTGGGCTCATCATCAGCTTATCAGCCGCAAGCACGCTTATCACGCCACGTCCGTCGGTCGTGGTGCGCATCAGATCAGCAATGCGCAGCGCCGGTTCGCCGAAGAACTTGGAACCGCCCTGCTGATCAAGCACAAGCAATGAACGCTGGATTGCACCGACAGACGCCTTGTTGACGTTGCCGTATTTTGCAGAGAGTTCAGCGGAGCGCTCTGCCATTTCTGTAAGCATTGCCTGCAGATCTTTCAAATCCAGCAGAAGCAGGCCTTCTTCGTCAGCGAGACGGAAAGCAACATTAAGCACGCCTTCCTGCGCATCCGTGAGGTTCATCAGGCGCGAAAGCAGCAGTGGTCCCATTTCGGAAATGGTCGCGCGAACCGGATGGCCCTGCTCACCGAAAATATCCCAGAAAATAACCGGAGAAGCCCGCATTTCATAAGGGTCAAGGTGAATCTCTGTTGCGCGCTTGGTCAGGTTATCATTAACGATACCTTTCGCCGCGATCCCCGAAAGATCACCCTTGATGTCGGCGCAAAAAACCGGAACACCGACTGCTGAAAAGCTCTCAGCCAGAACCTGCAATGTCACCGTCTTACCGGTACCCGTTGCACCGGTTACAAGCCCGTGCCTGTTCCCGTATTTCAGTGCCAGATATTCCGGCTGCTGGTAGGAATCATCTGGTTTGCGGCTTGCACCAAGGAAAATTGCATCGTCGGCGGTCATTAGGCAGGTCGCTCCGTAAAAGGTTTGCTTCCTTTACGATATACTAGCACCACCGTCGCGCAACAACGATAAAGCCGAATTCTGGCTTGGATACTTTATTTGCCGTCATAGGAATGCAGAAATTTCCCAATATTTTGAATTAGGAAAGCTTGCAAAGCGCTAACGAGAATGCATATTACGTAAACGTAAGAAATTTGGGAGACTCTCATGGATGAACTGATCGCGCGCATCACCTCGAATGTCGGCATCGATGCGGCAACAGCACAGAAAGCTGTTGGCATGATTTTGGCGTTTCTGCAGAAGGAAGGGCCAGCTGACAAAGTACAGCAGCTGCTCGCAGCATTTCCGGGTGCCGATGAAGCCATTTCACAAGTGAAGGGTGGTGGTCTGCTTTCCGGACTTATGGGTGGCGTGATGGGCCTTGGTACTCAGTTGATGGGTGCAGGTCTTGGCATGGGTGAAATCTCTGGCGTTGCCAAAGAAACCATCCGCTTTGCCAAGGAAAAGGCTGGCGACGAACCCGTCGATGCAGTGGTCGGCTCGATCCCAGGCCTCGGACAGTTTATCTGAGTTCACATTAACAAGAAAAGCCCCGGAGAACCGGGGCTTTTCTTATGCTTCTTTTATAACTTTCACGCCAACATGCTGCGCCCGTCCAGCACCCCAGCCATTGATTGCAGCGCCCACGCCCAGCAGTGCGAAGAAGATACCACAAGCTTCGAAACTGCCTGTAGCACCGTGGATCATTCCCACGACCAGTGGCCCGATGGAGGCCAGCGTATAACCTACGCATTGCGCCATGCCTGAGAGGTGCGCGGCTGTATGGGAATCTGGCGAACGCAGCACAATCACCATCATCGCAGCGGCAATCAGACCGCCCTGCCCAATTCCTTGAATGGCTGCAAGTATCCAGAAACTCCATTGCGGCAGATAAAGAAAGCCTATCAGCGGAAGGGCCGCGCTGATGCAAAGCACTGCATTGAGCAGGCTTTGGCTTTTCTGTCGAACAGCAATCGACGGGATAGCAAGACAGGTAACGACCTGCACCATGATTGAGAACGAGACCAGGCCTCCGGCTGCGGTCGCGCTCAAGCCCTGCTCGCGTAAGATCGGAGCAAGCCAGCCGAAAACCACGTAGGCCATGGAGGATTGCAACCCCATAAAGAGTGTGACCTGCCAGGCAAGCTTATCTTTCCACAGCCCGATGACTTTAAATCCGGAATGCGCAACATTGTGCTTTGCCCGCAGCGCCTGCGGCAACCACAGAGCAAGCACGAGAGCTGCCGGAATAGCCCAGAAGGCCAGCGCCAAGTTCCATGAACCGCCGAGCATATGTTCAATCGGAATGGTAAAGCCCGCAGCTGCAGCAGCGCCACCACACAGCGCCATCGTATAAAAGCCAGTCATAATCGCAGCCGTTTTCGGGAAGTCACGCTTCACCACGCCGGGCAGCAAAACATTGCCGGTCGCAATAGCAGCGCCAGCTAATATTGCGCCAATATAGAGGGAAGCCGAATTGCCGATGCCGCGGATTGCGGTGCCTATGGTCAAAACAATCAGCACAAAAAGCAATACACGCTCAGCACCGAACCGCTGTGCGAGACGAGGTGCAAAAGGTGCAAATACACCGAGACAGACAACCGGCAAGGTCGTCAAAAGACCTGCAGCAGTTGCCGACATGCCGGTGGCTTCTATGATTTCGGGCAGAAGGACGGAAACACTTGAAAAGACAGGGCGCAAGTTAGCTGCAATCAGCACGAGGCTCAGACCAAGCAGCACACGCAAAGCAGGACTTGGCAGGCGCTGTGCGGCAGGCTGCGGCACACTATCGGCTTCCGCATCGACAAATGGCTCTGCATGTTGCGCCAGTTCTTCCTCCGTCACGGGACGCGACGGAACTTCATTTGTGTGGCTCATGATGCCAACAGCCTTTCAAGTTCTTCAATCAGAGGCGTCATAAATCGACGCACCGCAGCGCCCGCCAAATCGGGATTGCCGGTTGCTATGGCTTCTATAATGGCGCGATGTTCTTCATGACCTGGTTCCGGCAACTCTCCGTCGAGTGTGGCTTCTATCGATTCCCGGATGGACTGGGAAAAGAACGCATAGACCGCAACCAGCGCGCTATTGCCCGATGCTGCAACAATGGCTTCATGAAAGGCAAAATCCCGCAAAACAAAATCGGTTCTGTTCTCGTCAGCGCGTTTATTGCGCTGCTCCAGCTTCAGTTCAAGATGGCGGATCGTTTCCGATGTTGCGCGTTGCGCGGCAAGACGCGCCGCTTCAACTTCAAGGGCAGCCCGCGTTTCAAAACGATCACGCAGACTGGTATGGCGAATGCGATCAAAGCTGCGGCTCGTGTCGGATGCGGATAACACATAGGTTCCAGACCCCTGTCGTGTTTCCAGCATGCCTTGAGCGACCAGCGCTCGCACAGCTTCACGTACAGTTCCACGGCTGACACCAAGTCTGGCAGAGAGGCTCGCTTCATTGGGCAATTGCTCGCCCACGCGCCAATTGCCGGCTGTAATTTCAGACCGAATGGATTGCTCGGCTGCTTCCGCCAGGCTTTTTCTCGATAATGCTTCCATAATTCACCAAAGTCATCAGATGATTTGATCATTTATATGTCACAATCTCTCATGTCAATGTGGATTACATGGGCGCATAACGCGTATCCCGAAAACCGTTTCACACTTTTCGCGATGCGCCCAATCTGCTTTAACCGTGCTTGCCGCATTCCGTTAACAATTATCGCGCAATGTAGCAGGCTAAAATTGAGACTGTTTGACCGGGTGCCGCATGATTACGCTTTACTGCCTTAACGGAGATCATCTCGAAAGCGTCGAGGTGGAACCGGGGAACCCCTTGCCCGACAATGTCATATGGATCGACCTGCTCGCGCCGGGCGTCAATGAAGATCACATCGTCGAAGCATGGACAGGCATCTCCATTCCTACACGCGAAGATATGACGGAAATTGAAGAATCGAGCCGCTTCTACATGGAAAGCGGTGCACAATATCTGACCGTTCCGATTCTACATGCTGTTGATCTCGATCACCGCGAACTGGCGCCGGTCACCTTCATCCTGCACGGCTCGCGGCTCGTCACCGTGCGTTACGCGAATCCCAAATCCGTCAGCATCTACATTGCGCGCGCAATAAAGCCAGGTAACGGATTGATCCCGGCCAAGTGCTCTGGCCTGTCCATCATGCTGGGCATTATCGAGGCCACCACCAATAGGCTCGCGGATATTCTGGAAGGTGTGGCTGGTAAGATCGATGCAGCTTCGCATTCCATCTATCGCCGCCAGCCGAAGGCGAGACCAATGACGACTGAGGATTTCCGGCACATCCTCACACAGATCGGTGGACAAGGAACATTCCTGTCCAGAATGCGTGAAAGCCTGGCTGGTGTCAGCCGCATGCTGGTTTATCTTTCTGCGATCAACAGTCCTGTCGCCACCAAGAAAGACACCCGATCATGGATCAAGTCGCTCGAACGCGACGCGCAATCACTCGTCGCTTACGTGGACTTTTTATCCAATAAGGTCACATTCCTACTCGATACAATTGTTGGACTCATCTCCGTCGAGCAGAACGCCATCATCAAGATTTTCTCCGTTGCGGCTGTGGGCTTCATGCCGCCGACACTGGTTGCGTCCATTTACGGCATGAACTTCTCTTTCATGCCGGAATTGAATTCGCCGTGGGGATATCCAATGGCGCTTGGCCTGATGGTTGCCTCTGCCCTGCTTCCGCTTTTCTATTTCCGCAGGAAGGGGTGGTTGTAGTTCAACCACTAACAGCCACGATCTCCCACTCCTTGCCGTTGATCATGACGACGTCACCTACCGGTTTACCAAAAAGCATGATGGCGACCGGGGCCATGTGAGATATTTTACCCTTGGCCGGATCAGCTTCGTCTTCGCCGACGATGGTCCATGTGCGGGCCGTTCCGTCGAGATCTTCGAGTTCGACCGTCATTCCAAAACGCACAACGTTGCTATCGCGCTCCGACACGGACAGCTCAGCCGTTTCGCGGCGCGCTGTCCAGTAGCGTAAATCGCGTGAAAGACGCGCAATTGTGGAGCGTTCTCCCGCGACATTGGCCTCAGCCAATTCGCGGTGCAGCCGCGCAAGTTCGTCCTCAATCAGCTTCATGCCATCCGGCGTGACGAGATTACGATGCGGGCTAATGGGACGCTCACCGAGATCAGTCGGAGCGTCATCCTGTTCCTTGGTAAAAGCTCTGCTCATCTCTCAAATGTATGCAGAGCGGACAATACGCGCAAGCCCGCAACCTTATTCGCGGACGTTTCCATTGCCACAAACTCTGACCTTCATTTGTCAGAGTTTTTATTGATTGATCAGTCAATCAAATATAAAATAGAGATCAAAGGCCTCAAAACGGAACAACGATTATGCCCAAGATCGGGATGGAACCTTTACGGCGGCGCGAACTGATCGATGCTGCCATCCGCACAATCGGCCAGCGCGGTTCACTGGACGTAACTGTTGCGCAGATTGCTCATGAAGCAGGTGTATCGCCTGCGCTCGCGCATCATTATTTTGGCGGCAAGGACAAACTCATCCTCGCCACCATGCGTCATCTGCTTCGCGAGCTTGGAAGTGACTTGAACGCCGCAATGAAGCTTGCTGAAACCCCACAAGAACGCATTGCAGCGATTATTGCGGTGAACTTTTCCGCTTCGCAGTTCGCACAGGAAACGATTGCCGCCTGGCTGACCTTCTATGTCCACGCGCAGCAGTCGGAAGACACCAAACGGCTCTTACGCATTTATGCGCGCCGCCTGCATTCAAATTTCGTCTTTGCACTTGAACAACTGACCAGCCGCGACCGTGCAAATCGCATTGCCGAAGGTGCAGGTGCGCTGATTGACGGACTTTATATCCGGCATGCGTTGGGTGCCGACGCACCAAATGCAGCATCTGCGATCGCTCTCGTGGAAGATTACATTGCCGTTCAGCTGTCGGTGGAGAAATGAGCATGGAAGCGGACTTCGTTATCATCGGCTCCGGCTCTGCCGGTTCAGCTATGGCCTACCGCCTCTCCGAAGACGGCAGACATTCGGTTATCGTGATCGAATTTGGCGGACCGGACATCGGACCGCTGATCCAGATGCCTGCCGCCCTCTCCTTCCCCATGAATATGGAAACGTACGACTGGGGGTTTTCTACCGAACCTGAACCACATATTGGTGGACGCAGCCTGGTCACGCCGCGTGGCAAAGTGGTTGGCGGCTCCTCTTCGATCAACGGCATGGTTTACGTGCGTGGTCATGCCCGCGATTACGACCATTGGTCAGAAAGTGGCGCGCGGGGCTGGTCCTATGCCGATGTGTTGCCCTATTTCAAGCGGATGGAAAATTCGCATGGCGGACAAGACGGATGGCGCGGTACGGATGGTCCGTTGCATATTCAGCGTGGCAGACGCGATAATCCACTATTCAAGGCCTTTGTGGATGCGGGACATCAAGCGGGTTTTGAAGTCACGGAAGACTATAATGGCCAAAAGCAGGAAGGCTTCGGCCCGATGGAGCAGACGATCCATAATGGACGCCGCTGGTCTGCGGCTAATGCCTATCTGAAACCGGCTTTAAAGCGCCCGAATGTCAAACTCGTCAAAGGCCTCGCACGCAAGATCGTGCTTGAGGGCAAACGCGCCGTGGGCGTCGAAATCGAAGCAGGTCGCACCTTCTCAACCATTCGTGCACGACGCGAAGTCATTATAGCGGCTTCGTCTATCAACTCACCAAAGCTTCTGATGCTGTCGGGCATTGGCCCTGCGGTGCAGCTGAAAGAGCATGGAATTGATGTAGTGGCAGACCGCCCCGGTGTAGGCCAAAATCTGCAAGATCATCTTGAAGTCTATATCCAGCAGGAATGCACGCAGCCCATCACGCTCTACTCCAAGCTCAACCTTTTCTCGAAAGCGATGATCGGCGCGCAATGGCTGTTCTTCAAATCAGGAGATGGCGCCACCAACCATTTTGAATCTGCCGCTTTCGTGCGCTCGAAAGCAGGGGTGGAATATCCCGATATTCAATATCACTTCCTCCCAGTCGCCATTCGTTATGACGGCAAGGCAGCAGCAGAGTCTCACGGATTTCAGGCACATGTCGGGCCAATGCGATCCAAATCGCGCGGCAGTGTGACGCTTCGCTCGGCCAACCCACGAGACAAGCCACGGATTCAGTTCAACTATATGTCGCACGAGGATGACTGGGCAGACTTCCGCCATTGCGTGCGGCTAACCCGAGAAATATTCGGCCAGAATGCCTTCGCGCCCTTTAGTGGCGCCGAAATTCAGCCCGGCGCAAATGTGCAATCGGATGATGAGATCGACAACTTCCTCCGCGAACATGTGGAAAGTGCATTCCATCCTTGCGGAACCTGTAAGATGGGTGCAGTTGACGATCCGATGGCCGTCGTTGACCCTGAATGTCGTGTTATCGGCATTGATGGCCTGCGTGTTGCAGATTCGTCTATTTTCCCGCGTATAACCAACGGCAATCTCAATGGGCCGTCGATTATGACCGGTGAAAAGGCTTCCGATCACATTCTTGGCCGCACGCCCCTAGCACGCTCCAATCAGGAACCCTGGATTAACCCACGTTGGCAAGTTTCCGATCGTTAAAGCGACTCTGTTGAAGCCGGATTACCGAAGCTACTCTAACTATTTGTTTTTACGTATTATCCCACGCAAAACCGCCTTATAATTTTGGCTCAAATGCAAGGATGAAACCCGAGGAGAATAAAATGAAAGTACAACCCAAAGCCTCGCATTTCATCGGCGGCGCATTCGTCGAAGACAAAGCGGGAAAGCCGCTTCCCGTTTTCTATCCAGCAACTGGTGAAGAAATCGCCAAGCTCTATTCGGCAACGCCTGATGTGATTGAGGCCGCCTATGCGGCAGCCCTCAAAGCACAGGTCGAATGGGCGGCACTCAAGCCTGTCGAGCGCGGCCGCATTCTGCGCCGCACGGCGGAAATTTTACGCGAGAAAAACAAGAAACTGTCAAAGCTTGAGACACTCGACACCGGCAAGGCGCTTCAGGAAACGCTTGTTGCAGATGCAGCGTCCGCCGCAGATGCTCTCGAATTCTTCGGCGGCATCATCTCCGGTTTCAATGGCGAGTTCGTGGAGCTTGGTGGATCGTTTGCCTATACGCGTCGTGAAGCGCTCGGCATCTGCGTCGGTATTGGCGCATGGAATTATCCGATTCAGATCGCCGCATGGAAATCTGCCCCGGCGCTCGCCATGGGCAATGCATTCATCTTCAAGCCATCAGAAAACACGCCCCTCTCCGCGCTCGCGCTGGCTGAAGCCTATAAGGAAGCGGGCCTGCCGGATGGTCTGTTCAACGTCGTTCAGGGCTTTGGTGATGTGGGTGCTGCACTCGTCAATCACCGCCTGACTGCCAAGGTTTCCCTGACCGGATCGGTTCCGACAGGCAAGCGGATCATGTCGCAGGCTGGCGAGCATTTGAAGCATGTCACGATGGAACTTGGTGGCAAATCGCCAATTATCGTTTTCGACGATGCAGATCTTGAAAGTGCCATTGGCGGCGCGATGCTCGGCAACTTCTATTCAACCGGTCAGGTCTGTTCAAACGGCACCCGCGTGTTCGTTCATAGGAATGTACGTGAACGATTTGTTGAACGTCTCGTCGAACGTACGCGCAAGATTCGTATTGGCGATCCGCTTGATGAAGCGACCCAGATGGGACCGCTCGTCAATGGTGCGCAGCGCGACAAGGTTCTCTCCTATATCGGAAAAGGCAAAGCCGAAGGCGCGACCCTCGCCTATGGTGGCGGCGTTCCAAAGCTGCAGGGATTCGATAAGGGCTGTTTCATCGAGCCGACCATCTTCACAGACGTAACCGACAACATGATGATCGCCCGTGAAGAAATCTTTGGCCCTGTCATGAGCGTTCTGGAGTTCACAGACGAAGATGAGGTGATTGCACGCGCCAACGATACTGAATTTGGTTTGGCCGCTGGTGTGTTTACGGCTGACATCGCACGTGGCCATCGCGTGATCAGCCAAATCAAGGCCGGGACTTGCTGGATCAATGCCTATAATCTGACACCTGTGGAAGTGCCATTCGGTGGCTACAAGCAATCCGGCATAGGGCGTGAAAACGGCATCGCAGCCCTGACGCATTACAGCCAGATCAAGACCGTCTATGTAGAAATGGGCAAGGTCGACAGCCCTTACTAAAAGTTCATTTTAGTTGAAACTGCAAAGTCCTGACAATATTAGCAATCACTAATATTGTCAGGACTTTTGTATCTGTCGTCTTACATTATATTTACGACACAATATTGGCAGATAAACTTCGGCTTCTCGAAATATTGATCACTATTTTTCTTATTATATTGAATTTTAACGACTAATTGATTGCTTTTATCGAATACCCTTGCGCGGGAAACATGATAATAGCTTCCCGCGACGGGGTAGGAATGACAAAAGAGCTGTTTTTATCGACAGATATGGTCGATGCCGAAATTCGTGACGACTTCTGGCGTGACGCCGTAAAGCTGTTTTACGAAGTGTCGTCGCTCGATGATGAAAATAAAAGAGGCTTTATAGGAACATTACGTTCTTACCCCTTCGGCAATATGTTGGTCGGTTCTACAACGTTCAACAGTCAACATTATGAGCGCACAACGAGTATCATCGCCCAGAGTGGTCTTGATCATTATGTCCTTCAGGTCATGCTGGCTGGCACTTTGAGCGGCGACTTCAATGGTGTTGCTGTCTCTGCGAAGCCCGGTGATATTTTCATTCTCGACATGGCCCAAGTCATATCCAGTCAAGCTGAAGCAGGCGCGCGTCTGACCGTCATCATGCCTCGTCAAGAACTTGAGAAGCTTGTTGGCTGGCGCAATCTGCATGGGATGATTCTTAAAGCCGAGGCTCCCACGACACAGCTTTTGTTTGAATATCTGCGTGGCTTGAATGATGTTGTTCAGGAGCTTTCGGCGATGGAATCTATTGCCGCCAAGGATGCTTTGTTGGTGCTGCTTGCTTCATGCATCAAGGGTGCCGACAAAGGTTCAGTTGAGAATGTCCCGATCAACCTGCCCATACGCAACCGTATCCTTGCTTACATCGACAAGAACATCACAAATCCGCTGCTGGGACCACATTCGATACAGCAGCATTTCCGCATGTCACGGTCGCATCTTTATCGCGCCTTTGAGCCGGATGAAGGCGTGGCAAAGGTTATTCGCGATAAAAGATTGGATCTCGCGTACCGGATTGTTATCGACAAGAAGGGCAAGGCAATTTCCTTGAAGGAGGTCGCTTATCGTTGCGGATTTCACGATGGAACGCAGCTCACGAAGGCTTTCAAAGCCCGTTTCGGGCTTACACCGAAGGAAGCGCGCGAAGCTCAGGATCCCATACCGCTACAGGGAGACGGTGGAACTCTGACTATTCATGAGCATCTGTCCTTACAGGCCAAAAAGGCCGGTATTCTCCAAAATTAAAGCATTTCCAGCAAAAGTGGGAACCGGCTTTGCGTTCGGAAATGCGTAAAAAAAATTAGTTAAAGCGGCTCCAACGATTCAATATTAACTGGAACCGCTGTAAATGCGGCAGATTGCGATCAGAGGACGCAGCTAAACCGTTGCGTCCAATCGATAGTGCGTCAGGTGATTGCTGCGCCCGTTCGCATGCTGAGCCAGCCAGAACCGTTTGAATAGACCATTTGGGGGCCGGTACTTGCATTATTGACAAAAACCATCGCCCCTGCCCCATGCGCTGCTGCCGATGGCAAATCTGCTATCGCAAAAGATGCAGGACGTATCGGGCCGTCGACATGCAGGCGAGTTTCCGGCCATATGGAGCCGACTGCGACATTGCCGGTTGCTCGATCAACCTTAACAGCTTCGCGCCAATTGCCCACATCGTCGCCAACCTTGATGCTGAAATTATTATCGCCATTCAGGCCCATCTCTGCATGGCCCGTCCAGTTTGATTGGAACAACAGGCTTGCTGTATTTGTTGCCGCCTGTTTGTTCACTTTGATCTGATGGCCGGCACCCGCATTGTTAAAGAGGCTTGCTTCCGACGAGATTGCAAAACGGTTGATTGCATCCGCTGTGGCCTGCACACCAAGCATCGAGAGCGACAGGCTATCGGGCACCGAGCCTGTGACCTCCCACTCAGTGCCGTTGAACACCAGCAATCTGCCTTCATCCTCGACATAGGCAAGCCAGCCTTTTGCGACCGTAACAAAAGACCAGCCGTCATCGATGAAGAAGGCAATCATTCCGTCTTTTCCAACCCACAAGCCGGTTGCAGGGCTTGCAACTATATGCCGCTCACCTGAGAGCGGTCCGATGGGCGCGCCAGTTTGTATGCGCGATTTCACACTGAGATGCACGACGGCATCAAGCAATCGCAGCGCCTCATTATGCGTGACATGCTTCTGCGCCTGACTGGGCATGATATAGGGAAGTTTCAGATTTGGTGTTTGATCCATAAAAAGCTCCTCGCGTTGGTAATGCGGGGAGCTTAATGGCTCTCAGGTAGAGGGGGATAAGTCAGCTTCCGCGATAGGTCGAATAAGACCAGGGGCTGACCAGAAGTGGCACATGGTAATTGCCGTCTTCATCCGCGATCGCGAAACGGATTGGGATGAGATCAAGGAACGGAGGATTGGCAACGTCTGCGCCGCGTGCTTCAAAATATTCAGCGACATGAAATTGCAGCTCATAAGTGCCTTCCTGCATTTCACTCCCGCTCAGCAGCGGCTCATCTGTGCGACCATCGAGATTGGTGACAGTACGCTTAATCAGCTCCGTTTTTCCCAAGGCTCCAAGCCTATAAAGCTCAATCCGCATCGCTGCCGCCGGACTACCATGCGCAGTGTCGAGAACATGTGTAGATAGCTTGCCCATTTTGATCCTCAGATTTGCGTTTCAAAAGCCGGGATTGTCTCGATGCGATAGGCGACATCCGGAAGGAAATACTCCTCCAGATTATCCTCGTTGCCTGCGCGGTCAACAATAAGAAAATCTGACGTCTGCTCAAGGGATACAAGCGGATGATGCCAGACATTGCGCCAATAGTTGACGCCCTGATCACCTCGCGCCAAAAACGCTCTCGGTCGCGCGGGTTTGCCTTCAGCATCTTCTGCCACCACCATCAGAAACGGCCTGCCGTTTAAGGGTATGAAGGCCTGAGATCCGAAAGGATGGCGCTCCATCATCACGATGTCGATTGGTGCTGAGAAAGACTGTCCGCGAAAAATATTGATCAGAACACGTGCGTCAGTGCCAACGGCCTCGACGCGGGCAAGATCGTGGAAGCGTTCCGTCGTGCCATTGTTGATGAGACGTCGCTCAGCACCGTTCACCTCGATAACATCCCCAAAAGGGGCAAAAGCCGCCTTTGTCAGCGGCTCAACTTCCAGCACTTCAAACTTCACGCTTTTCTCCCCGACAAACCTGATTTTATGCAGTCTAACAAAGCTTTGCCGCCGACTAATTGTCAATCGCAAAGCAGTTTCAACAAAGTCATGAAAAAGGCCGCGCAACGAACTCGGACCTTGAGATTTATCAATGGATTGTGCTGATCAACGCTTGAATAGTGCCAACATTGCCGGGACACTACAGGCCGCAAGTGCAAGCTTGACCAGATCGGCGATGATGAAGGCACCAAAGCCAAAGGCGATACCTTTTTCAATGCCATACAAATAAGCCATCCAGCCCGCGCCCATGACGAGCACGACGGCTTCTGCAAGCAGCATGACACCGCCAAGCGCAAGCGGCTTGTGTGCGAGCCCCTTATCCGCAGCTCGACCAATCATCCATGCGGCAACGAGATAAGAAAGCAGATAGCCACCAGTAGGCCCCATCATATAGGCAAGGCCCACGCCCTTTTCGGGTGTTCCTGTGAAAACAGGCATGCCGAGCACACCCTCAAGCAGATAAAGCGCGACAGTGGCAACAGCCAGACGTGAACCATAAAGCGCAGAAATTGCAAACAGTGCTGCAGTCTGCATCGTCACATTGACGTAGAGAAGATCAACCTTGATATTTGCTGAGAGCGTGAGAACCGCGCTACCAAGAATTGCCAGCACAACAAACCGGAAAGCCCGTGTCAGTTGCTTGGTTTGCAAGTAGCCAGCGGGAAGAGACGCCACGGCAATTTTTGATTTATTTCTCTGACGCATCTTTGTCTCACTCCTATAATCGGCGCTGTGAGTATCGCTTCACCAGATAATCATTTGAAACCGGACTATATTCGTCCTAAGCCGTTCGAAGAATTGCAACAATACAAACCGACAAACCAAAACGAGTTGGATTATTCAATGGCGCTTGATTTCGACGGCAGCTTCTCCCCGGAATATGGGGCGCCGGTTGCCTTGCGTAAAGACCTGCTCCGCCTGACTGCGAATAATCCGAGCGCTTTTACATTTCATGGCACAAACAGCTATATCATAGGGACAGATACGCTCGCCGTTATCGATCCAGGTCCAGAGAACGAAGAGCATTTTCAGGCTCTTCTCGCTGCAATCGCCAAGCGCCCTGTGAGTCATATTTTTGTAAGCCATACCCATCGCGACCATTCCCCCCTCGCAAGGCAGCTGAAGGAACAGACTGGTGCGCTTGTTGTTGCCGAGGGTCCACATCGCCCCGCCCGTCCTTATTATAGCGGCGAAGTGAACTTTCTTGAGGCAAGTGCCGATACCGATTTCGCGCCCGATCTGGTCCTGTCCGATGGTGCAAAGATCGACGGCGACGGTTGGGCGCTGCGCGGGATACACACCCCCGGCCATGCAGCCAACCACATGGCCTTCGGCCTCGAAGGCACAGGCATCCTGTTTTCTGCCGATCATGTGATGGCATGGGCGACGTCTATCGTTGCGCCACCAGACGGTTCAATGAGCGATTACATGGCTTCGCTTGAGAAGCTGCTTGAACGCGATGATGATATCTATCTGCCTGGCCATGGAGGTGCAGTCACAAAGCCGGCGGCGTTTGTGCGGGGATTGCGTGCACATCGTAAAATGCGAGAACGCGCAATACTGGAGCGGATCGTTCAAGGCGATCGCACGATCCCGGATATGGTCAAAGCGATCTATCGCGAAACCGACCCACGTCTGCATGGTGCTGCAGCACTCTCGGTACTGGCGCATCTCGAAGATCTCGTCGGACGCGGGGAAATCATCACTGATGGCTATCCATCCCTGAATGGGATCTATCAGCCGCGCTGATCATTCAACATCGGCTGGAGCCTTGTTGACCTCGCCTTCGAGTGCCGACAAAAACTCGGTTATAAAGGCGGCATTCAGCCCCATGTCCCGTTTGCCGTAACGCGACAAGGATCGCATATCGACATAGGTGGTTTCGCCTTCATCAAGCAGACGGATAACCACATCGCTCTTCAAGCCAAGAAAAGTGCTGTGGGCCGTCGCAGCAAAACGCGTAGCATTCTGCTCTGGCAAAGGAATGTCGCGACTAATCTGCGTCCAGCCAAAGGCCTTGAGGGTATTTTCTACCCCTTGCGCAACCCGATCTGGAGCTGCGGGATAACGGCGCCCCATTACATCCGGATAGGCTGACATTTGCCCTATCATATCCGCGGCAACATCAACTGAGAGCGCGTTCATGCCCGGCAAGCGGGCTGGCATTGTCGATGGAAACTGTGGCGGCGTCTCAAAATCAGTTGTCAGATCATAAAGCTGTGGCGAGCCATACCATAGAGAGCCTACAAAACAGAGCGGCAGCAGAACTGCAAAAGCCAGAAAGCTGCCGCAGAAAGAGCGTGCTCCACCCTTGTCGCCATTGACCCACAAATTACGTAGTCCTTTTGCGGCACATAACAGCGCGAGTATCGCAAGCCCACCACCGAGGATAGCGACCAGAACAAAATCCGGCGTTTCCAGCTTGCCGAACCTGTGCAGGATAAGACCCAGCGCTGAAAGCACGGCCGCAAATACGCCAAAACGCAAAGCCCAAATGGCTGAACGAGACTGTCGGCGTTGATAGCGAAGTTTTCTCATGCAGGATCCCAACCGCGTTTCAGAGCGCTTCCATGCATAACAGAGAGAGCTCGGACGCAAAAGGAAAAGGCAAGGCACGCACTGTCAATTCATCCAGTTACAAAGAATGAGCGGGAAAAATAGAGTGAAATCAATATAAAAGCTATTGCAGCAACTTCTAACGAAGGGCATGATCGCGTATATGGGGGCTTTTTTCGGATTCGTCGGAGAGGACGACATGGATCGCACCCTTCATAATGGCCATGAGCCAGCTACATCCAGCGCTGCTGAAGCCGATCAGGATGTAATGACGCTGGAAGCAGTCGAGCTTGAATTTGCGCTCGGAGCCATCGACGTTCTGATCGAAGGATTTGACACTGCCCTTGCCAAGGCAGCAGAACGTGTGGGCGGAGAAGTTCTGTTCAACATGCCTGCGCTCGACACCAGTGAAACACAACGTATTGGCGCTATTGCTATTGCAGGCCAACCACAAGATCAGGTTGTTTTTGTCACGTTGGGCAATGACGGCACAACGCTTTCCGTTGCCCCATTGACTGGCGAGAATGCTTTGTTTGAAAGCCTTGGACGCAATTACGCAGCAGTCATGAAAAGCCTGTCCCCAAAGGACAAGACAAACGGTAGCTAAAGCATGTCGTGCTCAAATAGATTCATTCGAGCTCCCGCGAACATGCGACAATTAAAAGAATCTAGAGCGTGCGTCATAGGTGCTATTAAGCGCGACACGCTCTAGAACTTAAAACCATCACTTGTTTGCGGGCGGCTTTGCAAGTGTCGCAGGTGCGCCTGCGTGCAGATTATGGTCCGGCACCGGGTTGAGCGTCATGGACGTCTCAACGTCTCTTAGCTTCACAAACTTCATGCCCTTGGCCTGAAGTGCCAGAATGCCCTTGGCCACGCCCTCACCTGCCGAGCGCGTTGGCTGATTGATATGCGAAATGATGACATCACCATCGCGTGCAGCCGAAATGCGCCTTGCAACGACAGGCGCAAGCAGCGATGCACCCTGATCGCCGTTCAATGAATAACCGCCGATTTTGTAGCCCATGCTCGTCGCGAGTTTAACCGCATCGGTCGAATAGCGGGCGGTTGCATCACGATACCATTGCGGCTTTGAAGCGCCTGACTTGGCGATTGCATCGGCACCACCATCAATTTCCGAACGAACGGCATCCAGTGAACCCGCTGTTTTGATATTATACATGGTCTGCACATTGGTTATGGCTGGCACATGCATATTGCCGTGGTTCTCAATGTCGAAGAGGTCAGGATGCGCCTTCATCAGCGCAAAGGCTTCCGCATTCTGCTTCAGCCAGCGTCCAGTAACAAAAATCGTCGCCGGAATGCGTTTCTGCACCAATACATCGAGAATACGGTGATCCGTTTTCCCCATGCAGGCATCGAGCGTCAGCGCCACTTGCGGCGCAGCCGCCCCACCCTTTGCAATACGCAATTGTGGTTCAACAATTCTGATTTTTTCGTTGTTTTCCGGCTGCGGAAGCGCATCATATGCGCTGGCCACAGTGTTCAAACAAATGAGCGCGACCCCCGCCGCAAGTAACTGACGCAACATATCTGCCCCGATAAACAAAGTTCTGGCATTAAGACTCACAGTTTACAGCGCCAGAACCAAAGCCGAATTATGGCACATAATTTTATGGCCCATCTGATTCAATCAGATGGGCCTTCTCAAGTCTTGAATTGACGCGCATCTTGTCCGAAAACGGCTTCACACTTTTCGGAACGCGCTATTTCGTGCTGAGGCCTGCGCTGCCGCCAGACGTGCAATCGGCACACGGAAAGGCGAGCAGGACACGTAATCAAGCCCGGTCTTCTCGCAGAAAGCTATCGACGTCGGATCGCCGCCATGTTCGCCACAGATACCAAGCTTGAGATTGTCGCGCGTTTTACGTCCACGTTCGGCGGCGATCTGGATCAGTTCACCCACGCCCTCTAAATCAAGCGAGACGAACGGGTCCTGTTCGATCAAACCACGGCTCTGGTAAGTCGAAAGAAACGGAGCAGCATCATCACGCGAAATACCAAATGTCGTCTGCGTGAGATCGTTCGTACCAAATGAGAAGAACTCTGCGGTCTCTGCAATCTCGGCAGCACGCAAAGCCGCACGTGGCAGCTCGATCATAGTGCCAACCATATAATCGATCTGAACGCCAGCTTCGCTGATAACCTCTTTTGCCACAGCATCAATGCGCGCTTTGACAAAATCGAGCTCTGCCTTGAGACCAACCAGCGGCACCATGACTTCCGGCACCACCGGTTCGCCGGTCTTTTTGCCAGCTTCGACTGCGGCCTCAAAGATCGCTCGCGCCTGCATTTCAGCAATCTCTGGATAAGACACGGCCAAACGGCATCCGCGATGGCCCAACATCGGATTGAATTCGTGTAAGCTCTCGGAACGTTCGCGCAGCTTATCAGCATCGACACCCATAGCACTTGCAACTTCCGCGACTTCTTCGTCCGTGCGCGGCAGGAATTCGTGGAGCGGCGGATCGAGCAAGCGGATTGTAACCGGCAGCCCCTTCATGATCTCGAACAGTTCGACAAAGTCCGAACGCTGCATCGGCAGAAGCTTGTCCAAAGCCGTGCGACGACCTTCCTCTTTGTCGGCAAGGATCATTTCGCGCATTGCTATAATGCGTTCGCCTTCGAAAAACATATGCTCAGTACGGCAGAGCCCAATGCCTTCCGCGCCGAATGAACGTGCTGTTCGGGCATCTGCAGGTGTTTCCGCATTGGCCCGCACTTTCATGCGACGTGTCTTATCCGCCCATTGCATCAGCTGACCAAAGTCGCCGGAAAGCTCCGGCTGCAACATGGCAACCGCCCCCTTCAGTACCTGACCGCTGCCGCCATCAACGGTGATAATATCGCCTTTTTTGAACGTCTGACCTGCGGCCAGCATCGTGCCGTTGCGGTAATCGACACGCAGCGATCCTGCGCCAGACACACAAGGCTTACCCATACCGCGTGCAACAACTGCGGCATGACTGGTCATGCCGCCGCGTGTTGTCAGAATGCCTTCAGCCGCGTGCATGCCGTGAATATCTTCCGGGCTCGTTTCAACGCGCACGAGGATAACATTGCGGCCTTCAGACTTGGCCTGTTCAGCATCTTCCGACGAAAACACGATCTCACCTGTCGCAGCCCCCGGCGAAGCTGGCAGTCCCTGGCCGATAACGATGCGCTCGGCACGAGGATCGATGGTCGGATGCAAAAGCTGGTCAAGCGCTGCCGGATCAATACGCAGCACGGCTTCTTCTTCAGTAATCAATCCTTCGGCGGCCATCTCGACAGCCATTTTCAACGCTGCTTTGGCCGTGCGCTTGCCCGAGCGCGTTTGCAGCATCCAGAGCTTGCCACGTTCGATGGTAAATTCGAGATCCTGCATGTCGCGATAATGCCGCTCAAGTCGGCTAGCCACTTTCAGAAACTCGCCAAATGCTTCCGGCATTACCTTTTCAAGCGACGGTTTGTCGGAACCAGCGGCAATTCGCGCTTCCTCGGTAATGTTCTGCGGCGTGCGAATGCCTGCAACCACATCTTCGCCCTGTGCATTGACCAGAAACTCGCCGTAGAGTTTCTTTTCGCCGGTGGAAGGATTACGGGTAAAGGCAACGCCCGTTGCAGAGGTTTCGCCCATATTGCCGAAAACCATCGCCTGAACATTGACGGCGGTTCCCCATTGCGCTGGGATATTATGCAGACGACGATAGGTGATAGCGCGCGCATTCATCCAGCTTGAGAAGACTGCGCTGATCGCACCCCAAAGCTGCTCACGCGGGTCTTGCGGAAATGGCGCGCCCAGTTCTTCTTCGACCTTGGCCTTGTAAAGCCCGATGACTTCCTTCCAGTCATCAGCGCTCAACGCTGTATCGACTTCGACACCAAGATCGGCCTTCTTGTCTTCCAGAATTTCTTCAAAGAAACCGTGATCGACACCCAACACCACATCTGAATACATCTGGATGAAGCGGCGATAGCTGTCGTAAGCAAAACGCTCGTCACCAGCCTCTCGCGCGATAGCCTGAACGGTCTCATCATTGAGGCCAAGGTTCAGAACCGTATCCATCATGCCTGGCATGGAGGCGCGCGCGCCAGAACGCACCGAAACCAGCAACGGCTTTTCCGTGCCGCCAAATGCGCGGCCGGTCAGATCTGCAACATGGTTCAGTGCCTTTTGCACCTGCCCATCGAGTTCGTCAGGATAGGTGCGTTCATGGTCGTAATAGGAGGTGCACACTTCGGTCGTTATTGTAAAACCGGGCGGCACTGGCAGACCAAGGCTGCTCATTTCAGCCAGGTTCGCTCCTTTGCCACCGAGAAGGTTGCGATCGCTCGCAGCGCCCTCTGCCTTACCATCACCGAATGCGTACACCCACTTCGCCATGCTGGCCTCCCTTGCGCAGGTAACGGTCCGCAATGCCTGTGCTTTTTCCACAGGCCTGCAGAAATTATCTTCGTGCTTATGCGATCAAGTCGTTGCCTGCCAATCAAAAAAGACAAAGCACCGTAATAGAATCGATTAGACCGCTAAGGCTAAAGCATGTCGTGCTCAAATGGATTCATTTGAGTTCCCGCGAACATGCGGCAATTAAAAGAATCTAGAGCGAGCGTTGTGGGTGCGATTAAGCGCAACACGCTCTATAGCGCCGTACGTCCCTTCGGAGCACAAAGGCCGCTCTAACTCATTGAATCTACGCATTGTGCTTTCCAAAAATCGCACTCGATTTTGGGTCGATGCGGTAGTCATGATGCGCAAATTTAATGAGGAAGCCAGACAAACAGGGATAGGTTTCTTGCAATGGCTGGCTGCCTGTTGAGCGGTTAGGCTTCGGAACTGTGTTTACCGGAGGCTCCATGATTTTAGCACCAGATGCACTCACGTATCGCGCTCCAAACGTAGAGGATGCGGAAGAAATATGTGCAATGACCAACATGCCCAAGTTTCGAGCGGGAACATCCCGTTTGCCGTTTACGCGCGTTGCAAACACGCGCCAATGGCTTTCAAACCTCAAAGATAAACACATCGTCATAGTAGCCACACTTGACGGAAAGATTGTTGGAAGCTGCGATATTCGTCGCGCAGATGGCCGGCGAATACACGCAGGGACTATCGGTATTGGCGTGCATGATGACTACCACGGCCAAGGCATCGGCACTGGCCTTATGCGCGAAATTATTGACGTGGCAGACAACTGGCTCAACCTTCAGCGACTGGATCTGACAGTGTTTGCTGACAATCTTCACGCCATTCAGCTATATGAAAACTTCGGCTTCGAACGCGAAGGCGTTCTGCGATCCGATGCCTTCAGAGACGGACAGTTTGTCGACTGCATCTTGATGGGCCGACTTCACTTTTAATAATCAAAACGGCCTGTTAATCGAAATCCAATATCACTTGACAAATTGGCGGGCCTACCTCCAATATAAGAACAAATATAGAACATTTGGAGTTGGACATGCGTATCACCGGCAAGCTCGATTATCTTGAAATGCCTGCGGCCAATGGGTCGCTCGACACCGCTAAAAGTTTCTATGCGCGTGCGTTTGGCTGGTCATTCGTTGATTACGGCCCGACCTATTCTGCTTTTGCCGAAGGGCTGGATGGTGGTTTTGATGCCGATCCGCAAGCCACCGCCAAACCTTTGCCCGTACTTTATTCGGCAAAAATTGAAGAAACGCTGGCCTCCGTGACCGAGGCTGGTGGAACGATTGTGAAACCTATCTTTGCCTTCCCTGGTGGGCGTCGCTTTCATTTCACCGACCCTGCAGGCAACGAGCTTGCGGTCTGGAGCGACAAGTAGCAACTTTCATTGTCACTGGTTGACAGCAGCGACCATATGGAAATGATGCGGCGTATCTTATTTGGTTCAACATAGAATTCGGTGACATGCGCTTCATCCTTCCAACCGTCCTGCTCTCCCTCGCCGCCACGTCAGCATTAGCGCAAGCAACCGCGCCTGCACCTGACAACGCATCGCTTAGCCGGTGCGAAGAATTTCTCAAGGGCATGAGTATTCTCAAGCCCGGCAAAGATTATATGGTCAGAGATATTCCCGATGGCTGCGTTGTTTCGAACGGCATTTATCAAGCCATGAGCATTATGGGGTGGACAGTCGAAAGAGCCGTTTTGGAAGTTGATCGCCTGCAGGACTATCTTTCTGAAGCCCCTGATTTGAGCAAAACTGCACCGCAGTGGGGGCGTTTGGCGGTGGATGGCGTACGCATGACGCTGCAAAGCGGCAACAAAGTATCGGATTACATTACTTCAATTCAGCAATGGCCGATGGATTTCGCTGCTTCTTATCGCTTCAATCCGGAAAGCGGATATCTCCACATTCAGAACGCAGAAATCAGCAGCATAAAGATGGGTAAGGCTTCAGTTTCTGCGGAAATCAACCTGCCCGTCGATTCATCGGTTGCGAGCCTTACGGTTAATCCAACCGCAACGCTTTCGCATCTGCGCTTACGGCTTGATAATCAGGGGCTGTGGGAGAGTGTTGCCCTGCCCGTTCTTGCAAATTACGCCGCACTGCCATCTGAAACCGGTGAAAGCGACCCGGAAATCGATATTGCTCGTCTACGTGATATCGTGAGTAAATCTGTCGAAGCGATGCCTGACAAGCAGATTGATGCGACCTCTCGACAAGCACTTCTGCGTTTTGTTCAGGATATGCCACATCCGACCGGTTTCTTCACAATGGATGTGCATTTCGACAAGCCAATGCCGATCGGCGTCAATGACTTGGAGCCGGGCAAACTTGCACAACACGCGCTGACAGGCGCAAAAATGAGCGTGACCTATAAGGCTCGCTGATCAAGAATGACGCAAAACGAGAGCATTTCCAGTTCAGATTGAACCGTTGGAAATGCTCTATCTATTTATGTTTACGAGAACTTTATCCCGAAAGCCGCTTCGCACTTTTCGGGATGCAGCCTCTTAAGCCAACGCGCATCTTATCCAAAAACCGCTTCGCACTTTTCGGGATGCAGCCTCTTACGCCAACGCGCATCTTATCCGAAAACCGCTTCGCACTTTTCGGGATGCGCTATAGCATTTCACCAAACAAAACAGTATCAACAGCAATGTCCAGTTCATTATCATCACTTGAATCCGCCGCCAAATATCTGTCGCAATCTGACAAGGACCAATTCTTCAAAATCAAGCGTGAGATGGAAGCATCAGGCGCTTCCAGAGCAAGCATTGAAGAACGTCTTCACGCATTTATCTGGCAAGTAATTGAAGCCGATGATGAAGACGAAAGTGAAAATGAAGAGTGATACTATCATTCAGCAATGAAAATCAGACCGCTTCGCGCAACCGCTCTGCAGTTTGCAGATCAACAGAGACAAGCTGGCTCACGCCCTGCTCGCCCATCGTCACGCCAAACAGACGGCTCATACGGGCCATGGTGATCGGATTATGCGTGATGACGACGAAACGCGTTTCGGTTGAAGCCGCCATTTCATCCATCAGATTGCAGTAGCGCTCGACATTATGATCATCGAGCGGTGCATCCACTTCGTCCAACACACAGATTGGCGCTGGGTTGGTGAGGAATACTGCAAAGATCAGCGCCATTGCTGTCAGTGCCTGCTCGCCACCCGATAGAAGGGTCATCGTCTGCGGCTTCTTGCCCGGAGGACGAGCAAGGATTTCCAGACCGGCATCCAGCGGGTCATCGCTTTCAATCAGCTGAAGCTCTGCCGTACCGCCACCAAAAAGATGCGTGAACAGACGCTGGAACTGCGCATTCACCACATCGAAAGCAGCCAACAGACGTTCGCGGCCTTCGCGATTGAGGCTCTGGATGGCCTGACGCAGTTTCTTGATCGCCTCGATGACGTCTTCGCGCTCGGAGATAATCGCCTCAAGACGAGCAGAAAGCTCCTGACTTTCCTCTTCCGCGCGCAGGTTGACCGCACCAAGACGCTCGCGTTCGATACGCAACCGCTCAAGCTGGCGTTCGAGCTGATCCGGATCAGGCATACGATCTTCGGGCTTGAGGCCCGTATGACGAATGGCCTCATGCGGCGCGCAGTTAAGCGCTTCTGCAATGCGTAATTCCGTATCCTTGCGGCGCTCTTCGGCAGCAGTCAGGCGCTCTTCCGCGCGCGCGCGTTGCTCACGACTGGTTGCAAGCTGCTGTATCGCCAGTGTCGCAGCCTTGTCGAGTTCGGCCTGCACCGCTTCGGCTTCAGCCAAAATGTCGGCAGCCTGTTTGCGACGATCATCTGCTTCCGAAAGTTCATTCAAAAGCGCACGGCGGCGGCTCTCGATTTCTTCCGGGGCTTCCGCCAGAACTTCTGCTTCATCCGCAGTTTCGGCTCGGCGGTCATTCAGAGCTGCAATTTGTTGCTCTGCATTTTGCGCTCGTGACGCCCAGTTGCGCCGTTCCATGCCAATCATCGCCAACCGTCGCGCACGGTTGTCCGCTTCACGTCGCTGACCTTCATAAGCCGCGCGCGCTTCTGCAAGTGTTACACGATCCGATTGCACTTCTGAATTCAAAGCCGAATGACGCTCGCCGATTGCGTCCATATCCGGCATTTCGTTGAGCCGATCTTCGGCTTCAACCACACGGATTTGTGCTTCTTCGAGATTTTCCTCAAGGCGCGATTTGGCTTCTTCGAGGCCCGCGCGCTTAGTAGCCAGTTGCCCGGCGGCTCGTTCAACGGCAGCCAGAGCCTCACGCGCTTCATCCAGCTTATGCTGATTTGCGCGCCATGAATCCCGCGCCACACGCTCATGCTCGACTGCTTCACGCACGGCGATTTCAAGACGCTGTACGGCTTGCTCAACGTCGTGCACGCGGCGAGCGGCCGCGATTGCTTCCTGCTCCAGCTCGGCTAGCCGGTTCTTCTGCGCAAGTCGCTGTGCAGCAGGCGTTGGCGCGTCAGCACTAGCGGTATATCCATCCCAGCGCCACAGAGCGCCAGCCTTGCTTACAAGGCGCTGGCCGGGACGCAAGGATGCCTGCAAACGCTGGCCATCACTCTCCGAAACAACACCCACCTGCGCGAGCCTGCGGCGCAATTGTTGTGGGCCTTCCACCAAACGATCAAGAGGCACGCTACCTTCAGGCAGTGCAGGATCAGTTTCGGGTGCGGGGTTATAGGCCCAGAAGACCGGTGCGCTGGAATCGCTTGCAGCATCAAGGTCTTCGCCAAGCGCCGCACCAAGGGCTATTTCATAACCCTTCTCGACCCGCAATTCCTCAACAACAGGCGGATACTGCCCTGCCTCACCAGCATTGAGAATGCGCGCCAGCGTGTGTGCTTCGGTTTCAATACGATTGAGTTCCGTGCGAGCCTCGTTCAGCGGCTGACGACTGGCAGTTTCCTGCTCGCGAGCGGAACTCACGAGTTCTTCGACAGCGATCACAGCCTCTTCGGCGGCAGCCAGCGCATCAGTCGCTCCTTCAACGAGAAGACGCTTTTCAGACGGATCAAACAGACCACCGATCTGCTCAGCAACTGATGCGATATCGCGCTCAATCGTTTCCATCTGGTTTGCCAGACGATCACGGCGGCTTTGCGTTTCCTGCAACGCGCGCTCAATCTGCGTACGTTCTGCAGAAGCTTCCGCCCGTTCCGCAGTCACGCGAGCCAGCGCGTTTTCGCTATCCTGCAGGCGGATTTCCGCCTCCTCGAAGATCGCGCGCAATTCTTCATCGCGCTCACCAGATGCTTCGTTCGAAGCAAGCAACTCTTGCTCTTCCTCATCAAGACGCGCCAGAATATCGGCATTCTCACGCACCATTTGCTCTTCACGGGCGATATCAGCCGTCAGCTGTTCGAGCCGCTTCATAAGTTCGGCGCGGCGGGCCCGAATACGACCGTCTTCTTCATCAAGCTGCGTGCGAGCGATGGAAAGGCGTTGCAGAGCAGCAGCAGCCTTTGCTTCTGCCTCACGCATTTCGGGTAATTTATGAGCGCCAACGGCCTGTTCACGCGCAGCATTCATCTGCGCTTGTGCCATGTCCCCAACCACAGAAGTTGCCTGCGCGAGCGCACTTTGCGCTTCGCCTTCCTGCGCTTTGGCTTGTGACCAGCGCAAATGCATAAGAGATGCTTCGGCACGGCGTATATCAGCAGAAAGCGCCTTGAACCGATTGGCCTGTCGCGCCTGTCGCTTCAGGCTTTCGATCTGGCTACCCAGCTCACCCACGACATCTTCGAGGCGCTCAAGATTGCCTTCGGCAGCGCGCAGACGCAGTTCGGCCTCATGTCGACGCGTATGGAGGCCGGAAATACCCGCAGCTTCTTCCAAAAGCGCGCGGCGCGCCTGTGGCTTGGCCTGAATGAGTTCACCAATGCGCCCCTGTCCAACCATAGACGGCGAACGAGCGCCGGTCGACTGATCGGCGAAGAGAAGTTGCACATCTTTGGCGCGCGCTTCCTTGCCATTGATCCGATAGACGGAACCGGCCTCACGCTCAATGCGGCGCGAAACCTGCAACTCGTCCTGATCATTATAAGCAGCCGGTGCGGTGCGATCAGAATTGTCGAGGAAGAGCGTCACTTCTGCCGTATTGCGCGCGGGACGCGTAGCTGAACCAGAAAAGATTACATCATCCATGCCGGAAGCGCGCATATTCTTGTATGAGTTTTCACCCATCACCCAGCGCAGCGCTTCGACGAGATTGGACTTGCCGCAACCATTTGGCCCGACGACGCCTGTCAATCCGCCTTCAATGACGAACTCCATAGGTTCGACAAAGGACTTGAAACCAACAAGTCGCAGCTTGGAGAAGCGCATCAGCGTGCCCTCCCCTCAGAAACACAAAAAGCGGACGCAATGAAGCGCCCGCTTTTCTTGCCGAAAGGCGACTTAGAGCAGCTTGTCAATGATTGCCGACATCTCGTCAACCGAAAGGGCTCCAGCGTATTTCTGACCGTTGATGAAGAATGTTGGCGTAGCGTTCACACCAAATTCAGTCGATCCACGTTCCATGGTTGCTCTCACATCATCGAGAACTTGCTGGTTCGTCAAGCAAGCCTTGAACGACTCCTGTGTAAAACCTGCAAGTTTCGCAATTTGAAGCAGTGCAGCTTCGCCATCAGCAGCGCCAGCCCACTGCTGTTGTTGTTTGAAGAAGACTTCAACCATCGGGAAATAACGGTCTTCAGGCGCGCAACGAGCCAGCATGAAGGCTGCAGTCGCACGTGGATCGAACGGGAATTCGCGGAAAATCAAACGCGCTTTACCCGTATCGATGTACTTTTCTTTGATGGTCGGGAATGTGTTGACCGCAAAATCAGCACAATGCGAACAGGTTAGTGATGCATATTCGACAATCGTAACAGGCGCATCGGCCTTGCCATAAACCATGTCCTTGAGCTTGCCGGCTTCAGCAACCTTCGCGGCGTCAACAGTCGCCTCGGCGCTGCGTGACTGTGCACTCGCATTGCCAGCAAAAGCGAGCCCGGCGGCGGCGGCACCCGCTAGGGAAATAACATGTCTGCGGTTAAGCGGTGCAGGCATACGAATCATCCAGTCCTGTTTCAATGTTGACACTTAAAGCGTTTCGCATTCTATCATATTCAAACAACACGCTTTATTCTTAGTTTTTCGCATATCGTTAACGGAAAACCGATTCCCACTTTTTCGCGACATGCTTTAGGCACAATTTAGGGTGGTGGATCACTAATCACCAGCCCTGTTGTGATCAAATGAAGTTCAGCAACAATCTTGAATCAAATTTAAGGCAGAGCGCTCATTTCTTCGTTGATCGTTTCTCGGCAAGAATATTTTTGCCGAGCCGAGCAAGAGCGGCGCGGAGCGCATCGTCCTCAATACCGTCGGTTGCCTTATCGATGCGCCGTTCATCCGAGGGTGCCAGAGGGGCTAATCGCTTTGGTTTACGCCTGAAGTCGAGCGCGGGCGGCTTCTGCTCAATCTTAATGCGACCTATAGCGGAGAAACCGAGAAACCCGTTCACACGGCTGATAATTTCGCCCGTCTCGTGTTGTATTTGCAGGGCCGCAAAACCTTCACAGGCGATAATCAAGGTGGCGGGACTGAAAGGATCGTCTTCGCGTAATCGTCGAGGCCAATTTATTCGCAACGGCCGCGATGATGCGCCGATTCCCGGTCCGACGATATCCTCCCAAGATTGCAGCAGCGAAAGATTAATACCCGCGCGCTTCTGCAACATCGGGTCCATCAGACGCGACGTCATATCTGCCAGCGGGCGAAAGCCCCGTTTTGGTTTTGGTTCGCTCATCGCGTCCCATTATAGCCCCGAAACCACTCAACAAACAAAGGGATACCTTCATCGAGCGTGGTTTGAGGACTGAAACCGAGATCGCGCGCTGCAAGTGTTATATCCGCATAGGTGCGCGGAACATCCGCTGCGGGCATGGGCTCCAGCTTGCGGATCGCCTCTTTACCGCATGCTTTTTCAATGGCTGCGATGAAATCGTTGAGCATCACAGGGCGATTATTGCCAAGGTTATAGACTGGCGCGGTTTCTTCCGGGTGTTCAAGAATGCGCTTTATCGCACCCAATACACCGCTCACGATATCGTAGACGAAAGTGAAGTCGCGCTGCATTTCGCCATTATTGAAAACGCGGATCGGCTCGCCCTTCAAAATGGCTGATGTAAACAGCCATGGCGCCATATCCGGGCGACCAAATGGCCCATAGACGGTGAAAAATCGAAGACCTGTAGAATGAAGGCCGTGAACATGTTTATAGGAGGCGGCTAGAAGTTCGCCTGAACGCTTGGTCGCCGCATAAACCGAAACGGGATGATCCACAGGATCACTTTCGGAAAACGGGATTTTCTCATTTGCACCATAAACCGATGACGAGCTGGCATAAACCACTGGCGGTCGCTTTGCGAGCTTAAGCGCGGTCTCGAAAACCGTTACCTGCCCCATGACATTGGCTGATACATAGGCCGCTGGATTTTCGATCGAATAACGAACGCCTGCCTGTGCCGCAAGATGCACAATCACATCCGCATCGCGGTCCGTTCCAATGGCCGCAGCGAAAGCGTCCGCGTCCGAAATATCGGCCTGTGCGAACCGGAAACCATGACACGAATGCAGCTTTGCGAGACGTGTTTCTTTGAGATCCACCTGGTAATAATCGTTGAGATTATCGACCCCGAGAACTTCCCAGCCCTCATCGAGAAGACGCACAGCCGTGTGAAAGCCGATGAAGCCAGCGGCACCTGTGACGATAGCTTTCATAAACCCTAGTTCCCGCGAATATAGTTTGAGAGGCCTGCTCGACGCAAAGCCATGATACGCCGCGATGAAGCTGCGTTGAGTGCTGCAATGAAGAACATGACCGAAGAAATGGTCACTTCATGCAAGAGCGGATTATGCAACATGCCGTAGCTTCCGCACACCACAGCGAAGTAAACCAAGGCGCGCCGCATACCCCAGCTATCAGCATTCCGCCAAAGATGCACAAAGATCGAAAGAAAGGCAGCCATCATGAAAAACAACCCGATGATGCCATCGTTCAATAGTTCATCAAGGATCGTATTGTGGACGTGACGGAAGCCTTCGAGCATCGACGCCTGCTCACCTGCTTGCGCCTTAACCGCATCCATTTTTGAATAAGAGCCAACGCCCGCTATGGGATTGTGTTCGATGACTTTAGCAGCGCTCTTCCACATGACCTCGCGGATATCTGCCGAAATCTTATCTTCCCACTTAGAACTATCGCCGCTGTCATAATATTCGGCCATCCCAGAAAACCGCTTGGAAAGAATATCGCCAACAGGTCCTACAATAATGAGCGCTGCGAGTGCCGCAGCGAGCGCGGCATAGACGGCTCCTTGGTGCTTAACGCTCAGACGACGGAGGAAAAATATAATCTCCACAGCCGCAAATATCGGTAAGACAACAATCACCGCGCGTGTTTCCGACGCCAGCACCGCAGCGAGTCCCAGCACGAGCCAGTGGGGGCCATTTGGAAGATAACGTGGCGCTTTAAGAATAGGGATTCCTGCAGATATTGCCGAAACGCCCGCAACAAATGCGAAAACTGCCTCATTTCCACCGACACCAATACGACCACCTTGTGTCAATACAAGATAAAGCACAGCGAGCACTGCCATCACAACACCGGCGCGCGCTCCCAATACATAGGCGCGCAGTGGATTGCGAACCAACAACATACCTGGACCCGCAAAGGCAAACACTGCGATCAGCAGCGTATAACCAATTTGGCGGTTATCGTTGAACGGTTCACCACGGAAAAGAATAAGGCCGAGTGACCAAACTGCGTAAAGCAGAATGAAAATGTAAAATTTCTTAGCAAAAAGACGCGTAGTCGCATGACGTGCCGCGCTGAGATAAATACCAATACATGCGAATATAAAAAGGATGAGCGGACCCAACCCCAGGCGAATAGGCATCGAAGCTGAAGCGATCCCTAATGCCCAATGGTCCACTCGACGGCGAACAAGAAATGATTTTTTTAGAAAACCCACTTACACCTCTTCCACACCATTTCGCCCAAGAGCGTATGCGATTCTCCTGACATAGTCAGTCGCTCGAAAGAAAAGTGTGCTTAGTCTTTTGTATGTCGGCAGACGCGTTTTGGCGTACCCTTTCCTACCTTGTGCAATGGTGGAGATTGCCACATTGGAAAGAGCTACTACAGGTTTGTCGGTGGTGAAAATTTCATAATCACCCGCCCAACCGCGCTCTAACGCGACATCGTATGGAAGGCTCATCGGTTTGATCGCGGATAGAAGGCGTCTCGCACCGTCCAATGTAACAATATACGCGGCAGAGCTTCCGGATGGCCCGTGTAGGCAACGCCCGATGGAAAAGCACTTATCTATAGAACGAAAGCCTCGGAAAGCAGCCGTACGGTGGTTGACGAGCTTAATGACGTCCCATCCTTTCAGTTTGCACGCCTCTGAAAGAAATGGCGTGAACTCAGGTGTAAATTCGACATCGTCTTCTACAATTACTGCGAAAGGCTCATCCGCAGCGATGATTGCTGCAAGTGCCCTGATGTGACTGAAATAACAGCCAATCTCGGCAGGCATCGCAATTTTTCCATGTCTGCGACGAAAGCCAGCGTCGTCAAAACCCACCAACTCGTCATCGGTCAGCAACTTACCTTCGACTGCCTCAACGCGATGAACATCAACTGAAAACTTATTGGCACTCGCTCGCAAAGCATCCCATCTGTCCTGAGAGCGTGCGAGATTTATGACATATACCGGGACAGAACTAGCCACGGACTCTCCTTATTTCACATCGGCTTCCCGCCTCACTGCCGTGAGATCTATCGCATGCCATAAAAGCACAAGAAAGCGATGCTACGCATTAATTTCTATCAATTCTAAACAAAGGTCTTTAATCAGAGTAGCGAGAGTTTCCCAACGTTTAAATCATACCGATCAAATGCTCCACACACCCGATAGTACTAGAACTGGACAAATTCTTGACTGGTATGACCGACACCATCGCATCCTACCTTGGCGTGTAACACCAGTTGAGCAATCGCGCGGCATTAAGTCGGACCCATATCGGGTGTGGCTTTCAGAGATAATGCTGCAACAGACGACAGTTGAAGCGGTCAAATCCTATTTCACAAAATTTGTTGAGCGTTGGCCGAATGTTGCGGCTATGTCTGCGGCGAGCGAAGACGATATTCTGCGCGCATGGGCAGGCCTTGGTTATTATTCACGTGCGCGCAATCTCAAGAAATGCGCAGACCTTATTGCGGCAAATTATGGCGGAAAGTTTCCCTCTACCGCGGCTGATCTAAAAGATCTTCCGGGTATCGGTGATTACACTTCAGCAGCCATCGCAGCTATCGCTTTCGGCGAACCTGCAGCGGTCGTCGACGGCAATGTTGAACGCGTAATTTCAAGATTATTTGCGATCGACACACCTCTACCCGCTGCCAAGACTGAGATTCGTGCCCGCATGGGCGCAATGACACCCGCCGACAGGCCAGGCGATTTTGCACAAGCCATGATGGATCTCGGCGCAACTATTTGTACGCCGCGTCGTCCCGCCTGCGCAATTTGCCCGGTGAATGACAATTGTGAAGCGCTCGCTACCCGTGACCCGGAAGAGTTTCCCGTCAAGGCACCGAAAGTCCAGAAGCCAGTACGGACGGGTGCCGCCTTTATCGCAGTCGCAAATGACGGTTCAGTTCTGTTACGTAAACGGCAACGCGAAGGCCTGCTTGCCGGAATGACGGAAGTACCGGGAAGCAGCTGGACCGCGCGCATAGATGGCGATTCCAGCATAGATGCCGCACCCTTTGTTGCGGATTGGATGTCATCTGGCAGCATCACACATGTGTTTACACATTTCGAGTTGCGTCTTTCTGTCTACGCCGCCAACGATATTGCCAAACACACAACCAACGATGGTTGGTGGTCTTCTCCTTCAGAATTAGAGGACGAAGCTCTGCCAACTGTCATGAAAAAGGCCATCACGGCCGCCATTCCAGATGCTTTCAAACGGGGGAGGAAAAGCCGTTGACCAGTCCAGTTAAACACGTCGTTTTCGATATTGGCAGAGTGCTGCTGCATTATGATCCGGAGCTCGCTTATCTTGACGCGATCCCTGATGCCACCGAACGTCGTTGGTTTCTGGAAAACATCTGCACGGGTGCCTGGAATATCGAACAAGATCGCGGTCGCAGTTGGGAAGATGCGGAAGCCCTGCTGATCGAAGCCCATCCTGACCGCAGCGATCATATCCGCACGTTTCGCCAAAACTGGAACCTGATGGTACCGCATTCCTATGATGACAGCCTTGCGATACTACGCGGACTTATTGCTGAGGGTAACGACGTGACCATGCTGACAAATTTTGCTTCTGACACGCTGCGCGAAGCGCAAGGCCGTTTTCCGTTTCTCACCGAAAGCCGAGGCGTAACCGTTTCCGGCGATATTCACATGTTGAAACCGGACCGCGAAATTTACGATCATCACGTCGCGAGCTTTGATCTCGACCCAGCAGCAACGCTTTTCATCGACGACAGTCCAGCCAATGTCGAAGGTGCGAAGGCCGCTGGTTGGCAAGCCGTGCATTTCACCGGCGCACCAAAACTTGCAAGCGATCTCAAAGGTCTCGGCCTCTCGTTCTGATTAGAGCGCCGTGCGCCCACTTGGGCGCACAAAGGTCGCTCTAACACTTTAAAATGAGAGCATAATTTTACCTTAAACTGATCCAAGTTTAAGGAATTACGCTCTAGAACATCTCAATTACGAAAAAGACCCCCGAAGCAATCCACTTCGGGGGTCTTTTCATCAGACTTTGTTGGAGGTCGTCCGATAGTAGTAAGCTATTGATATTTGAATTTAAGCGCCAGCCGCTGCCATCTGATCACGAATAATCGTGCGCAATTCATCAATCGGCTTCAAAGCACCGTTTTCTTCAAAGTGCCAGAACGTCCAGCCATTGCAGGCATCAAAGCCCTGCACCTTGGCACCCATGCGATGAATGGAACCAGCTTCGCCGTTGGCAGCCAGAGTACCGTCAGCACGGACGATAGCAGCATGGCGGCGGCGCGCATCAGAAAGAACTGTGCCCGGACGCAAAAGGCCTGCTTCCATGATCGAGGTGAAAGCCACGCGTGGTTCGGCGCGCTTGCCTGTCATGACAGTAAGTTCAGCCTTACCAAGTGGTTCAACTGCATCAATGCGGGCAGTCGCCGCATCGATATAGGCCTGCTCACGTTCAATGCCGACGAAATGACGGCCAAGACGCTTTGCAACAGCACCGGTCGTACCTGATCCAAAGAACGGATCAAGAATGACATCGCCTGGCTTGCTTGAAGCCATCATGATGCGCGCAAGCAACGCTTCCGGCTTTTGGGTTGGATGAACCTTGTCGCCGTTTTCATCTTTCAAACGTTCCGAGCCGGTGCAGATAGGGAACAGCCAATCGGAGCGCATCTGCACATCGTCATTGGCCGCTTTCATGGCATCGTAATTGAAGGTGTAGCCTTTGCCCTTTGCATCACGTGAAGCCCAGATCAGTGTTTCATGCGCGTTCTGGAAACGACGACCACGGAAGTTTGGCATCGGATTGGTCTTGCGCCATACGATGTCGTTCAGAAGCCAGAAGCCAATGTCCTGAAGCTGTGTGCCAACGCGGAAAATATTGTGGTAAGAACCAATAACCCAGATAGTGCCATTTGGCTTCAGCACGCGACGGCAGGCCAGAAGCCATGCGCGGGTGAAGGCATCATAGGCCTGAAAGCTTTCAAACTGATCCCAATGATCGTCAACAGCGCTAACCATCGTCTGATCAGGGCGGTGAAGATCGCCACCCAGCTGGAGATTGTAAGGAGGATCGGCAAAAATGACGTCCACCGAGTGATCCGGAAGGCGTTCCAATGCGGAAACGCAATCACCCTTGATGATAGAGTCGAGCCAAGCGGTACGCGGGGCCTCAATAGGCAACTCATGTGCAAGACGTACTAGGGACATGGGATACTCGATTACCTGTGAACGCTAAAAACTTGTCCTTATGGTTACTGAGTAGGGTAAATATGCGGTTAACGCCAAGTGATTGAAATTGTAAACCTTTTCTTAATTTGCTCGTAAAAGCCCGTATTTCCGGCACTTTGCATAACCAAGTGGCTTTGACAGTTTTGTTCCAGCCATATTAAAGCCGTCAACAAATTGCAGTTCGAAGCTCTCAAATGGCGCAATCAATAAGGCTTGGTTATTCGTTTACCCCTATGATCGCGCTAACGACCTCAACTGATTTGCGTGCCCCTTTATGTGTCAGACATGAATATCAATGAACTGCGTCACAACCGGTATTTGCGGGTTCTTTTCGTACCCTTCCGCATGCGCGCCTTGGTGCGCGGCAGTGAAATCGGCCTCGCCATTGCTGGCGCAGTCATCGGGATCATTTCGGCTCTTGCAGTCGCGGCCATTGGTGGCATTTCGCAATGGATGCATCAGGCTCTCTTCGGGCTTGCAGAAGGTGAGAGGCTTAGTTCTGCGTCGCAACTCAATCCAAGCGCCTATATTGCACCACTGGCGGGCGGTATTCTTATGGGTATTGTCATTTGGGTGCTGGCGCGCTGGCGCAAAAAACCCATCGTCGACCCCATCGAGGCCAATGCGCTTCACGGCGGACATCTGTCGCTGACAGACAGCTTCATTCTTGTGGGGCAGAACCTTATCTCCAACGGTTTTGGCGCTTCAGTTGGACTTGAGGCAGCTTATACACAGCTTGCCAGTGGCTTTGCATCACGCATTGGTCGCGCACTGAAACTGCGTCGTGCCGACTTACGCACTTTGGTTGGATGTGGTGCAGCCGCAGCCATTGCCAGCGCGTTCAATGCACCACTTACGGGTGCATTTTATGCTTTCGAGCTGATCATCGGCGTTTATTCCATCGCAACACTGGCACCGGTCGTGGTCGCAGCCATTGTCGGCATGCTGGTTACACAGGCGATCGGTGGGGCTCCGTTCGTTATCCAAATCGGACCACTGGATGGCATTGCGGCACGCGATTATGTGCCAGCGCTGGTGCTTGGTTTTCTGGCAGCAGGCATTGCCATTCTCATCATGCGTGGTGTTACCACGGTCGAACGTATTGCACGAAAAAGTATCATACCAACCGTAATGGCTCCGGCTATCGGCGGTGCAATTGTCGGCATGATTGCTTTTGTTTCACCGCAGGTTCTGGCTTCCGGCCACGGGGCCTTGCACCTTGATCTGAATGCCAACCTAACCATTCCAGTGCTGTTGCTCCTAATTTTCTGCAAATCTCTTGCCTCAGCCATCTCCATCGGTTCAGGCTTTCGTGGCGGACTGTTTTTTGCGTCGCTGTTTCTGGGCGCTCTGACGGGCAAGCTTTTTGCAGCTGTGACCGGCATGGTATTACCACTTTCGCTAGAGCCTGAAGTCTATGCCGTCATCGGCATGAGTTCGATGGCTGTGGCCATTGTCGGCGGCCCACTCACTATGGCCTTTCTCGCGCTCGAACTGACTGGCGATTTCCCGATTGCAATGCTGGTTCTCGGAGCGGTCGTCTCATCATCGCTTATGGTCAGAAAGACTTTCGGCTACTCGTTTGCTACCTGGCGCTTCCATCTGCGTGGCGAAGCCATTCGCTCTGCGCACGATATTGGCTGGGTTCGCAATCTCACCGTCAACCGCATGATGCGCCACGACGTGCGCACTGTGCCCATCGACACGGACATCGAGACGTTCCGTCACGACTTCCCTCTCGGCTCAACCCAGCGCGTTATCGCAGTGGATAGTGAGGGGCACTATGTTGGTATGATCCCTGTCCCGGAAGCCTATTCGGAAAGTTTCGATACGTCTGACGGTACGCGCAGCATAAGCGACTTGCTGCGTTATCAGGACCAGTTCCTACTGCCGCAGATGAATGCCAAGGAAGCTGTTGCGCGTTTCGACCGAGCAGAGGCCGAAGCGCTTGCAGTCATCAACAATGCGCAGGAGCGTATGGTGCTTGGGCTTTTAAGTGAAGCGCACACGCTGCGCCGCTATAGCGAAGAACTGGATCGCCGCAGACGTGAGGTTTCAGGGGAAGTGTAAGCCTTATATTTGGGCGGCTTTTTAGACCCGTTTCCAACATGTCGGAAGATGCAAATTCTTTAGTAAGATTTGTCAGCCACCGGCGCAGTTCCGCGGTTCTCCGGCGTCACACTGTAATAATACGGGGTCGCAAGAATGAACGCCAGAACAACGACGATTGCGAGAATGAACAGCACAACGGACTTTCGCATAAACTTCTCCTTCACTGGAGGAAGGAAACGGTCAGCCCAGCATATCGTTCCGACAAATACGGCAAGTTGAACGGCCTTAATTTGACGCGCAAGTCATAAAAGTGTAGCTCATCGGCGGTGTTTCGGCGGATAATATCCCCCTCGTCCCTCATTAGTGCGTGGTTTGATCCGAGCGGACAAAATCAGCGTTCTAACATTCTAATGTAATGCGCATCCTACCCGAAAATCGTTTCACATGTTCGGTATGCGCTCTAAAAGGCTTGTAACATGGCGGCTCCTTCCCTGATTATTTTTGACTGCGATGGTGTATTGGTGGATTCGGAAGTCATCGCGGCGCAAGTAGATGCCGTTCTTCTGACAGAAGCTGGATATCCGATTGAAGCAGAAGAAGTAGGCGAGCGCTTCGCTGGCCTTACCTGGCAGGACATTCTTCTGACCGTCGAACGTGAAGCAGGCATTCCGATATCCGCGTCGCTACTCGACAAGTCGGAAAAGCTGCTCGATGAACGCCTTAAAAATGAAGTGCAGGCGATTGAAGATATCGTCGAGGTCGTTTCTGCACTTGGGCTACCAAAGTGCATCTGTTCCAACTCGACCAATGCGCGCCTTGAACTCATGTTGAAGCGCGTTGGTCTCTATGATCTTTTTGCGCCAAATATCTTCTCATCGCGCGAAGTCGGCACAAAAAAGCCGAAGCCTGCGCCAGACGTTTTCCTCTACGCCGCCAAGCAATTTGGTGTCGATCCAGCGGATGTCATCGTGATTGAAGATTCAGCCCATGGCATTCATGGCGCACGCGCAGCCGGAATGCGTGTCATCGGCTTTACTGGTGGCGCACATACCTATCCAGGCCATGCCGACAAGCTGACGGATGCAGGTGCTGAAACAGTGATCCATCGCCATAAGGATCTGCCGGGCGTGATCGAGGCCTTATCAATCTGGACTGACGCCTGAGGCTTGCGACGTCTCCCGAAACACATGCTTTCGGGAGAACTATTAGAGCGCGTTTCGATCTGATTGGATCAGATCGAAACGCGCTCTAATTATCTGTTTTAACGCGCATCTTTGTCCGAAAACCGTTTCACACTTTTCGGGATGCGCTCTAAATCAAAAGCGCTGGTTCAGCATTCGTCCTGCTGGACTGGCAATGCAGTGTTAAGCAGCACTGCGTTTATTCTTGCTCTTCACGGATGCATTCAGCGTGGCGAGCAGTTCTTCGGATTCGCTTTTACTCAGACCAATCATCAGTCTGTCGCCGATTGATGCGGGCTCGTCCGTCGTGACGTCGAAGATCGCCCAGGTGTCTGTCGGCTCAAGAACGCGTTCATATTTTGGTTTCATGGGCATAGACCAGAGCGGTTTCTATAATCCGCCCTATCCTCTTGGTTCGTTGCAGTTTCAATCGGAGACGACCAGCCCTTCATCAGACACAATCATCCCTGCTGAAATTGTTGTAATGCAAACCTCTTGCTTTTCACTTCACAGAAGCAGTCGAATTTAATTAGAATCTTATAGATTTGTTCTATAGTTAAATATCTATTTCGCCGCCGGAGCCTTGCTACGCCCGCGTCTTTTGGATGGGGTAGCATTCCCCACAAGCGCTTGTGCCGCTGTTGCTTCAACAGGCCTTCCGAAGAACCAGCCCTGCCCGAACAGAGTATCGCAAATACCGCGAAAATAGTTAGCCTGAGCTTCTGTCTCGATGCCTTCGACGACAATATCCAGACCGTGCTCATGCGCCATCGAAATAATCTGTGGCACGATTGAAACTGTACCGCGTTCATCACCGACTGTACGTGTGAAAGCCTTGTCTATCTTGATGGCATCGACCTGCAGCTCGCCCAAATAGGCAAGATTGGAATAGCCTGTGCCGAAGTCATCGATATAAATCCGATGCCCCCGCTCACGCAGTTGTTTGATACCTTCGGTGGCCTTGGAAAAATCGACAGCTGTACGCTCCGTCAACTCCAGTCCGATTTGTTGGGGCTTGATATCAAATGCGCCGAGGCGCTGGTCAAGTGCAGCCATAAATGCCGGGTTCTGCAGGTCACCTGCCGTCATGTTCACATTGATGCGCAAAGAACGTTGCTGACGCAAAAGCTCGCCCATCTCCAAAATCACCTGATCGACAACATACAAGGTGATGCGATCTGCTATACCCGCTGCTTCCGCACGCGCAATAAACAGATCAGGCGGCACGAAATCACCCTTTGTTATCTCCCAGCGGATCAGCGCCTCAAAACCCGTAACCTTGCCGTCCCCTATGTTGACGACAGGCTGATAAACCAGTGCGAGGCTCTTCGCCGCCAGCGCCTTTTTCAAGAGTGAAATCAAGGATCGGTCGCGATTTCGATAATAGATCCAGGCCGCGCCAAGACCGCCGCCAACAAACATTCCAAGAGCAGTAAAAACAAAAGGCAGGAGTCGGTCCGACTCAGCATACCAACTCTGCGATGTCACGACCGAAATACAGATTCCCGTAACAGGGTCACAAGCTTTTTCACGCAGAATATCGTCCGAAATGCCAAACAACCGACCGCTGCCTGTCGGAACAAAACTGTTTTGGATATTGCCGGGAAACGCCTCGGGAAAACTGTATAGACGCGCAAACTGCGTTCTGTCCGCGCTTGTCAGAAAAACAACGAAATTATACTGGGAAACGTGCAAAGCATCAAAAGCAACCGAGCTTAAAACAACATTGGCTTCGTCACGTCCAATGACGGGGCCGTGGCTGCCAGGCGTAATCAAATCATGATCGCCATAGACATAAGTGCCGTCCTGTAACTTCACCTCTTCAGTGGAACGCACCTCGTTAGTGTCAACGTCATTCAGAAGAGTGGAACATTGAAGTCGTTCATTAACGAGACGGCCGATATCTTTGATGTGATAGCCAGCAAACAGCAGCTCACGTAAATAACGTTTATCCTCGTCAGAGCAAATTGCATAAGGAGAACGGTTGGCCTGCTCCAACGTTTTCTGTGCGGACGTTATGATGCGATTGGCCTGTGACATGAGCACAGACATATAGGCATCCATGTTCCGTTCTTCGTCGTGAAGCTGAAACCAATTGCCAGCCCATTTTCCAGCAATCGCACCGAGCAGCAGCATAACGGCGATCAGGACATAAACAGGCGATAAAAAAGACCTGCGCTGAAGCACCATCAGAAAACCTGCCGTTCCAATATCGACAATAGGGAATCCAGTCTAAAACATCTTTCTCATGCCACTATGGCGCATAAAATCAAATAAAGGAAATAACTATTATTTCCAGTATTCTTTATAAAAAGATCGAACTTATCTTTTAGTAGCCTTATCTAAATAATATACAATATAAAACTGTAAAATTCATCAGATCTATAAATGACAAACGTAAACAAATCGCAAGTTAAAAAAGAGGTGCGCGCAATATCAGCGTGCACCTCACATGATCTCGGCTAGAGCATTTCCTGTTAAAGATGAATCGTAGAAAATGCTCTTAAGGCTCACTAGTTACTTCGTGTTGTACGGACCTTCATCAAAGCCCACATAAATCTGGACACTACGAGCGCTATCCGACGGAATTGAAATTCCCTTGTCGTTGAACACAAATTGCGTCGCACCGCCGCCACTGGTCACATTCACAGTCTGCTTGTGCAGCTTGGAATAAATCACCTTGTCGCCCTGAAGTACTGCAACGCGCACTGGCATGGTGATGTTGCCGCTCTTGTATTTCGGGCCGGGCACGACCTTACCTGCCGCAGCAACATCAAGATTGATTGTTCCATCAGTGTATTGGCAAGCACGAGTAGTATCGGTCAAAGCCGCCTGATAAATGACGCGGCTCGCATCCTTGTCGCCACCCTTTTCATAGGTGTTGAAATAGGCAGTGCCATCACGCAGTGAAACAGTTGGGCAGAAAGCGCGCAACTCTGATTCCTTGATGCGTGTCTGGCCGGCATCGGTGAGTGAGCCATCCGCAGACTTCTGCGTGCCACTTGTCGTGCAGCCTGCGAGCGCTGCAAGCAAAACCGTTGCAAAGACTGGAAACAACGATGAACGATTCTGTATTGGTTTCTGCATAAACCGGGCTTCCCTGCACTGATCGACCTGTTCTATACCACTACAGCATCGGCCTAAAAATCGATATCGATTTTTGGAAAGCGCGGTGCGTAGTTTTTAACACGTTAGAGCATTCTTTTGCGTCCATTCGGACACAAGGCGCTCTAAACGATGCGTAGCGTGAGGGTGTTTTCCTGTTTTTTGTCGCCAAGAGCAACCCCCATCCCTACAAGGATGCTTTAATTCTTGCGGCTTTTTTAGGGACGCTCTATTGCATTGTGCGGCTAAAATCCGCATCGACCCGAAATGAAGGCCTTTGAGATGAAATATATCAGCACGCGCGGCGAAGCACCTGTTCTGGGGTTCAGCGACGCTTTGCTCGCCGGACTTGCCCGCGATGGCGGCCTCTATCTTCCACAAGAATACCCACAATTCACTCCAGAACAAATTCGCGATTTGCGCGGAAAATCCTATGTGGATATCGCGCTGGCTGTGCTGACACCTTTCATCAACGGTGAGATTCCCCAGGCGGATTTCGAGCGCATGGTGCGTGAAGCCTACGGTTCATTCCGTCACGACGCGGTCTGCCCACTGGTTCAGACGGGCTCAAACGAGTTCATTCTTGAACTGTTCCATGGGCCGACACTTGCGTTCAAAGATGTCGCCATGCAGCTTCTCGCTCGCATGATGGATTATGTACTAGCCCAACGCGGTGAGCGCGCCACAATTGTCGGCGCCACCTCCGGCGACACAGGCGGCGCCGCTATCGAGGCTTTTGGCGGCCGTGACAATACCGATATTTTCATCCTGTTTCCGAATGGTCGTGTATCGCCGGTGCAGCAGCGCCAGATGACTAGCTCCGGTTTTTCCAATGTTCATGCTCTTTCTATCGAAGGTAATTTCGATGACTGCCAGAACCTGGTCAAAGGCATGTTCAACGATCTCGAATTCCGTGACGCGATTTCGCTGTCTGGTGTAAACTCGATCAACTGGGCACGCATTATGCCGCAGGTGGTCTACTATTTCACAGCAGCACTGAGTCTTGGCGCGCCCGACCGTGCCGTGTCCTTCACAGTGCCGACCGGCAATTTCGGCGATATTTTTGCAGGTTTCGTTGCCAAGAAAATGGGCCTTCCAATCGATCAGCTCATTATCGCTACAAACGACAACGATATTCTCTCGCGTACGCTGGATAGCGGTGCCTACGAAATGCGCGGTGTCGAACAAACCACATCACCTTCGATGGACATCCAGATTTCGTCCAATTTCGAGCGTTTGCTGTTTGAAGCTCATGGCCGTGATGCGGCTGCGATACGTGGTCTGATGCAGAGCCTGAGGCAATCGGGTGGTTTTACTATCTCCGAAAAGCCGCTTTCTGCCATTCGAGGTCAGTTTTCAGCAGGCCGTTCTACGGTTGCGGAAACTGCGCAAACTATAAAATCCGTGCTGGAAACAGATGGTTATCTGCTTGATCCGCACTCGGCCATTGCTGTTAAGGTCGCTCGCGAAAAAGTGTCCGGGAGTGCACCAATGGTGGTTCTGGCGACAGCCCACCCGGCAAAATTCCCCGATGCCGTAAAGGCTGCGTGCGGTATTAACCCGGAACTTCCGGCATGGCTTTCGGACTTGATGCAACGAAAAGAAAGTTTCACAGTTCTTCACAACGAGCTGAAAATCGTGGAAGAATACGTTCGCCGTCATTCTCGGGCATAAAATACGAGTGCTCTAACAGAGAATAAGAACGGGAACCCGAATGGGACTATGGGAGCATTTTGCTTATGGGTGTTGAAGTAACGCGTCTTTCCAATGGCTTGACCATTGCTACAGATAACATGCCGCATGTGGAAAGCGTCGCGTTGGGTATCTGGGTCAAGGCAGGCGCACGAAACGAAGCTCCGGATCGGCATGGTATTGCCCATCTGCTTGAGCACATGGCTTTCAAGGGCACTGAGAAGCGGACGGCCTGGCAGATCGCCTCGGACATCGAAAATGTTGGCGGCGAGATCAATGCTGCGACGAGTGTTGAAACCACGTCTTATTATGCGCGTGTCCTACGCAACGACATGCCTCTGGCGATCGATATCCTCTCAGATATTCTGACCGCTTCGAAGTTCGATGAAGCGGAGCTTGAGCGCGAAAAGCAGGTCATCATGCAGGAGATCGGTGCTGCGCACGATACGCCTGATGATATCGTCTTTGACCGCTTTACCGAAACCGCCTATCGCCATCAGCCAATCGGACGCGCCATCCTTGGTGAACCTGACACGGTTATGTCTTTCACTTCGGACGACCTGCGCCAGTATATCGATGAACAATACAGCGCCGACCGCATGGTGGTAACGGCCGCGGGCGGCATCGATCACGATCAATTCGTGAAAGAAGTTGAAAAGCGTCTTGGCGGTTTCCGCGCCCACAACACTGCGCCAACGCTTGATCTCGCCACCTATGTTGGCGGTGATTTCCGCGAAAATCGCGAATTGATGGACGCGCAGGTACTGATCGGCTTTGAAGGCCGTGCCTATCACGTTCGCGACTTTTATGCCTCGCAGCTTCTCTCGATGATCCTCGGCGGCGGCATGTCCTCGCGGTTGTTTCAGGAAGTGCGTGAAAAGCGCGGCCTTTGTTATTCGGTCTATGCTTTTCATTGGGGCTTTTCCGATACGGGTCTGTTCGGTATTCATGCCGCGACGGGCCGCGATGAGCTCGTTGAGCTACTTCCGGTCATTATCGATGAATTGCACAAGGCGGCGGATTCCATCAGCCTTGAGGAAGTCAATCGTGCCCGTGCGCAGTACAGCGCAAGCCTGCTCATGTCGCAGGAAAGCGCTGCAAGTCGTGCAGGGCAGATTGCACGTCAGTTCCTGCTCTATGGTCGTCCGGTCGCAAACAGTGAACTGATGGATCGGCTCTCACTGATCACTCCAGAACGACTGAGCGACCTTGCCGGACGTCTGTTCCTTGACAGCAAGCCGACGATTGCTGGTGTTGGTCCTGTTGGTCGTCTGATGAGCTTTGAAGGGCTCACCGATGCTCTCTCGACCAGCGCGCATACAAGGAAGATTGCCGTTTAGAATATCAAGGAAGCAAGGATTTTGGGTTGCCCCGGATAAATTGGGCGAGACTGTTGGGTTTTTAAATTTTAAACAACATACTCGCTCATCCCATGTTTCCTGACTTCCGTTTATCAACACGAGAACCCGCATGATCGGCCTGCCATTCCGGCGCAGCAATCCGACAATCCTCCGTGGGAAGCGCATTTACTTGCGCGAGCCATTGATGACCGACTTTGCAAGTTGGGCCAATGTACGCGAGCAAAGCCGCGCCTTTCTCACTCCATGGGAACCGACCTGGGCCGATGACGACCTGACCAAAAGCGCTTTCCGTCATCGATTGCGGCGTGTGCAGGAAGAAATGTCCGATGGTACGGGTTATCCGTTCTTCATTTTCCGCAATGGTGACAACAGGCTTTTGGGAGGCATTACGCTTGGCAACATCAAGCGTGGTGTGGGCCAGAGCGGCATGATTGGCTATTGGAGCAGCGTATCGGTTGCCGGCCAGGGCTATATGACCGAAGGCTTATCAATGGTTATCCCCTTTGCATTCGGGGAACTGAGGTTGCACCGGATTGAAGCTGCCTGTATTCCCCATAATGTACGTTCGATACGGCTTCTCGAAAAAGCCGGATTTCAGAGAGAAGGACTGTTGCGCTCCTATCTCAAAATAAACGGCTTCTGGCAGGATCACCTGTTATTCGCCCTTTTAGAAAGCGACATACGCATGACCAATGGCAAGGTTGAACGCTCGTGAACGGTCTTACAGACAGGTTTTTTTCAGCCTTCACGCGTCTTCTCGCGCTGATTGTGCCCGCGTTTGTTGCCATTGCGATCTTTTCTACAGTTCACGCCTTTGCCGTTGAACCGATAAAAATCTCGAAAGAGGACACCGCCCTTGATCTTTCGCGCGCTGTTGAACTGCTGCGCAATCAGGGTGAGAGTGTACAGGTTTCCACGGCCCCCGGTGCGGATGGTATTGTGCGTCGTATTGAGGTGCAGGCCGATCCTAATTCTAACGCATCTGGTGACTGGGCCGCTTTTTCCATCGCCAATCCAACAGCCGAGCAGATTGACCGCCTGATCGTAGCTCCACACTTCCGCCTCGTCGGTTCAGGCGTGATCTGGCCTGATCTCGGGTCGCAACGTATTTCATCCATCACACCAAGCGAGGGCTTTGCGCTCGATCGGCAGCCCAGTGCCGATGCTGATGTTTTTCGCATTACGATCAATCCGGGGACGGTCATAACGTTTGTTGCCGAGCTCTCATCGCATAATCTTCCCCAGCTCTATCTATGGGAACCTGAAGCGTACAAGGATGCGGTCAACTCCTACACGCTTTATCGCGGTATTCTGCTAGGCATTTCCGGCCTTCTAGCGCTGTTTTTAACGATTCTCTTCGTTGTTAAGGGAACCTCGCTGTTCCCGGCGACTGCTGCACTCGCATGGGCAGTGCTGGCTTACATCTGTGTCGACTTCGGCTTCTGGAACAAGCTGATGGAGATCACGCCCGGCAATGAGCAGGTCTGGCGAGCGGGTACCGAAGTGGCACTTGCCGCCTCTCTGGTGATATTTCTGTTCACCTACCTCAATCTCAATCGATGGCATGATCATTTCAGCTATGGGGCGGTGACATGGGTGCTGGGGCTGATCGCGCTTGCAGGCGTCGCCGTATTTGATCCGCCAGTTGCATCTGGTATTGCGCGCATGTCGCTGGCGCTGACTGTTGCCTCCGGCATCTTCATAATCGGTTATCTGGCGGTCAAAGGCTACGACCGAGCGGTGATGCTCATTCCCGCCTGGTTGCTCACGCTTATATGGTTGCTCGGCGCATGGATGGCTGTCTCTGGCCAGCTCGACAACGATATTGTTCAGCCTGCTCTCGGCGGTGGTCTGGTCCTCATTGTGCTTCTCATCGGCTTTACTGTCATGCAGCACGCTTTTTCTGGCGGTGCACTTCAACAGGGCCTGCTTTCAGATATGGAACGGCAGGCACTGGCTGTCATTGGTGCCGGAGACATTGTTTGGGACTGGGACGTGCCGCGTGATCGTGTTGTGACAACGCCTGATATTGCGAATTACCTTGGCAGTACCGCAAGTTCGCTGCAAGGACCGGTGCGCAACTGGCTGCCCGCCATGCATGCCGATGATCGTGATCGCTTCCGTTCCACGCTTGATGCCATTCTCGAAAACCGGCGCGGACGCATCGGACAAATTTTCCGTCTGCGCGCCAATGATGGCCATTATCACTGGTATGCACTGCGCGCCCGTCCCGTTATCGGTTCGGATGGCGAAATCGTTCGCTGTGTCGGCACATTGGTGAATGTAACTGAGCAGAAAAAAGCTGAAGAACGCCTCCTGCACGATGCTGTGCACGACAATCTAACCGGCCTGCCAAATCGTGAGCTGTTTCTGGATCGTCTCAGTAACGTGATGAACATGGCGCGCGGCGAAAGCAGACTGCACCCGACCGTTTTCATCATCGACATCGACCGTTTCAAGCAGGTCAACGACAGTCTCGGCATGTCAGCCGGGGATACGATCCTGCTGACCATCTCACGCCGCCTGTCGCGCCTAATGAAGCCACAGGATACGCTTTCGCGTTTGTCATCCGATCAATTCGGCCTGTTGCTCGCATCTGAAAGCGATCCGGGGCGCATCGCATCTTTTGCAGAAGCGCTACGTCAGGCGGTCCGTTCACCGATTGCCTATGCCAAGCGAGAAATCGTGTTAACGGCATCGGTCGGCCTGATTACCTGGACGAAAACCGCAGCCTCTGCGGAAGATTTTGTCAAAGACGCGGAACTGGCCATGCATCAGGCCAAACGCTTTGGCGGTGACCGCATTGAGCCGTTCCGCCCTGCGTTCCGTGCAATCGGCAGTGACAAATTGCAGCTGGAATCCGATTTGCGCCGTGCCCTTGAGCGCGATGAAATCAGTCTGGTCTATCAACCGATTGTCCGGCTTGATGATGGCACCATTGCGGGCTTTGAAGCACTGATGCGCTGGGAACATCCGCGCCGGGGTGGAATTTCTCCGTCCGAGTTTATTCCGATTGCCGAAAGCTCTGGCCTCATCGTGCAACTTGGACTGTTCGCCATTCAGCGTGCGGCAGAAGACCTGTTTGCATGGCAGGAACAGTTCCCAAAACTCGATCTCTTTGTATCGGTTAATCTGTCGAGCACCCAGCTGATCCGGCAGGATTTGATCAATGATGTGCGCTCGGTTCTCTCGCGCATTCATCTCACGCCCGGCAGTCTCAAGCTTGAACTGACGGAATCCGTGCTGATGGAAAATCCGGAACAGTCGGCACATGTTCTTGCACGTCTGAAAACCATGGGTGTGGGTCTGTCGCTTGATGATTTTGGAACCGGCTATTCTTCTCTGGCCTATCTGACGCGCTTTCCGTTCGATATCATCAAGATTGACCGCTCGTTCGTCAAAGGCGATCAACCGCAAAAGACCACCCTCCTGCGCTCCATCGTCAGCATGGCGCATGATCTCGGTCTTGCCGTTGTGACTGAAGGCGTCGACAGTGAAAGTGACGCTCTTCAATTGCGTCAGATGGGCTGCGAATATGTGCAGAGCTTCATGTTTGGTGAGCCATCGAGCCGAGAAGATGCGACGCGCATGATCCGGGAACAGCTGGACGCAGCTGCGGCTTAAAGCATTCCCAGCATAAAGTGCGAAGCGCTTTTGCGTAGGATAATGCGTACAAACAAATAGTTAGAGCGGCTCCAACTATTCAGTCTTAACTGAAGCCGCTTTAAGTCCTACTTTTACACGATAATTATTCAGGCATGACCAGCTTCGGAAACGAGCCGTGCCATGTCGATACCCATTCGGTTCATCAGTCGGTCGTATTTTCCGGCAATGTCACTGTCAAACAGCATATCCGTCGGCGCCGGGCAGGTAAGCCAGCCATTTTCTGCAAATTCCAGATCAAGCTGTCCGGGGGCCCAGCCGGAATAACCCAGCGTCATCAGGGCTTGTATTGGCCCGCTGCCGCTATAGATTGCGCGCAGAATATCGACCGTTGCCGTGAGACACACGTCTTCTGTAACCGGCATCGTGGAATCGACCATGTAATCGTCGCTATGCAACACGAAACCGCGAGTCCGGTCGACAGGCCCGCCATCGCGGACAACCATATGCTGCGCCCGCGGCGGTAGCATGATCAGATCTTCATCGTCGATGACACCAATCTGACGAAGAAGGTCGGGGAAACCAACCGGCTGGACCTGATTAATGATGAAACCCATCGCGCCTTCTTCTGAATGGGCACAGATATAGACCACAGCGCGGGCGAAGCGCTCGTCATTCATTCCGGGCATTGCGAGCAGGAATTGCCCGTTCAAGAAACCCTGCTCCTGGTTTGGCTTCCTGAGAATGGTCATGTCTATGAAGGTAGCAAGACTGCGGCAAATGACAATGAAATTCGTGCGATCTTTCTCTAAACGTCAAATACACTTGATTTCGGATTGCCTAGTGAAGCAAACTGACCTCTAAAAACACAATTAAAGATTGAAAGAACTGCCACAGTGCTCACGTATTTAGTTGTATTTTGGGTGATTATTTTTTGTCTCTATTCGATTTATGCGCAGATCAAACTCTCTCCACTGATTGATTTCATCAGACAAAGCCCGTCAATGACAAAGGCGATTGGTGATGTGTCAGATCTCTATTATATTTTTACGATGACCCGCGGCAATTACAGCTTCGCCCGCTATCTTTTGCGAACCCGCGTACCACCGCCTGAAATCGCAACACAATTTACCGACTACAGCCAGTTACGCACCACATCCAACATTGCACTCTTTTTACATGTTGCGATGGGCGTAATCATTGGCCTGAGTGTGATAATCAACCTGATCCTGAAACTCTGAACAACAATCAGCAGGCACAAACTCAGCCTTGATAGAAACATGATTTTCCATCAATCTCGACGCATGAAATTACGCGTTTTTCTGATCATGACTATTGTTTTGACCGCAGCCTTCCCCGTGCTGGCAGCAACGTCCGACTGGGCGGAGACGCCGGGCGGCAAAGTCCGTGTCGTTCTCGAAGGGACCAAACAAGACGATGAACTGCGCGGAGCATTGCAGATTGATCTGAACCCTGGATGGAAAACCTATTGGCGCAACCCGGGTGACGCAGGTGTGCCGCCGCAACTCAATCTTGAGGGCAACAACTCCGCACGGATCGATTTCCCCGCGCCCGTTAATTTTGGTGCCGGTGACGAAGGCGGTATCGGTTATACGCACCCTGTCACGCTGCCACTGACATTTACCGTCAAACCGGATGAAGAGCGGCTCAAAGGACATGTATTTCTCGGTGTCTGCCAAAAAATATGTATTCCGGTGCAAGCCCAGTTCGATTTTCCGCTGACTGCGAAAGATACAGCACAGTCACCACAAACCATTGCTGCGCGCACAATCGTCGAAACAGCCTTTGACCGCCTTCCCGCGCCTGCCACGGCTGCTTTCGGGGTGAGCGGTGCAAAGCGGCATGCGGATAAGGCCCTGTTCGACATTGCCCTGCCGGATGACCGAGCATCCGCAACGCTTTTTGTGGGAAGTGATCAGGTCAGCCTTTCGGAGGCAGTAGCCGATAAAAATTCAAACAAGCCGCGTTTCACAGCGACGATCTATAGCAAAGCCAGCAAAGGCGCTTTGATCGATTATACGCTGGTGCAAAACGGCAAGGCTGTTTCAGGACAGATACGGCTCGATTAGACCGATTTAACCTTGGTAATCAGCAATTTGAAATTGTCGAGCGAACCATTATCGGCTTAAGTGTCGTCGCCATGTTTCATGCACTGGCAATCGAGTTCAGACATTCATACAGGTGGGCAATGACGGCACGAGCTCACCTTCAGGAGAAAAACGATGACGATCAAAGTTGGTGAAAAGCTGCCCGCAGCAACCTTCAAGGTAAAGACCGCAGACGGCGTCAAGGAAGTGACTACTGACGAAGTGTTTGCTGGCAAAAAGGTCGTTCTGTTCGCGGTTCCCGGTGCTTTCACGCCGACCTGCAGCCTCAATCACCTGCCGGGTTATCTTGACAATCGCGACACCATTCTTGCGAAAGGCGTCGATCAGATCGCAGTCGTTGCAGTGAATGACGCTTTCGTTATGGGAGCATGGGCACAGAGCACCGGCGGCGAAGGCAAGATCCTATATCTCGCAGATGGTTCAGCCCTTTTCACCAAAGCTCTTGGTCTGGAACTGGACGCAACTGCAGGCGGCCTTGGCATTCGCTCGAAGCGTTATTCGGCAATCGTTGAAGACGGCGTCGTCAAGACCCTCAACATCGAAGAACAGGCTGGTCAGGCCGCTACTTCAAGTGCTGCAACCTTGATTGAACAACTCTAGCGCGCTTTGAAGAACGTCTTTACGCGCCTTGCTTTTCCGGCAGGGCGCGCATTTCGCGCGTCAGCCACTTTTCGAGTGCCAGCGTGTCCGGTTGCCCTGCCCTGTGAGGTGCAATCCAAAGCAGCATTCGACGCGGTCCCGGACGAAACCCAAATGGCGCTACAAGGCGTCCCGATGCGATGTGCTCGGCAACCAGCATATGCGGCACGACGGCTACACCCAGCCCACACAGTACCGCCTGTATCAACAGATAGAAATGATGGAACGTGGATTTTGGCTCAGGTGCCGGGAAATCAGCATTCGCAGCCTTCTGCCAGTCTGCAAATGCTTCCAGACGCGTTTGCGTGGCAAGTACCGTTGCTTGAGCCAGATCGGCAGGTGTTATGAGCGGACACTGCGCCAAGTAGGATGGTGCGCAGACCAGACCGATCTCCTCACGCCCCATGTCGCGGATTACCGCATCCGCCGGCGGCTCAATGACGCTTGATCTAATGGCGATGCCGATTTTATCCCGCATAAAATCGATGCGATCATAGTTCATGTTGAATTGCAGTTCGATGTTGGGATAGCGCTCATGGAAGCGTCCGATGCGCGGAATGATCCACTCCATCATGATTGAAGACGAGCAAGACAGCGTCAGAGGTCCCGGCTTCACGCGCTCGATACTTGCCTCAATTATAGAAAAGGCGCTCGCCAGACCTTCTGCCAGCCGCGCGCCCTCCGGCGTGGGATCGCTCTGTCGCGCGTTGCGTGTAAGCAGCAGTACACCGAGTGAGTCCTCCAGTGATCTTATCTGACGACTAACCGCACCGTGCGTCACACATAGCTCCTCTGCGGCCTTTGTCATTGAATGATGGCGCGCGACAGCCTCAAACGCTTTCAGCGCATTCAAAGACGGCAATGGGCGCATAGTAACTCCTGTTCGCATCTGAGCATACCTGTGAGATTATATCACAAATGACAGACAATAAATCGATTGCGGCGGCATGTCGCATTCTTTAGCTATCCACCCTATTTAGGGGCTAAAGCAACGCTGGAATCCATTATATCGTTCGATATGTATTCACGCAGTCTCTTTAGCTTCTCTTAATACGCAAGCAGGGAGGAACTGCAATGCAGCAAAAATCTCACGAAATGACGGCAGTTGAAAAGTCGGCGATATCGAAAATTTCGATCCGGCTGGTTCCGTTCATCGCGCTGATGTTCTTCATCAACTTCCTGGATCGTACCGCAATTTCCTTTGCTGGTCCGAACGGGATGACCACCGATCTTGCGCTCACAGCAGCCCAGTTCGGTTTTGCCGCCGGCATCTTCTTTGTCGGATATATCATTCTCGAAGTCCCGAGCAATCTTGCGTTGCACAAGTTTGGCGCACGCAAATGGCTTGCCCGTATCATGGTCACATGGGGCATTGTCGCGATCCTGTTCACATGGGTTTCAAGCGCAACCGAGCTTTACGTCCTACGCTTCCTGCTTGGTATTGCTGAAGCAGGCTTCTTTCCCGGCGCAATCCTGTTCCTGTCGACCTGGGTGCCTTCGCGTCATCGTAACAAGATCCTCGCGCTGTTCTATCTCGCACAGCCGTTGACGACTGTGATCGGCGCACCGCTTGCCGCACAGCTGATCGGCATGCACGGTGCTTTCGGCCTTGAAGGCTGGCGCATTATGTTCTTCGGTGTTGCGGCTCCGGCTATCATCGTGGGTATCATCACCTGGTTCTACCTGCCTGATACGCCAAACGACGCCAAGTGGCTGAACAAGGATGAACGCGACTGGCTTAATGGTGCGCTTGCTCAGGAAGAGAAGATCAAGGAAAAGGTGCATGGCAGCCATAAGACGGGTCTTGCTCTCGCAGACAAGCGCGTATGGCTCCTGTCCATCGTCTATTTCGGCCTGATTTACGGCCTTTATGCGCTGGCGTTCTTCCTGCCGACCATCATTGGTGGCTTTGAGCAGCAATTCAATGCGAAGTTTGACGTATTCGATAAGGGCCTGATCACCGCAATTCCATATCTGCCCGCAGCATTCGCTCTTTATTTCTGGAGCCGCGATGCAGCCAAACGCGGCGTACGCCCATGGCATATTGGCATCCCAGCACTTGTGGGTGCGATTGCAATCCCGGCCGCTCTCTTCATGCCAACGCCTGCAACCACGATCCTTATGATCACCGTGACTGCCTGTGCGATCTTCTCGGCTCTGCCGAACTTCTGGGCTATTCCATCTCGCTTCCTAAGCGGCACAGCAGCTGCCGCAGGTATCGCGCTCATTAACACAATCGGTAACATTGCGGGCTTTGCGGCGCCCTATATTACGGGTCTCGTCAAGGATTGGACCGGCCTTTATGAGATGCCGATGTTCATCGTTGGAGCTGTAATGCTAGTATCATCATTGCTGGCCTTCTCTCTGACCGGTCGCCTCAAAGATCCAACAGAGCTGCAGCAGAACAAATAATCAGCATCAAAGTAAAAAGCCGCGCTGTGTTCCAGCGCGGCTTTTCAATGGCCCTAAACCCTGTAGTCACTACTTCACCTGAAGCGACTTGTATCCGTTATATTTGAACGGCTCCATGCCTTCACGAGCTAGCTCGTCAGCGCGCTCATTCTCAGGATGACCCGCATGACCTTTGACCCAGTGCCACGTCACCTTATGCGGCTTGCGCGCCTCATCCAGCGCCTGCCACAGCTCCGCGTTCTTCACCGGCTTCTTGGCTGCGGTTTTCCAGCCATTGCGCTTCCAACCCTCAATCCAGCCGGAAATACCGTCACGCACATAGACACTGTCTGTGTAAACATCGACTTCACATGGCTCTTTCAACGCCGATAGCGCTGAAATTGCTGCCATTAGTTCCATGCGATTGTTGGTAGTGTCTGCCTCGCCACCCTTCAGCTCTTTCACATGGCCATTCCAGCGCACGATAGCGCCCCATCCACCAGGGCCGGGATTGCCCGAGCAGGCACCATCTGTGAAAGCCTCGATATGCTTCACGCGGCAGCTCCTGCCAATTCAAGCCCGTATTCGGTTGCCGATGTAACCTGACGGTGGAAGCGCATACGACGCACATATTCCATCGGGTCTTTTTTCATCACGAAGCTACCATCTGGGACGGTCAACCAATCATAGAGACGGGTCAGCATGAAGCGGACCGCCGCGCCGCGAGCCAGAACTGGTAGAGCATCAATCTCAGCAGCAGACAGCGGGCGCACTGAATTATAACCGCGCAGGAATGCAGCGCCCTTGGTGAGATTGAAGGAGAAATCCTTCTCAAAGCACCAAGCGTTGAGGCAGACTGCCACGTCATAGGCGAGAATATCCGTGCAGGCGAAATAGAAGTCGATGAAACCCGACAGCCTGTCCCCGAGGAAAAACACATTGTCCGGGAAGAGATCGGCATGAATGACGCCTTCCGGCAATCCCACCGGCCAATTCTTTTCCAGATAATCGAGATCGCCCTCTGCCTCAGCAACCAGTCCCTGCTCGACACTGTCGGCACGTTCTTTCGAAAGATCCCACAACGGACGCCAGTCAGGCAATGTCAGCCCATTCCGGCGGCGCATAGTGAAATCTTCACCAGCCAGATGCATTTCAGCCAGTCCACGACCAACTTCTTCACAATGTGCGACAGTGGGTTTGCGCATCCACATGCCTTCAAGAAACGTCACGATTGCTGCTGGACGGCCTGCAAGTTCACCGATCGTCACACCATCGCGGCGCACTACAGGCTGCGGGCATTCCAGACCGCGCTTTGACAGATGCTGCATCAAATTCAGGAAAAATGGCAGCTCATCGCGATTAACGCGCTTCTCATAAAGGGTAAGAATGAAAGAGCCTATCGTCGTGTGCAGAAGGTAATTGGTATTCTCTACCCCTTCTGCAATGCCCTTATACGAAGTTAGGGCACCGATGTCATATTGTTCAAGAAAAGAACCGAGCTCGATTTCATTGATATCTGTATAGACGGCCATGCCGTTTATTTCCCCATATTCACTACACTCATATTACCCAAAAACCGCCGCACACCTTTCGGGATGCGCTTGTTTCTATCGCGCATCTTATTCGAAAACCGTTACACACTTTTCGGGATACGCTCCAACTTAGGAATGCCGACAACCCGGTTTTCACCGTTGACGAATGCCATATCCTGCACCGTCAGCTCAACATCGCGGATTTCACGATTGACGAGGAAATTCTCGGTTTCAATTGTCGTTTCTGCCAGTTCTATTTTGACAGTGAAACGGGCCTTGAAGGCATCCATAATCTCATCGACGATGATTTCGGGCGCAGACGCGCCAGCGGAAAGACCAACCACCGAAATATCGCCGACTTTGTCCCATTCGATGTCGCTTGCGCGCTGCACGAGCATCGACATGCCCGCGCCAGCCTTTTCGGCCACTTCGACAAGGCGCTTGGAGTTAGAGGAGTTCGGAGCACCCACGATGAGGAAGAGATCGCAACCGGGAGCGGCTGCACGCACGGCATCCTGGCGGTTTGTCGTGGCGTAGCAAATGGATTCCGCAGCTGGTGCGGTCAGATTTGGAAAGCGCTGCTGCAATTCTTGGATAATACCTGCAGTGTCATCAACCGAAAGCGTGGTCTGCGTGACGAAACCGAGGTTGTCTGGATCGGCAAACTCTATCTTGCGCGCGTCTTCAACTGTCTCGATGAGAGTAACCGTTCCATCCGGTAATTGCCCCATCGTGCCAATCACTTCGGGATGACCGGAGTGGCCAATCAGGATAACGTGGCGACCAAGGCGCTGATGGCGCATTGCCTGCTTGTGAACCTTGGAAACCAATGGACAAGTCGCATCGAGATAAAAAAGGTTCTTGGCTTCAGCATCAGCCGGCACCGATTTTGGCACGCCATGGGCAGAAAAGACGACCGGCTGATCGCGATGTTCCGCAGGAATTTCATCGAGCTCTTCAACAAAAATTGCGCCCCGTGACTGCAAGCCTTCAACCACATAGCGGTTGTGCACGATCTCGTGGCGCACATAGACCGGGGCGCCATATTTCTTCAGTGCCAGCACGACGATCTGGATCGCCCTGTCAACGCCTGCGCAAAAGCCGCGCGGGCCGCAAAGGCGGATTTCCAGAGGGGGGCGTGTATCAGTCATGAATCGTGCTCGCTGGGTTCGGCGTGAGGCGCGAATAGATATATAGGGCGGGAGTTGGGCTGCAACGAGGCCTTTGTCAACCCTTATCCACCTTCCGATACCGCCAGAACCACGTTCCGGCAACCCCTAACAGAGCCAAAGCAAGCCCATACCACGTAACTGCATATTGCAGATGGTTGTTGGGAAAATCGATGATCGTGACCCCGCCAATCGGCAAGCCACCAAAGTTTGGCTTGTTATCCGCATCGATAAAGAACGGCACCGCATCGTCAAGCGAAGGGATATCAGCGCTTTCTGCCATCGCCGACCAATCCTTCCAATAGAAGATATTCTTGGCGACATCGTTGTCTGGAACGAAATAGCCGGGCTTGGCGTTTAACGGATCGCGGGCCAGTCCTGTCACCGTCACTGGGCCATCCAATTGTCCGTCGAGGCGAGTTTCGGCATCCTTTTTCTCGTAAGGCACGAACCCACGATTAACGAGCACAAACCGACCATCTTCGAGCATTAGCGGCGTGTAGACATTGAAGCCCGGCTTGCCATCATAGGTCGAAAGAAAATGCCGCTCGCCCTGATGCATGAAGGTGCCCGAAACTGTCACAGGCCGGTATTCAACCGTTCCCTCTTGGCCATAGATTTTTTCCATCTCGGCCAAAGGAAGCGGGGCTTCATGGACCCGCTCTTGCGTGGTAGCAAGCAGCGCTTCTTTCCATTGCAGCCGCTCAACCTGCCATGTTCCCAACGCCAGCAGGATCACAAACGCGATAACGGATGCAATAAGTATCCCCCATGGAAACCGTTGCGGCTTTTGTGTTTGGGTCATTTACCATCGTCCAGACGCCCCTGAGACGCCTTGTTGCGATATTGCATATTAATCAGAATACCCTTGATGCAGCGCATGGCAACCAAGCTTAGGATAATGGCCAGCGGCACCCACAAGATGAAATGAACCCAGAGCGGCGGTCCGTAATTGACTTCCATCCACAAGGCCCCGCCAACCACGATAAAACCGATGAGGAGAATAACGAAAGCGGCCGGACCATCGCCTGAATCCGCAAAGGAGTAATCAAGCCCACAGGCCCGACATTTGGGGGCGACTGTGAGAAAGCCGTCAAACAGCTTCCCCTCACCGCAGCGAGGACAATGTCCCCTGATCCCGCTTTTGACCGGATCGACCGGCGGATAAAGATTATGATCCGACATCACACCCTCCAAAACGCACCAGAAAAGAAAAAGCGGCCGTGTTTCCAGGGCCGCTCTGCAATCTTACCAGCTGATAAATCAGCCGCCGTGCATCGGTGCGCCCCAACCGCCCCACACATAGATCGTGAAGAACAGGAACAACCAGACAACGTCCACGAAGTGCCAATACCATGCAGCCGCTTCAAAACCGAAATGGCGTTCAGGTGTGAAATCACCACCCATCGCACGGAAGAGGATAACCAAAAGGAAGATCGTTCCGATGATGACGTGAAAGCCGTGAAAGCCTGTTGCCATGAAGAAGGTCGCACCATAGATCGAGTCTTTGAACTCGAACGGTGCGTGAATATATTCATACGCTTGCACGAATGAAAACAGCACGCCCAACACAACCGTCAGCGCGAGGCCTGTGATCATGCCTTTGCGATCTTTGTGCAGCAATGCATGATGCGCCCAGGTCAGTGTCGTGCCCGAGAGCAGCAGGATCACTGTGTTGTAGAGCGGCAGATGCAGCGGATCGAGCACCTCGATGCCCTTCGGAGGCCACTGACCACCCGTGAATTCAGCGCGCGCAACCTGATGCACTTCGTTCGGGAAAAGGCTCGCATCGAAGAATGCCCAGAACCATGCCGCGAAGAACATGACTTCCGACGCAATGAACATGATCATGCCATAGCGCAGATGCAGCGAGACGACGCGCGTGTGATGTCCTTCGTGACCTTCCTTGATAGTGTCTGCCCACCAAGCGTACATGCAGTAAAGAACGATTGCGAGGCCGATGAAGAAAATCCATGGCGTAACAATGTTCAAACCGAAGAACTTGAGTTCGCCGGAGTTGATATAACGCATCCACGCGATACCGCCGATGGCAAGCACAAATGCACCTACCGAACTCAGGAACGGCCAGGGGCTCGGCGCTATGATGTGATAATCGTGATTCTTCTCGTGAACGTCGGCCATGTCTCTCCCCAAGGCTCCTCTCTGTGCCTTCATACCTGAGTTCATTGAGAACATCAGGTAATTCCCTTTTCATTACAACAATAGAGCGGCTTAGCTCTTTTGTCTTTGCGGCATTGTGTGCCGCGTTATTCTCTATGTTCAGCTTCCGTTATTGCCCGTTGGCGCAACCTTTGCGTTTGCAACAGGCTTTGGCTTATCGATCGGGAAGAACGTGTAGGACAGCGTGATCGTCTTCACGTCCTTCAGATCGGGATCGTTGACGATCTCTGGATCAACGAAAAAAACAACGGGCATTTCCATGTCTTCGCCCGGTTGCAAAGTCGTATCGGTGAAGCAGAAACATTCGACCTTGTTAAAATAAGCGCCGGCACGACCTGGAGCAACATTGAAACTCGCACGGCCATAAGTTGGCTCATCAAAGAGGTTGCGCGCTTCGTACTTGATCATGGTGGTTTCGCCGATGCGCACGGTTACTTCGCGCTCAACAGGCTTGAAATCCCAAGGCAGGCCATTGGCCGTATTGGCGTCGAAACGCACCTTCATCGTCTTATCAAGAATGGTATCGGAATATTGCTCGACGCGTTGTGTCGTGCCGCCATAACCAGTCACCTGACAAAAAATTCGATAGAGCGGCACAGAGGCGTAAGCTGCGCCAATCATGCAGACAAAGAAAGACAGGCACGCGATCGCAACCGTACGATTGGAGCGATTGAGGCGTTTCTGTTTTTCGTCAACCTTCTGCTGATCTGCCATTCTACCCTCCCAGATCGAACCCTTTATCAGTTCACTTAAAAATTAGAACGGACGTACCAGAGCGTTTGCTCCGAGCTTGGCCATTGTTCCCACGTAAACGAGAACAACGAACAGAGCCAAAGCGATAGCAAGCCCCCAGGAACGGTTACGCTGGGCTTTTCGCTGCTGCGCCGTTGGTGTAACCAGCTCTAGCTCCTCGCTATGCGGCTTCTGTACGGAATTATCCATAAATCACTCCAAAGGCTGTCAGCAGCCTGATTGCCAGTGCTTCCACGAGCAGAACCGCAAATACCGCCGACAAATAAATCAGCGAGAAGCGGAACAGTTTGCGCGCTGCAAGCAGCATTTGCGTATGGCTTTCCGCAACCCACATGCGCCATGCATAGTAGACGAATGCCACACCGAGCAGCGTGGAAATCACACCATAAGTGATGCCAGCAAAGCCCAATAAGTAAGGCAGTACGCCAACCGGCGCCATGATCACGGCGTAGAACATCGCCTGTCGGCGGGTCGAAAGTTCGCCCTTCACATTCGGCATCATAGGAATGCGTGCGGCTTCGTAATCATTGCTCGAAAACAACGATAGTGCCCAGAAGTGCGGCGGCGTCCACAGGAAGATAATCATAAACAGAACGACACTGTCCCATGTGATCTCGCCCGTTGCAGCAGCCCAGCCGATCATCGGAGGAAAAGCACCAGCCGCACCACCAATAACAATGTTCTGCGGTGTCGAGCGCTTGAGCCACATAGTATAGATGACAGCATAGAAGAAAATGGTGAAGGCAAGCAGAGCAGCGGAGAGCCAGTTGACCATCAGTCCGAGCGTGATAACCGAAAAGACCGACAGCGTTAGGCCAAAAGCCAGAACCTGATTGGGCGCGATCACGCCAGCAGGGATCGGACGATTGCGCGTGCGCTTCATCACCGCATCGATATCGGCATCGTACCACATATTGAGTGCGCCAGATGCGCCAGCACCAACCGCGATGCAGAGGATGCTGATCGCAGCCAGAACCGGATTCATATGGCCGGGCGCAAGCACCAGACCGACAAGTCCGGTGAACACCACCAGCGACATGACACGCGGCTTCAGCAGGACGAGATAATCCCGTGCAGTCGCCTCTGAAAGAGCGAATGCATCGTCGGAAACCGTGTTTTTTTCCACCAGAGACATTAACTTCAACAACCTCGAATTCACCGGGCCGATGCTGCACTCTGCCCTGAGTGCACACCAGCAATCCAAAACGACTTTACCTCCCGGAGATGCATTCACTCCGATCGGAAGCGTCGTTCTTGAACGTCAACCGGCTACGGACGGATCTAAATGCCGCCCGCACATATCACAGTTTTGTTCAAGGGCGAACCCCTTTCCGGTGCTCGCCCTTTGCACAATTACTTTATACGCGGCAGTTGTTCCCACTGGTGGAACGGCGGAGGCGAAGAAAGCTGCCATTCCAGCGTCGTTGCACCTTCACCCCATGGGTTTGCACCCGCTTCACGCTTCTTCGCGAATGCCTCGAAGACATTGTAGAGGAAGATCAGCACGGCAAAGCCCGAAATGTAGGAACCGTAAGACGACACCATATTCCAGCCCGCATAAGCATCCGGATAGTCGATGTAACGACGTGGCATACCGGCAAGACCGAGGAAGTGCTGCGGGAAGAAGACGAGATTAACGCCAACGAAAGTGACCCAGAAGTGCAGCTTCGCGGTGAATTCGTCGTACATATAACCGCTCATCTTCGGGAACCAGTAATACCAGCCTGCGAAGATCGCGAACACTGCGCCCAGCGACAGCACGTAATGGAAGTGTGCCACAACGTAATAGGTGTCATGCAGTGCGCGGTCGAGACCGGCATTGGCGAGCTGAACGCCGGTAACACCACCAACAGTGAACAGGAAGATGAAGCCAATCGCCCACAGCATCGGTGCACGGAAGGTTAGAGACCCACCCCACATCGTCGCGATCCAGGAGAAGATCTTGATACCCGTCGGAACCGCAATAACCATCGTCGCGAAGACGAAGTAGCGCTGCGTATCGAGCGACAGACCGACCGTGTACATGTGGTGCGCCCAGACGACGAATCCGACAACGCCGATCGCAACCATGGCATATGCCATGCCGAGATAACCAAATACCGGCTTGCGCGAGAAGGTTGAAATGATGTGGCTGACAATGCCGAAGCCCGGCAGGATCAGAATATACACTTCAGGGTGACCAAAGAACCAGAACAGGTGCTGGTAAAGGATCGGATCACCGCCACCATCTGGCGAGAAGAACGTCGTTCCGAAGTTACGATCGGTAAGCAGCATGGTGATGCCACCAGCCAGAACCGGAAGCGACAGCAGAAGCAGAAACGCCGTTACAAGCACAGCCCATGCGAAGAGCGGCATCTTATGCAGCGTCATGCCCGGAGCACGCATGTTGAGGATCGTTGTGATGAAGTTGATCGCACCGAGAATCGACGACGCACCTGAAATATGCAGCGCTAGAATAGCGAAATCCACTGCAGGTCCGGGCTGGCCGGATGTCGAAAGTGGCGGATAAAGCGTCCAGCCACCACCCGGCCCCCAACCGCCTGCCGGACCTGGCATGAACAGCGAGATCAGGAGAAGCGTGAGTGCAGGCGGAAGAAGCCAGAACGAAATATTGTTCATACGCGGAAACGCCATATCAGGCGCACCGATCATCAGCGGGATCATCCAGTTGGCGAAACCACCAATCAGCGCTGGCATGACCATGAAGAAGATCATGACCAGAGCGTGCGCCGAGGTGAACACGTTGAACATATGCTTGCCAGCATCGAGAGCAGCATCGCCCTCAACGCCATAAACCATTTGCGCCAGACCATGGAAAATCTGGATGCCCGGCTCCTGAAGCTCAGCGCGCATCGCGATAGACAGCGCGCCGCCAATAATGCCGGCAATGATTGCGAAGATCAGGTACAGAGTACCGATATCTTTATGATTAGTCGAGTAAACCCAGCGCACCCAGCCTTTTGGCTTGTGGTCGTCATGGGCTCCATGCTCGTGAGCTGCTGTGCCAGCCATGGAATTCGCTCCCGTTTTTCAACAGTCTTGCGTATCGAAGTCTTTAAAGACCCGCCGCAGCCACTTTATCGTTTGCATCGCCTTCAAGATCGGCTTGAAGCGCCTTGTTCGCGCCCGGGACATCCGAGGCCGCAGCCGTCAACCAAGTGTCATAACGCTCTTTCGAGACGACACGAACGGCGATCGGCATAAAGGCATGGTCCTTGCCACAAAGCTCGGAGCACTGGCCGTAATACAGGCCTTCCTTGTCAGCTTTGAACCAAGCCTCATTGATACGGCCCGGTACAGCGTCCATCTTCACGCCGAAAGCCGGAATAGTCCAGGAATGGATCACGTCGGCAGCTGTTACCAGAAGACGCACCGTCTCGCCAATTGGCACGACGACTTCATTATCGACAGCCAAAAGGCGCGGATAACGAGCGTGATCTTCCTTGCCGGCAGCAGCACGGTCGGCATCCTTGAGAATGAGCGAATCAAAGCTGACCGGCGTTTCGGTCTGATATTCATAACCCCAGTACCACTGATAGCCGGTCGCCTTAACCGTCAGTGTCGGATCCTCTGGTGAATATTGCGCTGTCAAAAGCTGAAATGACGGCACTGCCAAGAAAAGCAGAATGATCACCGGACCCACGGTCCAGACCACTTCGACCGCCGTATTGTGGCTGGTCTTGGATGGGTTTGGATTTGCGCTCGCGCGGAACTTAATCACGCACCAAATAAGCAAAGCCAGAACCAGCAATGTGATCGGAATGATAAACCAGAGCGTATAGCGCTCAAACCAATGAATCTGCTCGGCAATACCCGTCGCAGCTTCCTGAAATCTTATCTCCCATGGACGCGGCTGATCCGCAAAAGCGGCACCGCTCGTCCACAGCAATGCGAAAGCACCAACGACGGCACCCCTCGTTGTGGCAACAATTTTATCCACCAGAACTCTCTCCCTTTTCGCCCTTTCAGGCTGGACGCCGGACGTTTAGACGGCCGTATCCCCCGTCAGCGTTCAAATCACACCTTAACGCACACCGCAAGGAAGGCGAATATGTTCCTGTGCGGCATTTTTGCGCGCAACCCTGCGTCAGAGCCACGCATCCCGCTCATTCAACAAAGCATCACAAGCCCTAGCTAAACTTGGGAAAACTTGGGAAAAGCCACAGAAACACATAATGAAGCCATGATTTAGCAAGAGGTTTCCTCTAACGTGCCGCGTGATAATGGATGCAACTGCCGGGGACGCATCTGGGATGCAATGCCGGTATCACCTTTGCGATTATGGCTCGGAAGCGACAATAGCTTTTCACCGCCTGTTTCGGAGGGTAACGTCCCGGTGATTCGATCTGGAGATTTCATGATTTTCCGTACATCCGCCCGCCGCTCGATTTTCCAGCGTCTTGCCATCCTCGCAACGGGTACCGCTGTGGTACTCGCAGCTGCAGCAATGCCGTCTGTCGCGCAGGAAACTCCGACGCAGCTTCCAGCACCAACACAGGCCCCGTCGCAATCGCAATCTGCGACACCGCAGCAAAGCGGCACACTCAAGTCGCAGCATGGCGCGTGGGCGATCCTTTGCGACACGCCTGCAGGTGCCAAGACCGAGCAATGTGCGCTCATTCAGAATGTGGTTGCTGCCAAGCGTCCTGAACTTGGGCTTTCGGTCGTTGTCCTCAAGACCGCTGACAACAAGGCCCGGATTTTGCGTGTTCTTGCACCACTCGGCGTCTTGCTGCCAAATGGTCTCGGCCTCAATGTCGACGGCAAGGATATCGGCCGCGCCTATTTCGTGCGTTGCTTTGAAGACGGCTGCTATGCAGAAGTTATCCTTGAAGACGAGTTGCTCAATACCTTCCGCAACGGCAAGTCTGCGACCTTCATCGTCTTCCAGACACCGGAAGAAGGCGTTGGCATTCCTGTAGATCTCAAAGGTTTTGGTGAGGGCTTCGACGCCTTGCCTTGATAGGATTCCGGCGCCGACGGGCTGCAAACCGCATTCCGTTGTGCTTCCGGTGCTCGTGTACCTTTACTGCGGTTCCCGTTGATATTGAATCGTTGGAACCGCTGTAACTATTTGTTTTTGCGCATTTCCGAGCGCAAAACCGGTTCCCACTTTTGCTGGAAATGCTTTAAGTACATTGCGTTCCGGTTCTCGCGGCCAACGATTTTCGCCTCGCCATCCCCAGAATCGCGACACTTCTTAATCTCAAGGTTGTTCTCAACCGATTTAGCGCTTACATCCTGTGGCAAACACATGCCGCAGGATTATTTTTATGAAGAGCCTGATCGATAGCTTCGACGCCAACCGTGACGATATTGAACGCCTTGTTTCGCAGAGCCTGAAAGGCAGCGATGATGGCGAACTCTTCATGGAGTATCGCGAAGCGGAGGCGCTTGTCTTCGATAATGGACGGCTGAAGACCGGCTCTTTCAATCAGGATCAGGGTTTCGGCCTGCGCGCCGTTGCAGGCGAAGCCATCGGCTATGCGCATGCAGGTGATTTGTCGCTTGCAGCCCTCAAGCGTGCGTCTGATGCGGTTTCCGCAACACTGACCGGTCATAGCGGTACCTATGCGGCAGCTCCGTCCGGCACCAACCGCCATCTTTATACCGACGAGAACCCTATCGGCTCGCCGACCTTCGACGCTAAGGTCCAGCTTCTGCAGAAGATCGATGCTTATCTGCGCGCGAAAGACCCGAAGGTGCGGCAGGTATCTGTCTCAATTGCAGGCTCATGGCAGCATGTTGAGATTCTTCGCGCTGACGGGCATTTCGTTCGCGATATACGTCCAATGGTTCGGCTCAGCGTTTCCGTCGTTGCAGGCAATGGCGATCGTCAGGAATCGGGCTCGCATACGCTTGGCGGACGCAAGGGCTTTGGCGACTTCATCACCACCGAAAGCTGGCAGCATGTGGCCGATGAAGCGCTGCGTCAGGCGCTCGTCAATCTTGAAGCCGTCCCTGCCCCTGCTGGCACTTACGACATCGTTCTCGGCAACGGCTGGCCGGGTGTGATGTTGCATGAAGCTGTCGGCCACGGCCTTGAGGGTGATTTCAACCGCAAGAAGACTTCGGCCTTTGCGGGGCTGCTCGGACAACAGGTAGCGTCGAAGGGGGTCACCGTTGTTGATGATGGTACTATTTCAGAGCGCCGCGGTTCGCTGACCATCGATGATGAAGGCACGCCCACCAATCGCACTGTGCTCATCGAAGACGGCAAGCTCGTCAATTACATGCAGGACCGGCAGAATGCACGTCTGATGGGCATGGAAGCAACCGGCAATGGTCGCCGCGAATCTTATGCACATGCGCCAATGCCACGCATGACCAACACCTATATGCTTTCAGGAGACAAGACGCCGGACGAGATCATCGCCTCCATGAAGAAGGGCATTTATGCCGTTTCCTTTGGCGGTGGGCAGGTGGATATAACGTCTGGGAAGTTCGTATTTGGCTGCACGGAAGCCTATATGATCGAGGACGGCAAGGTCGGGGCACCGATCAAGGGGGCCATGCTAATCGGCAACGGCCCGGACGCCATGCAACGCATTTCGATGATCGGCAACGACATGAAGCTCGATACCGGCAGCGGTAATTGCGGCAAGGGTGGACAATGGGTGCCAGTAGGCGTGGGTCAACCGCATCTGCGTATGGATCAGGTTACGGTCGGCGGCACTGCGGTTTAAAATTCCGCCATGCAGCTGATCGATAAGTATCTACCGAATTATCGCTTCAACGAAATCCATGGCTGCGATGTGAACGCCTCGCCCGAGGTAGTCTTGCAGGCAGCCATAGCTTATCGACCTGAGACGGACTTGTTTTTCCGCAGCATGATTGGCCTGCGCGAATTACCCATGCGAGCAATCGCACGCTTGCGCGGACGTGAAAGCTCAGTCGCACAACCCTTCGGCCTGCATGAGTTTACCTTGCTTGAACATGAACCGGGCCAGGCAGTGGTCTATGGGCTTATAGGACAATTCTGGAAGGCTAATTTCGGCCTCTTCAAAATCGAAAGCGTAGAGGCCTATCTGGCTTTCCGCACACCGGGCGTTGCAAAGCTGGCGCTTACCTTCACCGTAACCGAACGAGGTGAGAAAGCGCGTCTTGTCACCGAAACGCGGGTATTTTGCCCCGACCGTGCCAGCCATCTTCGTTTTCTGCCATATTGGTATCTGATACGCCCCATCAGCGGCCTGATCCGCAACCGAATTCTCGGTTCCATCAAAAAGGCTAGTGGATTGAATTTGACGTTTGAATCCCAACTGACACATACGCTGCTTCAAACGTCAAATTCGAAAAATCCACTAGATTCATAAACTTGCTAGTGGTCTTCTTGATTCCGACATTTGTCCAATGCCTGTATCCGAGAGATGCAAATGTCGGAATCAGACCACTAGTGAGAAGGGACTGCTGCAACCGGGAGAACGTGCATGAATATAATCGCCCATGTCGAAATTCCGGTCACAGATATAGACCGTGCTATCGCGTTTTATTCCGATGTATTTCGTGTTGGTTTTGGCAAGATTGCCGAAATCCACGGTAACCGCATGGCCTATTTCCCTTTTGAGGAAGGCAAGGAAGGCGCAAGCTGCGCGCTGGCCGAAGGCGAAGTCTATGTGCCGACCGTCAACGGGGCGATCATCTATTTCAGCGTGACCGACATTGATGCGGTCATTGCCCGTGCAACCGCGATTGGCAGTGATTTGCTGTTCCCAAAGACTGCTCTTCCAGATGGTGGTTTTGTTGCCGAAATTCTCGATAGCGAAGGCAACCGCATCGCCATTCAGCAGCTATAGACTTAAAGGAACTGGCCATATCACTGAAAATCCGAACAGGCGGTGTCTATAAAGATGCACGCGGATATGAAGTGCTCATCGTCATGAAATACCCCGACGGCAAATTTTATGGTGCTCAGGGCACAGTTTATCTTGCAGACGGGCGCAGTGATGTGCACGTTTACAAAGATCAGGATCCATGGAGACTGGTCGAAGCGATAAATTAGAGCACATTACGATGGTTCAACTTGATCCAGAAATGCTCTGAGCCGGAGGAGATAATGCCTGAAACGCCATATGACTGGAGCGGAAAGCAGCCTGAAAAGCGCTCCCGGCAAAAGCGCATGATGGTAATTGCAGCAGCAAGCATGATCGCCCTGCTCTTCACACTCGCCGTCGTAGACGCGATCCTCATTCTGATCGATTGATGCTGCCGGTCTATGAAATAGACTGCGTTGGCGTAAGTTCTCCTAAAGAACTCTGGCAACGCTATCTCGATACGGTGCTTGTTCTCGACCCGGAATCCTTCGGTTACACACTCGATTCATTCTGGGATGGTGTGCAATGGGGTGGCCCCGGCTGGCCCGGCGAGTGCGAACTGGTGTTCAAGAATGTCGAAGCTTTGAGCAAGCTAAAGACACTCGGTGGCAAACCATTTCTGGAAGCTTTTCGGCAGTTAGTGGCCGATACGGACCGGTTGAAAATCAGACTGGAATGAAGAGGAAACTCTATTCTCCAGTTGCATCATATTGGGCTGAAGCCGCAACAAGCGCATCAATGTCATCGGCACAGAGAAACGCTCTCAATGTTTCAAATTTTTGTTGATCCCAAGCATATATTCCGAGGCTCAGAAGGGTATCAACAATCGATGCCGCAAAACGAGACCGAATAGGAACGGCTGGATTGCCCGCCACTATGGCATAAGGTGCAACATCTTTGGTGACGATTGCGCCGGACGCGATGATGGCACCTTCTCCAATAGTGATCCCCGGCATGATCATCGCGCGCATTCCGATCCATGCGCCATCGCCAATATTGGTGTCACCCTTGCCTTGATATGCATCCAGAATGACTTCAGGGAATGGATATAGACTGAACCAATCCGTGCGATGTGTGTGATTTCCACCCATCAGAATGACTGCTTCTGCACCAATGCAAACGTAGTCGCCAATATAAAGCTGATCGACCGGCCATTGGGATTCCCAAGCCTTCAGGCTGTATTCGTCACCGTACAAGTAACGAACGACGCTCTCCTCAAATGAGCCAGTCCAAGCATTGCTGTAATAGCTGTGTGTTCCTCGCACATGGATATTCGGGTTTTTGACCGTTTCATGCAGAAGTTCGACAACAGACCAGTGCTTGGTGGGAGGACTTATGAAAGACACGGCTTCTACAACTTTCCAGAAACTTATGGGGCAGTTCTATTCGAGATGCTCCAAAACTATTCCAGTCGCGACCGGAAACCCCAGCGACAACATCAACGATATTATCAGCCAAATTAAACGCTTAAGCCACCCGCAACCGTAATGACAGTTCCGGTAACGAATCCTGATTTATCAGAAGCCAGCCAGAGAGCCGTTTGCGCGATATCTTCCGGCTCGGCAATTCGACCCATGGGTGTCATTGCGGCAATCTTTGCTGGTCGATCCGGGTTTCCGCTCAACATATGAATAGAGGTATTGGTTGTACCTACCCGAATGGCATTCACACGGATACCTTCAGGTGCCAGCTCTTTTCCCGCCCCTATCGAGATGGTTTCTACCGCACCTTTGGATGCAGCATAATGCACGTACTCGCCCGGGCTTCCCAAAACCGCTGCCACAGACGAGATATTGATAATCGTGCCACCTGTACCACCATTGGCCGAGGACATGCGGCGTGTCGCTTCCTGTGTGCAATACAACAACCCAAAGACATTAGTTCTGAAGGTTTGCTCGAGCGCATCGTCCTGAAGCCCCTGGATTCGGGTGTTCTGTCCGATGACTCCCGCATTGTTAACGAGGCAAGAAACGACGCCGAGCGCCTTGTCGCAGGCAAGAAACAAGGCTTCGACGTCTTGGCGGTTCGCCACATCACTCTGAACAGCAATTGCTTTTGCACCAAAACCCTCGCAGGCTTCGACTGTGCCAAGTGCTGCGTCTGCATCGCTTAGATAACTGATGCAAACGTCATAACCTTCGCGGGCAAAGAGACGTGCGGTAGCGGCGCCAATACCTCTGCTGCCGCCTGTCACGATAACGACTGGCCTCAAATGCTCGTCCTCCCCGCTTTGATAGCGGCTATGTAGAGCGGCTTCAGTTAAAACTGAACGGCTGGAATTGCTCTATCTGTTTTTTACGCATTTACCTCACGCAAAACCGCTTCGCACTTTAGTTCAAATGCTTTAAGCCGCCGGATCTTCTTCCAGAAGTCCTGTGACGAAATCAAACAGTCCTGGACGACGGTCGCGGCGCAGGCGCTCGGCAACAATGATCCCCTTTATGCCCGAATAGGACCGCTCAAGGTCTTCATTGATGACGATGTAATCGTATTTTACCCATTTTTGGATTTCAAAACGAGCATTCTGCAACCGTGTTTCAATCACGTCCGCCGTATCTTCGGCACGGCGGTTCAGGCGGTTCTGCAATTCGCGCATGGTGGGCGGCAGAATGAAAATCGATACCACGTCAGCAGGCATTTTGGCCTGCAACTGTTCAGCGCCCTGCCAGTCGATGTCGAACAGCATATCCTGACCATCGGCCAGTGCTTCCTCAGCCGTCTGGCGCAGCGTACCATAGAAGTTGCCGTGTACTTCCGCCCATTCAATCAGCTGGTCATTGTCGCGCAGTCGCTCGAATTCCCGCTTGGTGATGAAGTGATAATGCACACCATTGATTTCGCTTTGACGGCGTTCGCGCGTCGTAACGGAAATTGACAGCGAAAGCTTCATGTCCGGATCGTTGAGCAGCTGCCGCGCAATCGTGGATTTCCCCGCACCTGAGGGCGAAGAAATCACCACCATGAGGCCTCTGCGTGCAATGCCATGTTCAACCGAAGAGATGGCCATTTTCCGTTACTCCAGATTCTGTACCTGTTCGCGAAACTGATCAACGACCGCTTTCAGCTCAAGACCGATTGCCGTAATCGATGCTGCGTTCGATTTTGAACACAATGTATTCGCTTCGCGATTAAATTCCTGTGAAAGAAAATCAAGCTTGCGCCCGATGGGACCGCCATCTGCAAGCAACTTGCGCGCAGATGCGACATGCGTTTCAAGCCGATCCAGCTCTTCCTGAATGTCCGCTTTGGTCGCGAGAAATGCAGCTTCCTGATAAAGGCGCGTTTCATCGAGATCGCGCCCAGTATCCATTAATAACGATACCTGCCCTGCCAATCGGGTTCGGATAGCTTCTACGCTACGCGACGGGTCGTTACGTGCCGCCGATGTGAGGTGCTCGATTGTATCAACATGACCTGAAAGAATGGTCAAAAGTGACTGCCCCTCATGGGTACGCGCCTCGGCAATTGACTTGAGTGCAGCTTCAAAAGCCGCAATGACTGCAGCCTCAAGGCCAGCGCGCGCATTGTCGTCTTCCGACACCTGTGCCTGATCGATAATGCCGCGCAGCGAGAGAACGCCGTCAACACTTGCCGGAGCAAGTCCATGTCTCGCTTGCAATTCTGCACCGAGCTTCAGTACTTCATCAAGCATTGCCTGATTGATGACAAAGCCACCCTGAGCTTCCGCGCGCTCCACATTAAGGCTCGCTTGAAAATTGCCGCGCGAAAAGTAGCGTGCCAGAAGCGAACGGACAGCGTGTTCAGCACCTTCCAGCCCTTGCGGCAGGCGCAGGCGCAAATCCAGCCCTTTGCCGTTCACAGAGCGCACTTCCCACACAATGCGCGCTTCATTATCGGCTGCGCCATACTGCATCGCGTGGCGCGCAAACCCTGTCATGCTCTGGAGCGCCATGCTTACATTCCTTTTTTCGGCATTCACAAAGTGATAAACCGCCCAATTACTGGGCGGTGTTTTGCTGCTGTAATTGATTTTTTTCCTGCTCAACCGCGCGCCACTTGCGCACATTGGCATTGTGTTCAGCCAAGGTCTTAGCGAAAACGTGACCGCCTGTACCATCCGCTACGAAGTAGAGGTCTTCGGTGTCGAGCGGGTTGGCCACGGCCTCAAGCGCTGCACGACCCGGATTGGCAATCGGTGTCGGCGGCAAACCGTTGATGACATAGGTGTTGTAAGGCGTCGGCTTTTCGATGTCCGACTTGAAGATCGGACGGTCGGAGGGCTTGCCCGCGCCACCGAACAGACCATAAATGATAGTCGGGTCGGATTGAATACGCATGCCCTTGTTGAGGCGATTCACGAAGACGGACGCCACATGCGGACGTTCCGACGCGATACCCGTTTCCTTCTCGACGATGGAAGCCAGCGTCACAAACTCGTTCTTGTCCTTGACCGGCAGATCAGCGCGGCGTTTTGCCCACGTGTCATCAATCAGCTTCTGCTGCGAGGCAATCATACGGTTGATGATTTCCTCACGCGTTGTGCCGCGCGTGAAGTTGAGCGTATCTGTAAACAGCCCACCTTCAGGCGGCATATCTTTTGGCATGTCGCCAGCCAGAATCGGATCTGTAGAAATACGATCGAATACCTGCTTGACGGTAAGACCTTCAGGAATTGTCAGCGGATACATGATCGACTTGCCGCTGATGAGAAGCTCCATCACATCGCGCATTGTCGCACCAGCCGGGATCGCATATTCGCCAGCTTTCAGATCGTTCTCATGCCCGTAAGCGCGCATACCGTAACGGAAAATACGTGCATCGCTGACGATTTCGCGGCCTTCAAGGCTGTTGGAGACTTCAGAAACACCAGCACCGCGTTTAACGAGGAACGTCGTTTCAGCGGTCAAAGGGCCTTTGGAATCAAACTGGAGCTTGCCGAAGTAAAACAGAGCCGAAGCTCCCAATAGCACCAGCACGATCAGCGATAACATGAAGTTCATGAAGACGACGATCTGGCTGCGCGCATGGCGCGAACGCTTGCGCGGCGGCGGCGTACCCGGTTCTGGACGCAGAGCTTCAGAGGCAGATTTTGGCACGAAGGGCTTGCTTGCCGCGGCTTGCTCGGGCGTCACTGCAGCTTGCGGCTGCTGCTCAGCAGGATTGGTTCCGGGCTTTTCTTCTGAACTCACACCATCACCTCGTCCTGAAACCCGTGCGAAAGGGCATACAAATCAAACAAATTCTGTCTGATCACACTAAACGCAATTAGCAAGTTTAAACATTGCATCAGGTTATATTTTGGCAAAAACGCGGAGAAATCCCCGCGTTTTTGAATAGTTTAGTTTTTTAAAGCTCGCTCGCTCAAGAATAGCGACGCAGAACCAGCGAAGCATTGGTGCCGCCGAATCCGAAAGAATTCGACAGCGCAATGTCAATCTTACGTTCGCGCGCTTTGTGCGGCACGAGATCGATCTTTGTTTCAATCGCTGGATTGTCGAGATTAAGCGTTGCAGGCGCGATGTTGTCACGGATCGCGAGCGTCGAGAAGATCGCTTCCGCAGCACCGGCGGCACCAAGCAGGTGACCAATCGACGACTTGGTCGAAGACATGGATACCTTCGAGGCTGCATCGCCAACAACACGCTCAACGGCACCGAGCTCGATCGTATCGGCCATGGTCGATGTGCCATGCGCGTTGATGTAATCGATCTGGTCAGGCGTAATTTCTGCGCGCTTGATTGCAGCAATCATGCAGCGTTCCGCGCCCTCACCGCTCTCAGTCGGTGCTGTGATGTGGTAAGCATCACCCGAAAGACCGTAGCCGATGACTTCAGCGTAGATCTTGGCGCCACGCGCCAAAGCATGTTCCAGCTCTTCGAGAACCACAACGCCAGCGCCTTCGCCCATGACAAAGCCATCGCGGTCGCTGTCATATGGACGGGAGGCTGCAGTCGGATCGTCGTTACGCTTGGTGGAGAGCGCCTTGCAGGCAGCAAAGCCCGCCAGCGAAATGCGGCTAACCGGCGATTCCGTACCACCAGCAACCATAACATCAGCATCGCCGAATGCGATCAGACGCGCAGCGTCGCCAATGGCGTGCGTGCCAGTCGCGCAAGCGGTTACGACCGAATGGTTGGGGCCGCGCAGCTTGTGCTTGATTGAAACATGGCCGGACGCCAAATTGATCAGACGACCTGGAATGAAGAATGGTGAAATGCGGCGTGGGCCTTTGTCACGCAACGTAAGGCCCGCATCAACGATACCTTCGATGCCGCCGATGCCCGAACCGATCAGAACGCCAGTGCGGATCTGGTCTTCATCGCTTTCAGGATGCCAATTGGCATCGTCCAATGCCTGATCAGCAGCGCCGACAGCATAAACAATGAACGGATCTACCTTACGCTGTTCCTTTGGCTCCATATGGAGGTCGGGATTGAAGGTGCCATTGGTGCCATCACCAAGGGGGATGCGGCAAGCGATCTGGCAAGGCAGATCATCGACTTCAAATTCCGTGACGCGGCGAGCACCGCTGTCACCGGCAATAAGACGCTTCCAGGTCTCTTCGACACCGCTAGCAAGCGGCGACACCAGACCAAGACCGGTGATGACGACACGCCTCATATCCACCCCTTAAATTTGATAAACTTCGTTGGAGACATCCCGCAGGCGAAAAATGCCTCATACGGACGATGCTCAATCTTGATTACCGGCACGGTACCGGGCTGCAATTTGCAGCAGCCACAACCGGCTATTGGTAGTTGATGTTTTCCGGACAGGCTGCTTGCAGACGCTGACCAGAAGACAAGCAGGGCCGGGATTCGAAAGAATCCCAGCCCCGAAAGCTCAGATTAGGCAGAAGCCTTATCGATGAACTTCACAGCGTCGCCGACCGTGAGGATCGTTTCTGCAGCGTCGTCAGGAATTTCAACGCCAAATTCTTCTTCGAAAGCCATGACGAGCTCGACGGTGTCGAGGCTGTCTGCACCAAGATCATCAATGAAGCTTGCGCCTTCGGTGACCTTGTCTGCATCTACACCCAGATGCTCAACAACGATTTTCTTGACGCGCTCTGCGGTATCGCTCATGTCGGAACCTCGACCTGTTGTTAACTTGCTCTGCCTTGGTTAGCGGCATGCATGATTGTAATCAAGTTATAAGATGTCTGCCAAGTTTTGAGTTTACTCACCCTGACAGTCACCCTGTGGATATTCCTTGCGGAACAGGAAAACGGCATCTCGCAACCGAAATGCCGAAACTCTCGTCGGGCGCATTACCATGCTTCTTGAGCAAGGCAAAGCGCATTTTGCTTTTCAGAGCCCGACTTTAAGACTTTATATACCGTAAAATGCCGATTCAAGAGCCTTTAAAAGGCTTTTAAATCATAGCCATACCGCCATTGATGTGCAAAGTCTGACCTGTGACGTATGCGGCTTCGTCGCTTGCCAGATAAAGCACGGCAGCAGCAATATCACCACCAACGCCCATGCGCTTCATGGGGATGCTACCCATGATCGCTTCCTTCTGCTTTTCGTTCAGCTTGTCCGTCATTGCCGATTCGATGAAGCCAGGTGCTACGCAGTTAACCGTGACATTACGGCTTGCGATTTCCTGTGCAAGAGACTTCGAGAAGCCGATGAGACCCGCCTTGGAAGCGCAATAATTGGCCTGACCTGGATTGCCGGTCACGCCAACAATCGACGTGATATTGATGATACGGCCCTTGCGGCGGCGCATCATTGGATGGGTCAGTTCACGCGTCAGATTGAACACAGATGTCAGATTGACATTGAGAACCGCATCCCAGTCCTCATCGCTCATGCGCACAAAAAGACCGTCGCGGGTGATACCCGCATTGTTGACGAGAATGTCGACGCCACCCATTTCCTCCTCTGCCTTCTGGCCGAGAGCCTTTACGGCTTCGCGATCAGACAGGTTGGCAGGGAAGATGAAAGTACGGTCGCCGAGTTCAGCAGCCAGTTCTTTTAGTTTTTCTTCGCGTGTGCCGTGCAGACCGACGATAGCGCCCTGCGCATGAAGCGCGCGGGCAATCGCCTCGCCAAGACCGCCGGTTGCACCTGTGACGAGAGCCTTGCGGCCAGTCAGATCAAACATCTCAGATCCTCTTAAGCATTAAGTGCAGCAACCGCCGCATCGATTTCTTCGGCCGAGCCAACGGTTGCGCCAGTCACATCCTTGGAGATGCGGCGTGCAAGACCAGTCAGAACTTTTCCGGAGCCTACTTCATAAAGCGTCGTCACGCCATTAGCAGCAAACCATTCGATGGTTTCGCGCCAGCGAACCTGACCCGTGACCTGTTCAACGAGCAGATCAGCAATTTCATTGGCATCCGTCACAGGTGCCGCACGCACGTTAGCAATCAGCGGCACAATAGGATTGTGCTTTTCAACGGAGGCCAGCGCCTCCCGCATTGCGTCAGCAGCGGGGCCCATAAGCGTCGAATGGAAAGGTGCCGATACCGGTAGCATGATTGCGCGCTTGGCACCCTTTTCGGAAGCAAGCGATGCCGCCAATTCCACTGCAGCCTTGGAACCTGAGATAACCAGCTGACCGCCGCCATTGTCGTTGGCGATTTGTACCGAGCCAGAAGCCCTCGCTTCCGAGCAAATAGCTTCAACATCGCTATGCTCAAGACCGATTATCGCAGCCATTGCGCCTTCGCCGACTGGAACTGCCTTCTGCATTGCATTGCCGCGAATGCGCAGGAGACGGGCCGTATCCGCCAGTGAGAATGTTCCTGATGCACAAAGTGCGGAATATTCGCCGAGCGAATGACCCGCTACATAGGCAACCTTTTCTTTCAGCGAAAACCCGCGCGCTTCCATGACACGCAATGTGGCGATGGAGACCGCCATAAGTGCGGGCTGCGCATTAGCGGTCAGTGTGAGTACATCTTCAGGACCTTCGAACATCGTGGCAGAGAGTTTCTCGCCCAGTGCTGCGTCCACTTCCTCGAAAACAACGCGCGCCTCAGCGAACTGTTCGGCCAGAGCCTTGCCCATGCCTACTGCCTGGCTACCCTGTCCTGGAAAGGTGAATGCTACTGCCATGAATGCCTCACTTGATCTGACAATTTTGCGCGATGTGCCCCAGCATAGGTTGAAAAGTCAAGTAATTGTCGGTTTTTCGAGGTTATGCGGCTTGCAAACCCGGGGAAAAACACGTATTAGCCGCCCGTTCGTTGCTGGCATTAGCTGGGGGCTGAACGGAGGAGCGGTCGGTTCTTCAACTATTTGTTGGACTGTCCGTGGAAGTCTAAAGTGCTTCTGCCTCCCGTGTCTCCGCTCTCGATTGTCTTTACCCAGCGTCCTTTCTTCTCCGGTTTTCCGGTATAAGAGAAGTCGCAGAGGCTTAGCCGTTAGTGTCAGCATGATGTAACAGAAGAAAGGCAAAGCCAATGGCTCTTTATGAACATGTGCTTCTTGCCCGCCAGGACATTTCCCAGCAGCAGGTCGACGCTCTCGTCGAACAGTACAAGGGTGTCCTCGAAGCTAATGGCGGCAAGGTCGGTAAGGTAGAAAACTGGGGTCTTCGTCCCCTCACCTACCGTATCAAAAAGAATCGCAAGGCGTATTACACGCTCGTAAACATTGACGCTCCGGCAGCTGCCGTTGCTGAAATGGAACGCCAGATGCGCATCAACGAAGACGTTCTGCGCTTCCTCACTGTTCGCGTTGAAGAACACGAAGAAGGCCAGTCGGCTATGCTTTCGCGCCGCGACGACCGTCGTGAACGCGATGGTGACGACCGCGGCCCACGCCGTCCACGCGAAGGCGGTTTCGACCGTGGTGATCGCGGCGACCGCGGTGATCGTGGCCCACGCCGTCCACGTGACAACGAAGCTGGTGAAGGAGCATAATCATGGTTGACATCAATCAGATCCCGACCCGTCGTCCTTTCCATCGTCGTCGCAAGACGTGCCCGTTCTCCGGCGCAAACGCACCGAAGATCGACTACAAGGACATTAAGCTCCTGCAGCGTTACATTTCGGAACGCGGCAAGATCGTTCCTTCCCGTATTACAGCTGTCAGCCAGAAGAAGCAGCGCGAACTCGCCAAGGCGATCAAGCGCGCTCGTTTCCTCGGCCTGCTTCCATACGTTGTGAAGTAAGATCTGAGTGAACTAAGACTTTTTGTGAGGCGGCAGTTTATGCCGTCTCACAATATTCCCCGGATGCGATGGGCGCGACCGGTGTACTAAAATCCCAAGTTGGGGTGAACGCGACTTTGTCCGCACCTCTAACTGCAAAACCGGCAATCCGGAGCAGGACAGCGAGTTTATGAAATTCAACGGAACCATCATTGGTGTCGGCATATTGGCGGGGCTTGCCTCGGCATTGATGTCGTCCGGCGTCATTGCCCAATCGGGAATGGCGGTGGTTCTCTATTTCCTGACACCGCTGCCTATTTTTGTTGCCGCTCTTGGCTGGGGTTCGAGCGCAGGGCTTGTTGCTGCTGCTGCCGCCACCATTGCTGTCGGCATTTTTGCGGCTCCAATGGCCGCATTGCTTATGGCGCTCACCAGTTACGCGCCTGCTGCAATCGGTGCATATCTTTCAGGCCTAGCCCGTCCTGCCTCCGAACTCGGCGGTCCAAAAGACGTCATGGTCTGGTATCCGCTTTCGGATATCGTCTTCCGTCTGGCTTTGATGGTTGCTGCAAGTTTTATCGTCATCGGTTTCATTCTGGGTTTCGGGCCGGATATGGCACGAGAACTCGCAAACACGCTGATCGACCGCCTTGCCGAAGCCGACCCACAATTCACTGCGACCGATGAAATGCGCCAAAGCGTCAGCGCGCTTCTGATGGTGGCACTGCCAGCAATCCAGCCAGCGACATGCCTCGCTATTCTGGTCGGCAATCTCTATTTGGCCCTGCGTCTGACTGCCCTTTCGGGTCGTCTGCGCCGTCCACGTGATGATTGGCCTGCAACAATGCGTATGCCACGTCAGGCACTGCTTGTTTTTGCCGTGGCTCTCGCAGTTGCGTTTTTGCCCGGCGCCGCCGGCCTCATTGCCACGGTAGTTGTTGGGGCACTGAGCTTCGGCTTTATGATCGCAGGCCTTGCGACTTTCCATCACCGCTCACGCGGAAAAGCATGGCGACCAGTCGTGCTGTGGTTCGTCTATGTGGCGATCATCCTGTTCGCATTTCTGCTTTTCGTCTTCATGGTTTTCGGTCTTTTCGATACATCGCGCGGCGCGCCAATCTCGAAAATCCCGAATACTGATAACCAATAAACTCATTGAGACACTCGAAAGGAAACTCAAATGGACGTTATTCTTCTGGAACGTATCAGCCGCCTCGGTCAGATGGGCGACACTGTTAAGGTCAAGGACGGCTTTGCCCGTAACTTCCTGCTGCCACAGGGCAAGGCTCTTCGTGCCAACGAAGCCAACCGCAAGAAGTTCGAAGGCCAGCGCGCGCAGCTCGAAGCTCAGAACCTTGAGCGCAAGAGCGAAGCTGAAGCAGTTGCAACCAAGCTCAACGGCGAATCGTTCATCGTTGTTCGTTCGGCTGGTGAAACCGGTCAGCTGTACGGTTCGGTTTCGACCCGCGACATCGCTGACATCATCACTGCAAATGGCTTCAACCTGCACCGCAACCAGGTTGAACTGAAGCAGCCAATCAAGGCAATCGGCGTGCATGACATCGTCATCTCGCTGCATCCTGAAGTCGAAGTTACGGTTTCCGTAAACATCGCTCGTTCGACTGAGGAAGCCGAACGTCAGGCAAAGGGTGAAGACCTGACCTCAATCGAAGCCATCTACGGCATCGAAGAAGCACCTCTCGCTGAAGAAGTCTTCGACGAAGACGAAGAAGGCGAAGATCAGGCTTAATCTGCCCTGCTCTTTCCTCCAAGGAAGCAATGCTCCTTAGCCATGTTTCCAATGGTGGTAAACTTTATATGATCATGCCCGGCGGTCTCCGTCGGGCATTTTCTCTTTTCAGATCGGAAATTTTGCCTATTCTCTTCATTAGTATTGGATTGGAGAGGTGCTGACGGAAACGTCCGCGTTTGCTCAGGCGAATAGCCAGAAGCCAGCCAGGAATCGACTGACCGAAGGGAATAGCCTGAAAATCTGATGACAGAGCGGCTTGAATTCAGGCAACAAGCCGCCTGCCATGCAACCGCATGGATGTTTGCACTTGCTCCAATCTCAACAAGGAGATGGGGCCAATGTATGGAATGCTGCGTACTGTTCTTTCGCATATGATCAAAATCGGCGACCTGACGGTTACTGATTCTGGTGGAGCTGCTAATCAGTATGGAGACAAGACCGGTAACCCGGTTCATATCCGTTTTAATACACGTCATGCCGAGCGCGCCGTAGCGCTCGACCCTGAACTGAAGCTCGCAGAATGCTTCATGGATGGCGAAATCGATTTTGTTGAAGGCGATATCTATACAGTGCTCAAAATCGTCTTTGAGAACACTGGCCCAACGGCTGCCACCGAACCTTGGATGAAGGCAGCGGGCAAATTCCGCGTATTGTTTCGCCGCTTCCAGCAAATGAACACGATTGCTCGATCATCGAGCAATATCAAAAGCCATTATGATCTTTCAGGTGCGCTTTACGATCTGTTTCTGGACCCCGACAAGCAGTACTCCTGCGCATATTTCGATCCACCCAATGCGACACTTGCCGAAGCACAGTTGGCCAAGAAGCGGCACATTGCAGCAAAGCTTCTCGTCAAGGACGAGCATAAGGTGCTCGACATCGGCTGCGGCTGGGGTGGCATGGGTCTTTATCTTGCCCGTTTCCTCAAAGCCAATGTGACGGGTGTCACGCTCTCGGAAGAACAACACGCCATCGCCAATAAACGGGCCATCGAAGAAGACCTTGCAGACCGTGCAAATTTTCAGCTCACCGATTATCGCAATATCGATGATCAGTTCGACCGACTTGTTTCAGTCGGTATGTTTGAGCATGTCGGCGTTGGACACTTCGCCGAGTATTTTCAACATGCGGCACGCTTGTTGAAAAAAGACGGCGTTTTCCTGCTTCATGCGATTGGCCGCGCCGATGGACCCGGCGCGACCAACCCATTCATCCGCAAGTATATCTTCCCAGGCGGCTACATTCCGGCTCTTTCAGAAGTATTGCCACACATTGAGAAAGCCGGGCTTTACGTTACCGACATTGAAATCCTGCGGCTTCATTATGCAGAAACACTGAAAAAATGGCGGCTTGCTTTTATGGAGCATCGCGAGGAGGCAAAAGCACTTTATGACGAACGCTTCTGCCGCATGTGGGAGTTTTATCTGGCAGCCTCCGAAAGCGCCTTCCGCTGGCAAAACATGATGGTCTTTCACATCCAGATTGCCCACAAGCAGGAAGCTGTGCCACTAACGCGAAATTACATCGAGGCGGAAGAAAAGCGATTAAAACGGCTAGACAGCGCGCCGAAAGGGGCCAACAGCGAAACGCAAGCACCCAAAAAACGGGCCAAAGCTCAATAATGCTGAGATACAAAAAAGGGCTGTGTGAACATTCACACAGCCCTTCATGCTTATTCAGCGTTAGGAACACCAGCTTCCCATTTATCCCAATGGGTCGTGATTTCATCGACGACGGGAGCGCCGACGAGGTAGATATTCTTGACCGTTTCCGCAAAACCGCCAGCGGTTTCGCCCGGTGCTGGATCAAGATGCTGCAACGTCGTTTCGCTTGGATTGCCCTGATCGAAGTTCACGGCTCCACGCAAGCTGAGAATACGATCCGTGCCGAACTGGCGCTTGATAACGAGTGTGATCGAAGCTGCTTCCATTTCGGTGATCAGATAGTCATCCGCGCCATAGAGCTTTGAAATATACTGTGCTTCTTTTGACAATCCCGGGCCGTGAAAGAAAGTATCACCCGTCATATGGGTGCCTTCCTTCAAAGACGGTGCTGATTGTGCAGCTTTGTCCGGATAACGCATCCGGTAGGCTTGCGCCTCTGTCGAATCCTCAAGCTTCACGTCTTTGCCAAGACGCATGGCGGCAGCAACAAGATCGGGGTTGAGCTTGAAGACGCGATAGTCCTCATAGCCCTTGCGTGGCATGAATACCGGCTCGCCCGGCTTCCCTTCTTCGGGTGCCCAACGATGTCCGAGGTCATAATCGACAAGCCAGGTCGCCCAGCTCACATCGCCGATGGTTCCGCGCGAAGGCGGTGTACCTGCAACGCCCGACAGAACATAATAGCTCTTCGAGAAGTTAAAAGCCGGATCAAGCAGAATGGCCTGCATGCTGGCGGATGAGTTGACCTTGCCCATGCCAAGAACCGCACCGCAAACACCCTCGTCATTGCAATAGACCGGCTTCAAAGCGCCCTTTACCTCAATAGGCTTCGCGTCTTTCCAATAACGTTCATACCAGTTTTGAAACTCACCGGCGCGATCACCACTGTTCTCGCCAATTTCAAACATGGCAGCGATGAAAACCTTGACCTTGATGGGCTCGGATGCTGCCGCCGGAAAAGACAGGAACGATAAAGCGGCGATAGCTGCCAGCCATATCGATAAGAAACGAGAACGCATGAAAGACTCCCTCTGAACACGATATCGGGTTTCGTATCAGCAGCCATTCTGCATCACAACGTTCGTCAAGTCCCGGTGCAAAAGTTTAAACCCCAAACTGTGGATGCCTGTGAATCATGGTATAGCTTATCTCTCCAGGCAGGAATCACCTTGAGGCTGCGTTGCGTTTAGCTTCACTTCAGGTCTAGCTGGGAAGATCAGAGACAGGATCAGAGAATCATGGCGGAAGCGGCGGTACGCAAACTTGATGATGCGCGCGAGCAAAAAGATGCGCTTTATCGTGAAGCACCCCACAATATTGAAGCGGAACAGGCACTCCTCGGTGCTATTCTGATCAACAATGACGCTTTTTACCGGGTTTCGGACTTTCTGAAGCCAACCCATTTCTTCGAGCCTTTGCATCGTCGTATCTACGAAATTTCCACCGACCTTATCCGTGTCGGCAAGATGGCCAATCCGGTTACGATGAAGACCTTCCTGCCCAATGAGGGCAAGATCGGTGATCTGACCGTATTCCAGTATGTGGCACGCCTGGCGACCGAAGCTGTGACCATCATCAACGCCGAGGATTATGGCCGCGCGATCTATGATCTTGCGACACGCCGCGCGCTCATTGGCATTGGCGAAGACATGGTCAACGTCGCCTATGATGCGCCAGTCGACAACGCCCCACAGGAGCAAATCGAGGACGCGGAACGGCGCCTGTTCGAGCTTGCAGAAACCGGGCGGTATGACGGTGGCTTTCAGCCGTTCAAAGATGCGGTCACTACCGCGGTCGACATGGCGAATGCTGCTTTCATGCGCGATGGTCATCTCTCCGGTGTCTCTACCGGCATTCATACGCTTGATGGCAAGATGGGCGGCTTGCAGCCTTCCGACTTGATCATCCTCGCCGGTCGTCCGGGTATGGGTAAGACTTCGCTTGCCACCAACATCGCTTTCAACATCGCCAATGCTTATGAAGCCGAACAGCAGGCTGATGGCACGATGAAAGCCAAGAATGGTGGCGTTGTTGGCTTCTTCTCGCTCGAAATGTCGGCGGAACAGCTCGCAACACGTATCATTTCCGAGCAGACGGAAGTTTCATCGTCAAAAATCCGTCGCGGCGACATTACCGAGACCGATTTTGAGAAGCTTGTTGCCTGTTCGCAGGTCATGCAGAAGATACCGCTTTATATCGACCAAACGGGTGGTATCTCGATTGCACAGCTTGCAGCGCGTGCGCGCCGCTTGAAGCGCCAGCGCGGCCTTGATGTTCTGGTTATCGATTACGTCCAGCTGATGACCGGTTCGTCCAAGGCTTCAGCACAAAACCGCGTGCAGGAAATCACAGAAATCACCACCGGCTTGAAGGCGCTCGGCAAAGAGCTCAATGTTCCGATCATTGCGCTGTCACAGCTCTCCCGTCAGGTAGAAAGCCGCGAAGACAAGCGCCCGCAGCTCTCTGATCTTCGTGAATCAGGTTCTATCGAGCAGGACGCCGACGTGGTGCTGTTCGTGTTCCGCGAAGAATATTACGTCAAGAATCTCGAACCGCGTGACGAATTCGATCCTAAATACGAAGAATGGAAGCAGCACTTCGAAAAGGTGCGCGGCACGGCCGACGTTATTGTGGCCAAGCAGCGTCATGGACCGACCGGCACCGTTAAGCTCGCCTTCCAGGCTGAATTCACGCGATTTGCAGATTTGGCCGAGGGGTCTTATATCCCGGAGCAGTATGAATAAAATTACGATTAAGACGGAGCGTGCCTGATGGCCAAGGCACGTGTTCAGTTCATCTGCCAGAATTGCGGCGCGGTTCACACGCGCTGGGCGGGTAAGTGCGACTCTTGCGGCGAGTGGAACACGCTTGTCGAAGAAGGCACCAATAGCGGCATCGGCTCCGGTCCCGGCTCCATGCTTTCCAAACGCAAGGGCCGAGCTGTTGCTCTCACCTCGCTTTCAGGCGACATCGAAGACGCGCCACGCATCATCTCCGGTATCAGCGAGCTTGACCGTGTAACGGGCGGCGGGTTCGTGCGCGGTTCCGCAGTCTTGATTGGTGGCGATCCGGGTATCGGCAAATCAACACTGCTGACTCAAGCAGCTGCAGCTCTTGCAAACCACGGCCATCGCATCGTCTATGTGTCGGGTGAAGAAGCAGTCGCGCAGATACGTCTGCGCGCACAAAGACTTGGCGTGGCGTCCAGCGCAGTCGAACTTGCAGCGGAAACCAACGTCGAAGACATTCTTGCCACCGTTTCCGACGGCAAACGGCCTGATCTGGTCATTATCGATTCCATCCAGACATTGTGGACCGACATGGCCGACTCAGCCCCCGGAACCGTTACTCAGGTTCGGTCGTCCGCTCAGGCAATGATCCGCTATGCCAAGCAAACGGGCGCTGCAGTGGTTCTCGTTGGTCACGTGACCAAAGAAGGGCAAATAGCCGGTCCGCGCGTTGTCGAACACATGGTCGATGGCGTTCTCTATTTTGAAGGCGAAGGCGGGCACCAGTATCGGATCTTGCGCACCGTCAAAAACCGCTTCGGCCCAACCGATGAAATCGGCGTGTTTGAAATGTCTGATGGCGGTTTGCGAGAAGTCTCGAACCCGTCCGAGTTGTTCCTCGGCGAGCGTAACGCGAAATCTCCGGGTGCAGCTGTCTTTGCTGGAATGGAAGGCACTCGCCCTGTTCTTGTTGAGATACAGGCACTTGTTTCCCCCTCATCGCTTGGCACGCCGCGCCGCGCTGTTGTCGGGTGGGATGGAAGCCGCCTCGCCATGATTTTGGCCGTGCTCGAATCACATTGCGGCGTGCGTTTTGGCCAACACGATGTCTATCTCAACGTCGCTGGCGGCTACCGCATCAGCGAACCTGCAGCCGATATTGCTGTGGCTGCTGCACTTGTTTCGTCCATTGCCGGTATTGCCCTCCCGGCAGATAGTGTTTATTTCGGCGAAATCAGCCTTTCTGGCGCTGTTCGTGCGGTGTCACATGCAGTACAGAGGCTAAAGGAAGCTGAAAAACTCGGCTTCCGGCAAGCAGTTGTGCCCGGCGGAAGTAGCGAGCTTTGGAAAGAGCGCAACTTTGGGCTTATGGAAACAACTGCCCTGTCGGACCTTGTTGTGCGCATTGCCGCATCGGGTCCGGGCAAGAAATAACCCTCGCCTGCAAACATCAGGTTGCAGATCATTGAATTTAATGGGATTTAACGGCGGAAGATTTCGTCAACTTTCCGGTGTTATGCTCCCGCAAGTTTGACTGCCCCGCAGGTGCTCGAATGCAAAAAGCCACGCTGCGTATAAATTAAGGACAGGCCAGAATGCCGATTACGTTACTTGATGGAATTCTACTCGGAATAACGCTGGTTTCGGCCGTTCTTGCGATGGTCCGCGGTTTTTCTCGCGAAGTGCTTTCGCTGGTTTCCTGGGCTGCAGCGGCTGCGGCGGCATATTTGTTCTATATACCCGTGCTGCCATTCCTTCAGCCCTATATCAACAACGAGACCATCGCAAAGATCGCAGCCGCAGGTGCAGTTTTCCTCGTGGTTCTGATCGTTGTTTCGCTGATCACCATGAAGATCGCCGACTTCATCATCGACAGCCGCATCGGTGCGCTTGACCGCACGCTCGGCTTTTTGTTCGGTGCAGCACGCGGTGTTCTTTTGGTTGTTGTCGCTATGCTGTTCTTCAACTGGTTGGTTCCAACCAACCAGCCTGCTTGGGTGAACAATGCGAAATCCAAGCCAATGCTTGATTCCTTCGGCCAGCAGTTGATCGATCTCCTGCCAGCCGATCCAGAATCGGCAATCAAAAAGTTCAAGCCTGGGCAGGAAACTCCGGCACCAGCTGGTGGCCAGCCAGGTGATCAGACCGAGACGCCTGTACCGGACGATACACCGGCTGCAAACTGATCTCGAATACACCTTTTTGAAACCGGCAGCATAAAGCTGTCGGTTTCATCTGTTTTTAGTCAAAGTCTTACACTATATCAGCGGCTGAAACGCACAGCATGCAAGGGATCGCTTTTAAAACGCGGCCTTTTCCTGTAAATGTTGCTTTTAGTAACCGCAATCGAAAGGCCTTGCGGACAATGTTCCAACAATCGCATGACGAAAACTCCTTTATGCTAGACGATGATACGTTGCATGAAGAGTGCGGTGTATTTGGCATTCTTGGCCATGAGGACGCCGCAGCGCTGACCGCTCTGGGCCTGCATGCCCTTCAGCATCGCGGACAGGAAGCAGCGGGTATTGTGTCCTACCACAACCGTCGCTTTCATTCTGAACGGCATATGGGGCTGGTGGGCGACCACTTCACCGATGCCTCGACGCTGAACCGCTTGCCCGGCGATCGGGCCATCGGTCATGTACGCTATTCAACAACTGGCGAAACGATACTGCGCAATGTGCAGCCATTGTTCGCAGAGCTGGAAGTTGGCGGCATCGCGATTGCGCATAACGGCAACTTTACCAACGGCATTACGCTGCGTAAGCAGCTCATCGCCTCCGGCGCAATCTTTCAGGCGACGTCCGACACCGAAGTTGTGTTGCACATGATTGCGCGCTCGCGTCAGGTCTCATCAAGCGCACGCTTCGTCGATGCTATCCGTCAGGTCGAAGGCGGCTATGCCATGCTGGCGCTGACCCGCACCAAGCTGATTGCTGCTCGTGATGCAGTTGGGATTCGCCCTCTCGTTATGGGCGAACTCGACGGCAAGCCAATCTTCTGTTCTGAAACCTGTGCACTCGATATCATCGGCGCGAAATATATTCGCGACGTCGAAAACGGCGAAGTCATCATCTGTGAAATTCAGAAAGATGGCTCCATCACCACTGAATGCATCAAGGCAGACAATCCACAGCCTGAACGGCTTTGCTTGTTTGAATATGTCTATTTCGCACGTCCGGACTCGGTTGTCGGCGGACGCAGTGTCTATGTCGCCCGCAAAAACATGGGCATTAACCTGGCCGCCGAAGCCAGCGTCGAGGCCGATGTGGTCGTGCCAGTGCCCGATGGCGGAACGCCTGCGGCACTCGGCTTTGCACAGGCCAGTGGCATTCCGTTCGAATATGGCATCATTCGCAATCACTATGTTGGCCGTACCTTTATCGAGCCAACGCAGCAAATTCGTGCCCTTGGTGTGAAGCTCAAGCATTCGGCCAACCGTGCGATGATCGAAGGCAAGCGCGTCGTTCTGGTGGATGATTCCATCGTGCGCGGCACCACCTCGGTCAAGATTGTGCAGATGATCCGCGATGCAGGTGCGAAGGAAGTGCATATCCGCGTCGCAAGCCCGATGATCTTTCATCCGGACTTTTACGGCATTGATACGCCGGACCGTGAAAAGCTGCTCGCAAACCAGCATGACAGCCTTGAGTCCATGTGCCGTTATATCGGTGCGGATTCACTGGCTTTCCTTTCGATTGATGGTCTTTACAAGGCTGTTGGCGGTGAAGCACGGAATCCGAAGGCACCCGCCTTCACCGATCACTATTTCACGGGTGAATACCCAACCCGCCTCCTGGATCAGGCAGGCGAAAGCAACGTTCATACGTTGTCCTTGCTCGCCAGCAACGGCTGATCATTCATCTTCACGCAGGCGGCCCCAAAGGCCGCCTCGCTTTTATTGTAAATCTCATGACTGAAATTGGGGACTGGAATGAGCATCGACCTTACAGGCCGTCTGGCTTTGGTAACGGGCGCATCGCGCGGCATTGGCTATTTTCTTTCACTTGAACTGGCAAAACGCGGTGCGCATGTGATCGCTGTTGCGCGTACCGTTGGGGGACTGGAAGAACTCGACGATGATATTCGCAAGCTTGGCGGCAGCTCTACGCTCGTGCCGCTCGACATTACCGACATGGAAGCAATTGACCGTCTCGGCGGCTCTATTCATGAGCGCTGGGGCAAACTCGATATCATGGTTGCGAATGCTGGCGTTCTTGGTACGATTTCCCCCATCGGCCATGTTGAAGCCAAGACTTTCGACAAGGTCATGAACGTCAATGTTACCAGCGTATGGCGTCTGATCCGCACCACTGACCCGCTGCTGCGAGCGTCCGATGCAGGACGTGCAATCCTGCTTTCATCGGGTGTCGCCCATTCCTGCCGCGCATTCTGGGGCCCTTATGCGGCTTCCAAGGCTGCTGTCGAAGTTATGGCGCGGAGCTGGGCTGAAGAAACCAAGCAGATGAAACTCAACGTCAACTCGGTCAATCCGGGCGCAACCCGCACGGCCATGCGTGCACAGGCAATGCCGGGGGAAGACCCAGACACTCTGCCAACACCGCAGTCTGTGGCTGAGAAAATCGTCAAACTCGCCGATCCGGCGCTTGATGTAACAGGTAAGCTGTTTGACGTCCGTCAGGACCGCTTCCTCGACTATCATATGCCGTCCTGATTTTTACTTTTCCGGCCTTGCATAAAACCAGGGCCGGATTTAATTTATATGCGTCACAGCGGCTCCAGTTAAAAATAAACCGCTGTAACTATTTATTTTTACGCATTATCCTATGCAAAATCGCTTCGCACTTTTGCTGGAAATGCTTTATTCCGCTCTCGCCGCATCTTTGGGCCTATTTTTAAAGCGGACTTTCCCCCCCTCGCCTGACCAACGTGTTTCGCTGCGTGCATTTGCGCGCGCTTTTCCCAATTTGATTGGATGAACAATGTCTCACGACTATCAACATCTCATTGTTATCAGCGGTGGACCCGGATCGGGTAAAAGCACGCTGATTGATGCACTCGGACAACAAGGCTTTTCCCGCACGTTGGAAGCAGGCCGTGCCATTATCCAGGATCAGGTCGCAATCGGTGGTACGGCGCTGCCATGGGCTGACCGCGCACTCTTTGCAGAGCTGATGCTATCATGGGAAATGCGGTCTCACAAAGCCGCGCAAGCCTTTGCAGGTCCGGTCTTTTTTGACCGTGGCGTGCCGGATGTGATCGGCTATTTGCGGCTTTGCGAATTGCCTGTACCACCGCATATGTATGAAGCTGCTAAAGTGATTCAATATAACAGAACAGTGTTTCTGGCTCCGCCGTGGTCGGAAATTTTCGGACAGGACGCCGAGCGCAAACAGGACTTCGAAGAAGCCTTGCGCACGTTCGATGCCATGGAGCAAACCTATAGGGAGCTTGGATATGAAATCGCGCTCCTGCCGAAATCATCAGTTCAGGAGCGCGTGAATTTCATCGGCAAATACCTGCCGTCAGACTTCCTCTGACGGCTGACTTTCAAGAGCAGCCTTGCGATCAGCTGCTTCACGACGATTCCATGCGACCAGACTAAGTGGCAGGAAAGCCACATAGCCCAGAGCAGTCAGCGTCAGCGTGTGCCATGTGAAGCTCATCAGGAAGGCCACATAAATGACGACCGCCAGAATAAGCGGCATGACGATATCGCGGCGCACCAGACTGCCCGCAGACTTGCCATTGTAAACCGGAAGACGGCTGACCAGCAGGAATGCAATCGCCACCGTATAAATTGCAACGCCGAACGCCAGACCCTTGCTCGGTGTAAGACCAAGAAAGCCCAGATAAACCGGCAGGAGCACCAACATGGCACCGGCGGGTGCCGGAACACCAATAAAGTAATTGCTCTGCCAAGGGGGACGATTAGGGTCCTCCAGCATCACATTGAAGCGCGCTAGACGCAGGCAACAGGCAATCGCATAGAGAAGTGCTGCGATCCAACCGAAAGACCGGGCCTGATCAAGCACATAGACATAGAGGACCAATGCCGGTGCAACGCCGAAATTGACGATGTCAGCCAGTGAGTCCATCTGTTCGCCGAACTTGGACGAGCCCTTCATCATGCGGGCAACGCGGCCATCAATGCCGTCAAGAAAGGCGGCAATCAGCACCATTGTCACAGCAAGCTCGAAGCGGTGCTCAAAGGCCAGACGAATGCCGGTCAGGCCTGCGCAAATGGCAAGCACCGTAATGACATTCGGAATTACTATACGCAGAGGGATCTGCGAAAGTCTTGGGCCGCGGGATGAATCCACGCGGCCATTAGGCTCGAAGGGTGGGAACGGTGTTTCCATCGGCTCAGGCGATCCGCACCACAGGTTCAACGCGCTCGCTTCCGAATTCAGCAAGAACTGTTTCGCCAGCCACAGCCGTCTGACCAACAGCGATGCGGACCGATGCACCTGCAGGCAGATAAACATCTACACGTGAGCCAAAGCGGATCAAGCCGAAACGCTCACCCACCGACAGATTGTCGCTTTCACGCGACCAGCAGACGATACGGCGTGCGACCAGACCTGCGATCTGCACAACGCCGACCTTGCCATTGGCACTATCGATCAAAACGGAATTACGTTCATTCTCGGTGCTGGCTTTGTCGAGTTCAGCGTTCAGAAACTTGCCCGGACGGTGAAAAATCTTCTCGATGCGGCCACGGACAGGGGCGCGATTGATGTGCACCGAAAACACATTCATGAAAACTGAAACGCGCATAAGCGGTTCTGCGCCGAGATCAAGTTCTGCAGGCGGGATAGCCGGACCTACAAAGGACACCTTGCCGTCAGCGGGACTGATGACGAGATCGTCAGCAATCGGCGTAACGCGCTCCGGGTCACGGTAGAAATAGATGCACCAGATAGTGAGAACGAGACCGATCCAGAACAGCGGGTTCCACAGCCAGCCCAGAATGAGCGAAACCACGAAAAAGCCCGCAATAAACGGATAACCTTCACGATGGATCGGCACGAAAGTGTTGCGAATTGTATCAGACAGGCTCATCGGTTTTCCTTCTGGAGCGCGGCATGCTGCAGTGGCACGCCATGCGCTCTAGTGAATTATGTGCGCACCGCTTTGCCGAAAATCTCCCCTGATCAACGGCACGATGCGACAGCTTGGCCCGGTTTTAACTCATCCTGCTGGAAATCGAAACGTATTTCGCAATTTATTCACGACTGTCAGGGTTCGTGAAGACACCCTGACAGTCGTCTGGTTATTCAGCCGCAGGAGCGCCGCGTATGACCACGCCCATATCGTCACTTTCGCGAACCTGACGCAGGCGTTCCTCTGCCTCGTCGGCTTCACGCTGACGGTTCCACATCGAAGCATAGAGGCCATCTTGCTTGAGCAATGCCCGATGCGTGCCACGCTCGGCAATCAGGCCATCTTTAAGTACGATGATTTCGTCTGCACCGATTACCGTGGAAAGGCGGTGAGCGATGACAAGCGTTGTGCGGCCACGGCTGACGATATCGAGCGCCGACTGGATTTCCTGTTCTGTCGCAGTATCGAGTGCCGACGTGGCTTCATCGAGAATGAGGATCGGCGGAGCTTTAAGGATTGTGCGGGCAATCGCCACGCGCTGCTTTTCGCCGCCCGAAAGCTTCAGACCGCGCTCGCCAACCATAGCCTGATAGCCATCCGGAAGATGCTTGATGAAGCCAGAAATCTGCGCCATTTCGGCAGCTTTTTCCACTTCCTCGTCTGTCGCATCCGTGCGTCCGTAGCGAATGTTATATGCAATCGTGTCGTTGAACAGCACCGTGTCCTGCGGCACCATGCCGATTACTTTACGCAAGCTTTCCTGCGTCACATCACGCACATCCTGCCCGTCGATTGTAACGGAACCGGACTGCACATCGTAAAAGCGGAACAGCAGTCGCGAGATTGTAGACTTGCCTGCACCCGATGGGCCGACAATCGCCACCGTCTTACCCGCTGGTACTTCAAAGCTGATGCCTTTGAGGATTGGGCGGTTGGAGTCATAGGCAAAATGCACATCGTTAAAACGGATCGCGGCCTTGTCCACATTCAGAGGTCGCGCATCAGGCTTATCCTGCACTTCCTGCTGCACGTCGAGAAGATCGAACATCTGCTCAATATCGGTCAACCCCTGACGGATTTCACGATAGATAAAGCCGATAAAATTGAGAGGGATGGACAGCTGCATCAACATCGCATTGATGAAGACGAAGTCACCCAGCGACTGTGTGCCTGCCTGCACTTCGCGCGCCGACATCACCATGACAATCGCCATACCAACACCGAAAATCACGGCCTGACCGAAGTTCAGCCAGCCAAGCGACGTCCAGGTCTTGGTTGCCGCATCTTCATAACGTGCCATGGACGCATCGAAGCGTTTGGCTTCCATCGTCTCATTGCCGAAATATTTGACGGTCTCAAAGTTGAGCAGCGAGTCGATAGCCTTGGTGTTGGCATCAGTGTCGGAATCGTTCATCTCGCGGCGAATATTGATGCGCCAGTCACTCGCCTTGATTGTGAACCAAGTATAAGCGCAGACGGTCGCAGCCACGACCAAAAGATAAGAAAATCCGTAGGCAAAGGCGAAAATCACCGCGGTCAGCGCAAATTCCAGAATGGTCGGCAACGTGTTGAGAATGGTGAAGCGGACAATCGTTTCAATGCCCTTGGTGCCACGTTCAATCACACGCGAGAGGCCGCCCGTGCGCCGCTCCAAATGGAAGCGCAACGAAAGCTGATGCATATGCACGAAGGTTTTATAGGCAAGCTGACGCACGGCATATTGGCCGACGCTGGCAAACAGCGCATCACGAAGCTGGTTCAAACCTGCCTGAATGATCTTGGCCGCATTATAGGCCAGCACGAGCATAACCGCGCCAGTTAGTATAAGCGGAATGTAATTTGGTGCATCAAGCTGACCGTTCAGCGCATTCGTTACCCACTTGAAGAAATAGGGTACGAGGATCAGCACAATCTTCGAAATCACCAGATAGAACGTTGCCCAGACCACCCGCATACGCAGGTCCGGCCGTTCGGTTGGCCACATATAGGGCCAGAGATTTCGCAATGTTTTGAATGTCTCGCCGGAATCGGCAGAAACAGTTTTGGGGGAGCTCATGGTGTTTCTTTCAAATCAGACAGTTTTTTCGCAGCAGCCATTACGAAAGGCTGCGAGATGCGAACGAATGATGGTCAGCTGCTGCCAGTTGACGCTGTAGCGCGAGGTCTGGCGATCGGGCCGGTAGTCGATGAGGCCCGCTTGTACGAGAACTTTGAGATGTTGCGATACGGTGGACTGGGCAAGGTCGAGACGCCCGACAATGTCCTTACAACAGCAGGCATCCTCAAGGATCAGTTGCCTAAGTATGTGAATACGAACGGGATGCCCGAGCGCAGCATATATGCGCGCCGCAAGATCATCATCCACGCCCGGAAAAATATCGGACATCGTTTCAATAGAAATCTTCATCGTAAATCGACGATATACGATTATACTCAAAAAATCAATATAACGCAGCGCCCATACTAATGGACGCTGCGTTCATAAAATGAAGATAACGAATTTATATCAGTTCGAGGAATCCTGCAGGCGGCGCTGCACTTCGTCATCGCCCAGCGGCTGCTGTGGCATGACAAAGACTTGCCCAGGCAGAATCAAATCCGGATTACGTATCTGGTCGCGATTGGCAAGGTAGATCGTGGTGTAGCGTGTACCTTTACCGTAAGTGCGCTTCGAAATAGTCCAGAGATTATCACCTTTGCGGATAATTACCGAGCCTTCCACCTTCTGTAATGGCGCACTGGTAGCAGGATCCTCTGTACCACCATTTTGGCCACTCGTTTCGGATGCGATCGCAGAAACATTCTCGCCAGCTTCGCGACGGAAAGGTACGCGCGCCGTTGCGATCACCCGTCCGCTGCTATCCACCAGATCAGCTCGGATGATATAATCCCCAACCGCAAGCGGCTTCTGGCTTTGCACCAGAAAGCGACCTTCAGGCGAAATCGCGCTTGAGCCAAGCATGATATCGTTAGCGTTCACAACAACGGTGGCACCTTCTTTGGAACCCTTGGCATTGCCTGCAACGAAAACCTTGTCGCCTTCAATTTCTACGGCCTCGATAGCAATCGGCGCATCCGGATCGGCTTTCACCTGCGGCACTTGTTCAGTCGTCGTTGTGCCAGCTTCTGGTGAAGATGTTGTCTGCTGTGCTGGCGCTTCTGGCTTGGTGATCAGGCGGCTTGCCTGACCCGGCTCTTCAACGAGGGCCAGAACCTGACCAGTACTGCTATCCGGCACCGAAACGATAGCTGTTTGCGCCGAAGTGGCAACATTACCACCTGCACCACCTGCCCGCAGTACCAACTGGTGATCGCCCGGCTCAAGCGGTTCATCAAGAACAATGGCAAAATCGCCATTCTCACCCGCTTTGGTCGTTCCTAATACCTTTGAACCAGAGATGACCTCGACGGCGACATTGGCTGTAGCCCGACCTGCAATTACGACAGAGCCATCTGGTTCGACGCGCAGAATGTCGAATGCCGGGACGTTTGCCTCTTTCGGAGCTTCTTGAGGCGTTTCGGGGGCAGCCTGTTCAGTGGTCTGCTCCGACTTCACTTCGGCAGGGTTTTGCTGCTCTTGAACAGCCGCAGGCACTTCAGCTGGCTTTGCTGCGCTGCTCGCTTCAGGAGTCGTCGCCACCACGTTTGAATCAGACGTTGCGCCCTGCTCTTTAACAGAATTCCAATAATATGCGCCCCCGCCTAGAACGAGGACGAGAAGAACACCGATAACCCCATATCTGTAGTTTTGCATTTCGGCCCGGAACCCACATGAGACAATTTAATCACTGGGTTTACCGCCTTTTGCTTTGACCTACAAGAAATCCGAGCAGAATTGCGCAAGTTATGAGGTGTTTATTGCAGAAAAATTACTGTTCAACACAGCTGATTGGCTTTTCCTGCTCTGGATCGTCCATCAGGTTATACAAATCCGCGGTTTCGCCCTTGGTCCACCAGATGTAAATGCCGCCGGCATATTTAGCACCAGAGCCTGAAATGACGTTCGCAGCCACCACCGTGTGGTCTTCCATTTCCAGTTCGGCCAAAGAAACATCACCAGCATTATAGTAAGTGGCCGAGACATTCTTATCGCCGCAAGTGTAGAGGACGGAGTTGGTCGTCACCTCGATATCGTCGGGCAACGTGATGTTGATTTCACCTGCCGACGCGCTGGAAGCCGCCAGCGAAAGACCAAGCAATAAAATCCCTTTGCGCATGAACAGTTCAGCTCCCTGTCAAAATTCAACCTCTTCAGAGATATAGTTATGCTCGAAAATGTCCAGCTAAACCGACCAATACACTCACACCAAAGCTTGACGCTGAAACGGCAAAAGAGCACAAGAAATCATGTCTGAGATTCGATCCATTTGTGTTTATTGCGGCTCTTCAACGGGCCTGAACCCCATCTATCGCGAGGCGGGCCTGACGCTTGGCCGTTCGCTCGCAGAACATGGCATTCGCCTTGTTTATGGCGGCGGCACGCGCGGCATCATGGGCGCGGTTGCGCAAGGCGTAATGGAAGCTGGCGGCGAAGTCACCGGCATCATTCCGACCTTCCTACTCGACAAGGAAGCAAGCCTCGAAAAGGCACAGGAGCTGACCGAACTCATCATCGTCGGCGATATGCACGAGCGCAAGCATCTGATGTTCCAGAAGTCTGACGCTTTCGTCACCCTTCCCGGCGGCATCGGTACGGTTGAAGAAATCGTGGAAATGATGACCTGGGCGCAGCTCGGCAAGCATCGCAAGCCAATGGTCTTTGCTAACATCAACAATTTTTGGCAGCCGATGCTCACACTTCTTGAGCATATGACAAATGAAGGCTTCCTGCATACTGCGCATCAGGTGAAGCCACTGGTTATCGATCAGGCGGAAGACATCGTTCCCGCAATCCTCGCTGCCAATGGCAAAGCGCATGAAGGCGACCCGAAGATTATCGAAAAGATGTAAGTGCGGCTTTAGCCCACAATTCGTGATTAATTGACAAGGGCGGAGCAATCCGCCCTTAACTGTATCCGGGAGGTATTGATGAAGACAATCGGTCTAATAGGAGGGATGAGCTGGGAGAGCTCGCAGGAATATTATCGCATCATCAATCAGGAAATGCGCGCCCGGCTTGGCGGTGCACATTCAGCTAAAAGCCTGATGTGGTCGATGGATTTCGGCGAGATCGAGCAGCTACAGCATGAAGGCGAATGGGAGGAGCTGACGAAGCTGATGATCGAGGCCGCGCAGAACCTTGAAAAAGGCGGCGCGGATTTCATCCTGATCTGCACCAATACCATGCATAAAATGGCTGCTGACGTTGAAAGCGCCACATCGATCCCGCTCATTCATATTGCCGATCCGACTGCTGAAAAGATCAAAGCCGCTGGCCTCACGAAGGTTGGACTTTTAGGCACTGCCTTCACAATGGAACAGGATTTTTATAAAGGACGCCTCGTTTCAAAACACGGCCTTGAAGTCCTTGTGCCTGATGACGCTGACCGTAAGACTGTGCATGACATCATTTATCATGAGCTGGTAGTCGGCGAAGTGCGCAACGTTTCGCGCGAAAAGTATCGCGCGATTATCAACAGCCTCGCAGAACGCGGCGCTGAAGCCATTATCCTTGGCTGCACGGAAATCATGCTGCTCATAGGCCAAGAGGACAGCCCCGCGCCTGTGTTCGACACGACACGGTTGCATGCGGAAGCAGCGGTGGATCTCGCCCTTTCTGCTCAGTGATAAAATTGACCGCGGATATTCGCCATATCAGCAAGCTCGGATTGCTTCCGGCGCGTAGCTATGGCAAAGATTCACAATATTCAACCATGCGGTTGACTAATAGTCTGAATAATATATATTCAACCTTACGGGTGAATAATGAACGATGATGCTCTGTCACATATTCTCAAGGCCGTCGGAGACGTTACACGTCGGCATATCTTGACGCTTCTGGTTCAGGAAGGCGCCTCAAGAGTGACTGCGCTCGCCGCTCATTTCGACATGTCGCTCAACTCAGTCTCCAAGCACATCAAGGTGTTGGAAGAGGCAGGATTGGTCACCCGCAAGACTTTGGGCCGCGAGCATTTCATCGCTGCCGAACTTGAACCGGTGCGAGAGGTGGAAGCCTGGTTTGCGGAGCTGAAGTCTGTCTGGGAAATGCGCCTTAAGGCGCTTGAGGATGTACTCGTTTCGAAGGAATAAGAAAATGAGTGAGCTTGAACTGACAGTCAATCGCAGGATCGCCGCCCCCCGGGAGAAGGTCTTCAATGCATGGCTCTCGCCATCTACCCTTGCCCAATTCATGCGGGTACCAACCGACAGCGCCAAACCGTCGGATGTGCAGACGGATGCGGTAAAAGGCGGGCGTTTTTCTATTCTGATGCACACGGTCGACCGCGACGTGATGCATTCAGGTACATATCTGGAGATTGATCCTCATTCGCGGCTATCGTTTACCTGGGGTTCTCCCCATTCGCTGGATGATAGTGTGGTAACGGTCGATTTGACGGAAGTTGACCCGAATACAACAGAAATCACACTGAAACAGGTCAAGTTCCGCAACCCTGATTCACGCGATGGCCACATCAAGGGCTGGAAGGCTATTCTCGCCAATTTTGACGAATTAGCAGGCTGATTTTATAAAAAAGCCGGGCTGAAAAGCCCGGCATTTTCATTGAAAATTACTTCTTTACCAACGTTACAACCGCTTCGACATGAGATGACCAGAGAAACTGGTCAATCGGCGTGACGCGGGTGATGCGATAGCCGCCCTTCACCAGAATGGCGAGGTCGCGGGCGAGCGTTACAGGATTGCACGATATCGCGACAACCTTCTCAACCTTCGATTTTGCCAGTTCCTGTGCTTGTTCTTCTGCGCCTGCGCGTGGCGGATCAAAGACCACGGCATTGTAAGGCAGCAATTCCTTTGGCATCAGCGGACGGCGGAACAGATCACGCCGTTCGATCGAAACAGGCTTCAGTCCCTGCACGTGGCGCACGCCGCGATCAAGGGCGGCAAGAGCCGGTGCATCGTTTTCAATCGCGTGGACCGCAATCTTTTCAGCAATGCGCAATGCAAATGTTCCGACACCACAGAAAAGATCTGCAACACGCTTTGCTTTGCCTAGATGCGAAAGGACCAGCGACACCATCACTTCTTCCGCCTCAACCGTTGCCTGCAGGAAGCAGCCAGGCGGAACAGGAACCGGAACCTTGCCAAAATGAATGACCGGCTTTTTTGGCTCTACGATGATTTCGCCCTCGTGCGAAAGTCGCGCGAAGTCCTTTTTCATCATAAGTGCGGTGAGTGCACGGCGCTGCTCATCGCTCAGCTTGCCACATCCACTTGCTGCAAGATCAAGTCCGGATTCGGTTACAGTAGCAGCGAGCTTGAACGGCTTTGAGCCGGGAGCAATCAGTGCGCCCACTTCGCGCAGATCATCAAGCCGGGCAATGATTTCCGGCACCGTGACAGCACATTCAACAATATCGATAATCTCATGGCTCTGGTGGCGATTGAAGCCGAGCAGCACGCCTTTTTCCGTTTTGCGGGCGGCAAAGGTCGCACGGCGACGTGAGCGCGGCTGACAGGCGACCAGTGGGTCCACTTCAATATCGAGCCCTTTGCCTCTAAGCGCCGAGACGACCAGCTCACGCTTCCAAGCGCGATAAGGCTCATCCTGCCAATGTTGCAGGGCGCAGCCGCCGCAATCCTCAAAATGCTGGCAAGCGGGGTCCTGTCGCTCGTCTGAGGTTTCGAGCAGGGCCATAACCGTCGCGCGGTTCTTGTCACGCGCAACATTGGCCACTTCGCCCGGCAGTGTGAAAGGCACAAAGAGTTGGCCATCGGGAAGATTGGCGACGCCATCGCCGCCCGCACCTATCGAGCGGATTGTAATTTGCGTCGTCATTAGTCCTTCTTTCCTGCCAATAGATATTCACGATTGCCGTCACCGCCCTCGATGGGCGATGGGCAAAGACCGAGCGCGCGCCAACCGGGTTGCGTCTCAAGCCATGATCTCAGTTCTTCTGCTATGCGTTCGCCATCTGTCGGGTCACGCAAAATGCCGCCCTTACCGATCGCCTCGCGGCCAGCTTCAAATTGCGGCTTTACGAGAAGCGCGCAGATAGCACCTTTTTGCGCAAAGGCCAATGCCGGGGGCAAAGCGAGTTTCAGCGAAATGAAGCTTACGTCCGATACGACACAACCGATATCACGTCCATCAAGGTGGCTGAAGTCCAGCGCACGCGCATTGACGCCTTCCTTGTTGGTGACGCGGGCGTCATCGCGCAAGCGCTCATGCAGTTGGTCGTGGCCAACATCAATGGCAAGCACGTGATCAGCGCCGCGCTCCAGCAGCACTTGCGTAAAACCACCGGTCGACGCGCCGATATCGAGTGCAGTCAGGCCCTTCACATCAAGATCGAAGTAATCAAGCGCTGCTATGAGTTTTAGTGCGCCGCGAGAAACATAGCCGCTGGCCGGATCATCGACTGCGATTTTCGCCGTACGGGCGACGTTCTGGCCCGGCTTGGTGACGGGCTTGCCGTCCACCGAGACTGTACCTCGCTGGATCGCGTCGCGCGCACGTGAGCGCGTCGCAAACAACCCAAGCTCGACCAGCAACTGGTCAAGCCGCAAGCTTTTATCAGACGAGATATCAGGCACGGAACGACGCGGTCAGCTCTTCGCGACCGAGTGCTGCAAAAACCGTATTCACAATGCCTGCCCGGTCGAGACCAGCATTGGCATACATGACTTCCGGCTTGGCATGATCCTGATAAACATCAGGCAGCGTCAGGACACGAACTTTGAGGCCGCGATCCAGCAGACCATCGGTTGCAAGGAATTGCAGGACATGCGCCGCGAACCCACCAGCAGCCCCTTCCTCAACAGTCACCAGCACTTCATGTTCGCGCGCAAGACGGCGGATCAGATCATGATCCAGCGGCTTGGCAAAACGCGCATCAGCAACAGTGGTCGAAAGACCAGCAGCGCCCAATTCATCAGCGGCGCTCAGGCACTCCTGCAAACGCGTGCCAAAGGAAAGAAGTGCAACCTTCGAGCCTTCACGCACAATGCGGCCTTTGCCGATTTCAAGAGGAGAGCCGCGCTCCGGCAGTTCGACGCCGACGCCATCGCCACGCGGATAACGGAAAGAGATTGGGCCTTCGTCGTAATCAGCAGCCGTGCGCACCATATGACGCAATTCCGCCTCGTCAGATGCAGCCATCACCACGAAGCCCGGAAGGGCTGCGAGGAAGCCAGTATCGAAGGAACCGGCATGGGTTGGACCATCGGCACCGACCAGCCCAGCGCGGTCAATCGGGAAGCGCACAGGCAGGTTCTGGATCGACACATCGTGCACGACCTGATCATAGCCGCGCTGAAGGAAGGTCGAATAGATCGCGCAGAACGGCTTATAACCTTCTGAGGCCAGGCCAGCGGCAAACGTTACAGCATGCTGTTCAGCAATACCCACATCGAAAGTGCGCTTTGGAAACACTTCGCCGAAAAGGTCCAGCCCCGTGCCGGTTGGCATCGCAGCCGTGACCGCGACGATCTTGTCGTCGTGACGCGCTTCTTCGATCAGGCTGGTGCCGAAAATCTTGGTATAGCTTGGCGCATTTGCAGGCGGCTTCGACTGCTTGCCGGTGATGACGTCGAACTTGTTGACGCCGTGATATTTATCGGCAGCAGCCTCTGCAGGCGCATAGCCCTTACCCTTTTGCGTGACCACATGGATCAGCACAGGGCCTTCCTGCGCATCACGAACATTTTTCAGGATCGGCAGCAGGTGATCGAGATTATGCCCGTCGATGGGACCGACATAATAAAAGCCCAGTTCTTCAAACATCGTACCGCCGGTAAAGAAGGCACGCGTGAATTCTTCCGATTTACGGGCTTTGTCCTGCAAAAATTTCGGTAGCTTCTTAGCAATCTGCTTGGCGGCTTCACGCACGCTGCGATAGGTTTTTCCAGAAACAAGGCGCGCCAGATAAGCGCTCATCGCACCGGTTGGCGGCGCAATCGACATATCGTTGTCGTTGAGGATGACGATAAGGCGCGCATCGAGCGCACCGGCATTGTTCATCGCTTCGTAAGCCATACCAGCCGACATGGAACCGTCGCCGATTACCGCAATCACATTGCGCTTTTCGCCAGAAAGATCGGCGGCAACGGCCATGCCAAGGCCCGCAGAAATAGACGTGGAAGAGTGTGCCGCGCCAAACGGATCGTATTCACTCTCGGCGCGTTTGGTGAAGCCGGAAAGCCCGCCTTCCTGACGCAATGTGCGAATACGGTCCCGGCGGCCCGTCAGAATCTTATGCGGATAGGTCTGATGACCGACGTCCCAGATGATACGATCATGCGGCGTGTCGAAGACATGATGCAACGCTACAGTAAGTTCAACCACACCCAAACCTGCGCCCAGATGCCCGCCTGTTGTGGAAACGGCATCGATCATCTCGGCGCGCAATTCCTGCGCAAGCTGCGGCAGGTCCGCTTCCGGCAATGCACGCAAAGCATCCGGCGTGGGTGCCTTGTCGAGCAACGGGGTTATGGGTCGGGACATTACTTACCCTATCTATCCGGTTAGGTGTTTAAAGCGCGTTTTGATCTGGTTTAATCTGATCGGCGCTCCAAGCGTGGTCGGTATAACAGTATCGAGCCTCAGATCAAGCAGGGCGGGACATCGTGTCCTATGCAACGGGATGCAAAATCATTCAGGCAAAGGTACGAATTCGTCTTCGTCACCGGGCACTATATCGAAGCGGCCCGTGCGCCATTCTTCTTTTGCCTGTTCAATGCGTTCTTTGGAAGACGACACGAAATTCCACCAGATATAACGCTTGGAGCCGAGGGCCGCACCGCCAAAAAGCATGAAATGTGCGCCTTCCGGCCCGGCTCGCACGATAATATCATCGCCCGGTCGAAATGCCAGCAGACGGTCAGGCGGAAACACCTCGCCACCAATGCCAACATTGCCACGCAGTGTATAAATTGCGCGTTCTTCTGTGGTGGGTGGAATATGGAACCGCCCACCCGGTAGCACTTCAATATCCGCATAGAGCGTTTCAGCGTGTTGGATCACCGGCGAGTTAACGCCATGTATCGAACCAATGATTAGACGCCCTTTGAACTCACGATCCTCCATCAGCGGCAAATCCGGCGCGTTGGTGTGGAAGAATTCCGGGTTGATTTCTTCAAACTGCTCCGGCAGGGCAAGCCATGTCTGCACACCCGAAATCGATAGCGGACCGCTACGCTCTTCTTCAGGCGAGCGTTCAGAATGGACAATCCCCCTCCCCGCCGTCATCAGGTTCACATCACCGGGCTGGATCACCATTTCGGTGCCAAGGCTATCACGATGCCGGATATGGCCATCAAAAAGATAAGTCACGGTCGAAAGGCCGATATGTGGATGTGGACGAACATCAAGTGCATCGCCATCCCGCAGAACCGCCGGTCCCATTCGGTCAAAAAAGATGAACGGCCCGACAAGACGACGGCGAACCGTGGGAAGCGCACGCCGCACCTCCAGCCCGCCAATATCGCTCGTCCGCGGGATAACCAGCGTTTCGATGGCATCCACGGTGGTCTTGTCGCAAAGAACCGGATCAGGGCATGGAAAGAAACTCATGAAGCCGCTACCAAATAAAAATGCACCAGCGGAGAGCGCCGGTGCTGCCGTCATGTCGAATATGATAGCCCTTAGAGCGGTTCCAGTTAAGATTGAATCATTGAAACCGCTCTAATTATTTGCTTTGGCGCATTTCCATACGCAATGCCGGTTCCCGCTTTTGCGGGAAATGCTTTAACGATTGTGCAATAGTCGCGACAATTCGTTCGTATCAGGCACCTGACCGTTGGTCGTCAGCTTGTCCACTAGTCCCGGAAGAACCTGCGAGAGCTGATTGAGCAGTTCCTGCTGGTCAATGCCGGCGTGGGCCGCGATTTCGCTCAGTGTCTTCTGACCAAGTGCATCGCCTAGCTGGCCCGGCTCAATCTGGTGATTGTTACCCTGCCCTACCCAGGAATCCACTTTTTCCCCAAGACCTGCCTGTTTCAGCTGGTCGAGCAAGCCACCAAGACCACCACCGAGCGGACCGGGTGCCGCAGGCGCAGAGGATGCCCCGCCACTTGCAAGCGTTCCACCAAGCAAGCCACCAAGGCCACCTAGAATACCGCCGAGTAGACCACCGCCGCTATCTGCCTGCTGGGGTGCGGACTGGTCTGGGATGGACGCAGGTTGTTCAGGCTCCTCGCTGTGCCCTTTCAGCATCTTGCCGACCAGAAGCGCACCGAGTGCAATCAGAACCGGCTTGGCAAGGCTGCCGCCGGGGATCGGCGAATTCTTGGAATTGTCGTCATAGCTTCCCATCACGCGATACTCCCTGTTGGACGCTGTGATTTTCTCACATGCGATAAGTTAAGGTGAAATAAGTTTCTGCTTTTGACAAGCATTATACCTTGCCAAATCGAAACTATTGTGAAAATTTTCTAACTGCCTGATGCAAAAACTTATTTGCGCAATAGGAGATATTAGATGTCTGTTATAAGCTGGATTATTCTAGGTCTGATCGCCGGCTTCATCGGCAGCAAGATTGTCAATAAAAGCGGCCAGGGACTGTTCTTCGACATTGCGCTAGGCATTGTCGGGGCAATCGTTGGCGGCGTTCTTTCTTCATCTCTTTTCGGTCGCGGCGTCACTGGCGCCTTCGATCCAATCAGTCTGATTATCGCCATTATCGGTTCAATTATAGTTTTGTGGGCTTACCACAAGATCACCGGCAAGCGTTCCATCGGCTGAAAAAACCATTTATATATGCTGGCTCCGGTTCGCGCCGGAGCCTTTTCATATCTTGTCTTCTGAAAGTGCCACCTTTTAATGATGAGCTTCATCGAGCCCTACATCACCGCCTACGGCGCGCTGGCACTTTTTATTATTGTCTATTTTGAATCTTTCGGCGCACCGCTTCCCGGCGAAAGCGCTCTTATCGCTAGTTCTCTTCTGGCTCTTCATGGCACGCTGAATATCGAAATCGTTATTCTGGCCGTATTTGTTGGCGCAGTCTTAGGCGACTGCACCGGCTATGCCATTGGACGCTTTGGTGGAAGAGCGCTCATCCTTCGCTACGGAAATTATGTGAAGCTTACGCCCGAACGGTTCGACAAGTTCGAGAAGATGTTTGAGAGCAAAGGTATCTACGTGGTCGCAACGGCGCGCTTCGTCGTACTTCTAAGGCAATTAAACGGCATTGTTGCAGGGTCCGTGAAAATGAATCCGCTGCATTTTTTATGCGCCAATGTGGTGGGTGCTGCCGGGTGGACGCTTGTGTGGGGACTTGGCCCCTATCTTCTGAGCGGCGTGCTTGCGCCCTACGCCGCTCAACTCAAGGCAATGTTTTAATTATTCAGCGTCCAGCGGTTCAGTGCCAGCAGGCTGACCATCGCGACCGATGCGGATTTTCTCGACCTTGTCTTCAGCTGATTTCAGTAGCGTGTCGCAATGCTTCTTCAACGCTTCGCCGCGCTCATAGATGCGGATAGATTCTTCCAGCGGCACGTCGCCCCGCTCCAGATCATCGACGATCTTCTCAAGCTGCTTCAAGGCGTCCTCGAAGCTCATAACTGCAATGTCGGTGTTGGACGGTTCGGTTACCATTGTTTATCCTTTCAACAGCCGCGTAATATGAGAAGACGCGGACTGCGACAAGCCCTCAAGATCATATCCACCTTCAAGCACGCTCACCAGTCGGTGATTGCAGAACCGTTCTGCACGTTCCATGAGCTTGCCCGTCGCCCAATCGAAATCCGCCTCATCGAGATTGATCTCGGCCAGCGGATCGCGGAAATGCGCGTCGAAGCCAGCTGAAATAAGGACCAAATCAGGCCGGAAGTTGTCCAAAGCTGGCAATACACGACTATTAAATGCCTCACGAAATTCGCGACTGCCGGTATTGGGCGAAAGTGGTGCATTGACTATGTTGCCTACCCCAACCTCATCTTTCCTGCCCGTGCCTGGAAAAAGAGGAAACTGATGCGTCGAGCAGTAGAGAACGCTTGGATCGTCTTTGAAAATATCCTGTGTACCATTGCCGTGATGCACGTCCCAATCGATGATTGCGACGCGCTCGGCACCGTGATTGCGCTGCGCATGACGGGCAGCGATAGCAACATTGTTGAAAAGGCAAAAGCCCATTGCTGTTGAAAGTTCGGCATGATGACCGGGAGGACGCGACGCGACAAAAACATTGTCCGCCTGCCCGGAAAAAACATCATCGACAGCAGCGTTCGCGGCACCAATCGCCAGAAGGGCAGCTTCCCAGCTTTTCGGGCTCACATAGGTATCCACACCAAGTTTATTGATTGGCTGCGGTGCTTCTTCGTCGTCAATCGGGTCCGGTATCTCATTCCGGACCGTTTCGACATAACTCCCGGGATGCGCGAGCAAAATGGCATCTTCCGAGGCCATTTGCGCTTCCACACGATCAAGACGATAAAAATCCGGCCCTTCCAGCTCGCTCATCAATGCACGAATGCGATCGGGCCGCTCGGGATGACCGGGCGGCACGTTATGTTCAAGATAGATTGGATGCCAGTAAAGCCGTGTGGTCATGTACTCACTTTAGAGAGCCGTGCGCCCTTCTGGGCGCTACACAAGATCGCTCTATGCTATTGATGCTACAGCATCGCGACATTCAGATGATTTCAGTGCGCGCGATGTTGATACCGAAACCTTCGAGCCCGACATAGTGACGCTCACGCGATGCCAACAGCACGATCGAAGTGATACCGAGATCCTTCAAAATCTGGGCTCCCAAACCGATCTGACGCCACTCTTCCTCGCGGGCTACGGCCTCGGCATGGGCTTCATGTTCACCGAGCAGAGCTTCGCGTGCACGCGCATCACGATGATCACGACGCACACCAACCGAGCCTTCACGCAGATAAACCATAACGCCGCGGCCTTCCTTGCCCATACGTTTCATGATCTCGTCGAGATTGTTGCCACCTTTTCCAAACACATCGCTCAGCACATCTTCGCGATGCAGGCGGACGGGCACATTTTCGCCATCACGAATGTCACCAAAGACCACCGCCACATGCTGCATAGGCTCCCATGGGAGTTCGTAAGTATAAGCATGTGCCTCACCAGCACAGGTGTCTATTTTAGCGTCACCAATCCGCTTGACGAGTGTTTCCTTACGCTGACGATAGGCGATTAGGTCAGCAACCGTCACGCGATGCAGCTTGTGCTGTTCAGCAAAAGCCGTCACATCAGGCCCACGCATGACAGTTCCATCATCATTAATCAGTTCGCAAATGACGCCGATGGGTGGCAGATTTGCGAGCTTGCAGAGATCGACAGCCGCTTCGGTATGGCCGGAGCGCATCAGCACTCCACCTTCACGCGCAATGAGCGGGAAAATATGGCCTGGGCGTACAAAATCAGCAGCACCAGCATTGGGATTTGCCAGATTACGCACCGTGAGCGTGCGGTCATCAGCCGAAATGCCGGTCGTCGTGCCATGGCGATAATCAACCGTGACAGTGAATGCAGTTGTATGAGCGGATTCGTTTTCAGCGACCATTGGCGCAAGATTGAGGCGCTTGGCTTCTTCACGTGGCATAGGCGTGCACACGATGCCAGACGTATAGCGCACGATGAAGGCCATCTTTTCCGGCGTGCAATGCACTGCTGCAACGATCAGATCGCCCTCGTTCTCACGACCGTCATCATCCATGACCACAACGATTTCGCCACGCTCGAAAGCCCGCAGCGCATCAACGACCTGTTTCTGATTATAGCTCATTTCAGCCTCAATGGTTGTACCACAGCTTCAGTCGAAAACCGGCCCTCAGTTCCTGAAACTATTCTCTTTATACCAAGGCGCTAAGATGCTGACGCATCACGCCTCGAAAATGTTCAGTCGCCATAAAGGCTTAATCAATACCCAATGAGTTGCACCCTGGGGTATTGGTCTTACCCGTCACACGCGGCCTGTCTGACCACGGTGGCGCAAATAATGATCAGCAATTGCGCAGGCGACCATAGCTTCGCCAATTGGCACCGCACGGATACCCACGCAAGGATCATGACGGCCCTTGGTCATTACATCAACTTCCCTGCCGTCCTTATCGATGGACTTGCGCGGAGTGAGGATCGATGAAGTCGGCTTGACCGCAAAACGCGCAACAACTGGCGCGCCCGTCGCGATACCGCCCAGAACGCCGCCCGCATGATTGGACAGGAACATCGGCTGTCCGTCATTGCCGATACGCATTTCGTCAGCATTTTCTTCACCGGTCAGGCGTGCGGCCTCAAAACCATTACCGATTTCAACGCCCTTGACGGCATTGATCGACATTAGCAGGCTTGCGATATCCTGATCGAGCTTGCCATAGATCGGCGCGCCGATGCCGGCTGGCACGCCTTCAGCCACGATTTCAATAATCGCGCCAATGGAAGAGCCATTCTTGCGAATGCCGTCCAGATAATCGGCGAAAACCTCAACCGAACCGGCATCAGGCGTGAAGAACGGATTGTTATCGACTTCATCCCAGTTCCAGCGCGTGCGGTCGATATCGTGAATGCCCATCGAGACCAGCGCGCCGCGCACCTCAAGACCTGGAACAACTTTTCGAGCAATCGCCCCAGCAGCAACACGTGCTGCCGTTTCACGCGCAGAGGAACGTCCACCACCGCGAAAGTCGCGAATGCCATATTTGACGTCATAGGCGTAGTCGGCATGGCCCGGACGATACTGCCGCGCGATATCGCCATAATCCTTGGAACGCTGATCAGTGTTTTCGATCATCATCGAAATCGGCGTGCCGGTGGTAGTCATGGTCACGCCATCATCGCCAAGCAGAACGCCAGACAACACGCGTACCTGATCCGGTTCGCGGCGCTGGGTTGTATACTTCGACTGGCCGGGCTTACGTTTGTCGAGATAGGCTTGGATTTCGGCTTCCGTGAAGGTGATGCCGGGAGGGCAGCCATCCACCACACAACCAAGCGCCAGACCATGGCTTTCGCCCCAGGTTGTTACGCAGAAGAGATGACCAAAACTGTTATGAGACATTGCTAAGCCCGATTAAGGAATGCGCCTTTTCAGGCAGGATACGCGCTGGTTTTATTGGCCTTTTCAGCCATGGTCAAATTATAGCTCGGAATAGGTTCATCGAGATCGCAAAATTTCCTTCGGATCATCCACATACCGCATTCTTTTTGACACATTCCGCCCACTAAAATGGGGTCGATAATCACATTGCGCTGCCCATTTTCTATCCGTACAGTCAGACTATACAACCAGAGGGAAAGTGATTGCGCAAAATGCAATTCGTGTCGAATCAGTCAAAGGACAGACTGGCACACAAAAGGAGGATGACAGCCATGCAGTATGTGGTGGGACTGATCTTCATCATTGCCTCGCTTTTCTCGACCGTCGCCATGGCGGATGATGTCGAGGGCAAGATCACTGGTATCAATCAAGACAAAGAAACTATCACGCTGGATGATGGCAAAACCTATAAATTGCCCGGTGAGTTTGACTATTCCGCGATTTCCAAAGGTATGAAGGTCATCATTCTCTATGATGAAGCTGATGATACCCGCTTCATTACCGACATTCAGGAAGCGCCGTAAATATCATTTCACCTCAAGCACAATACCCGTGTCGTGTTGGCGAACAAAATCGACGCGGGTTCCGTTCCAGTGATAGCTGTAATGCCTCCCCTGGACGGGAATCGTTATAACATTCGGCCAGAAAATCCCGATGCAAAAGCCACCGCGCATCCGCACGCTCGGCCAGAGAAGTCCCTGACTTCCCTGAGCGCGCAGTTCTCGCCCCTCGACATGCGAAGCCGTATAATCGACCGGATCAAGCACGTCCGGCACCTTGCTCACATCATCGAGTTCCCGATCGACACTCCCAATCAGCGCCCGAAAGTCTGAAGTCCATCCGGGCTCTTCATTTGTTGCGCGCATGAATTTTTCATGATGGTGGATGGTTTCAGCAACCGCCACATTTTCACGGTCCGCAGCATAATAAATACCGTAGCTTCCGTCGCTAAAGCGACCGGGTCGCTGCGTGGAGCAATGCACGAACGGCGCCATCACGTAAGATGCGCCGTGGCCCGCTACTCGCCGGTCGGCAGGCACTTTTCCAAGATCGCCAATCTCGAAACGAATACGCGGATTGGTCTTTTCTTCAACTGAAGCCAGAGCCTCCCAATCGCGGGGATCGGCGATATCTTCAAACAGATCAATGGGGGGATGGATGGAGCGGATGATGCGATAAGTCTGCGGCCAGTGAACTTGGCGCTTTACAGCCAGCTCACTTACCATGCGCCGCGCTCCGCATTTAGCCAGTCGCGAAGGGCAGCAAGATCGGAAATTTCACCACGCAGCATGAGATCAAGCGCCGAAAGCCCGCCAAAAGCGGCATTGGGCTTTCTGATCCAGGCGTAGCCGCGCGCAGCATCACGAAACAGATAACGCAGGCCTTTGTGAATGCCCATAAGATGCGCCATCCGCATCCGCAAATCGCGATCAATGCGACCGATAGTACCTTCTTTCCAACGAGCCCATGTGCGCGCTGACATATCGCCCAAGAGCGTACAGGCTTCCGTGTCCGACAGCTTCCAAGCTTTGAGCAAGTTGACCGTGGTGCGTGCAAGTGCGCCCGCTTCCTCGTCAGTGATCACGCTTGTCAGACCGCCTGCGGGCGTTATGCTGATTGGTTGAAGTTCCATCGCTCACCTTCCTTATGGCGGAAAGATAGCATATTTTTGCCAAATGGCAATAAAGGCGTTTTATGACCTACGACCCTATGCCTTCCGAATCCACCCGCTGCGGATGACCTGTGCCCATTCCTCCCTATTCGCTTGCTCGGCAAGCGTGATCATACGTGTGGTATCATAAGGAATACTACGGAACGTGACCTGCCATCCCAGAGCACCATCTTCGATAATGGCATAGGAGGCATTCGGTGTTCCTGTCTCGACAATATGCGGCACCGGTTGATCATCAAAATAGCCGGGACACCCCACACTTCCTGGATTGACGATCTGGCGACCGTCACTCAAACGCACCACGCGCGGCGTATGCGTATGACCGCAGAGGATAAGCGAAGCGGCAACATCTTCTGCCTCCGCTTCGATTTCATCACGACCACGCAGAACGACATCGCCGGTTCGTTTGACCGTTTCTAGCCAATAAGTCATGTCGCTCGTCGGCGTACCATGACAGATAAAAATTCGCCCGTCCGCGAGTGTTAGGGTTGCGGGCAAATTGCGCAGCCAAGCAAGATGCGGCTCTTCGAGTTGCTCAAAAGCAACGCGATCCGATGGCCCCATCTCGGCGATAGACTTTTCGACCAACCAGCGGTCATGATTGCCACGAATGGAGATCATCGCGCGCGCCATCAGCATATCCGCCGTCTCACGGGCTGCGAGCGGCCCGCTCAGATGGTCACCTAGATTGATAATGGTTTCGATACGCAACGCATCGATATCAGCGAGTACAGCTGCCAGCGCATCGCTGTTGCCGTGAATATCAGCAATAACTGCAAAGCGTTTGAAGAGCATACTATTCTCGCAAGGTGAGCTTTCAGCGCGGGTATTACAACGCCTCTTCACAGACCTAAAAAGTTACCCGGCTTTTTAAACCCACTCAAGCTTGCCGTTTTCAAACTTCAGAATCTTATCCTGCGGAATGGAGAGATTTGCGGCGGCGTGACCATCCATATCGCCATAGAGATAGAACAAGGTGCGGATACAGCCGCCGTGCGTCACGCAAACGGTTGGCCATTCCACGGCCTCAACCCAGCGACCAATCCGCTGTGAAAGCCGCATGTAGCTTTCGGCAGTATCTCCCGGTGGGATGAAATTCCATTTATCGCGGGCACGGGCTTCAACGAGATCGACGCTTTCCTTGGCAATGTCTTCCATCATGAAGCCTTGCCAGTCGCCGAAATTCACTTCCATCAGTTGTGGATCGGTGCGGAAGTCGTATGGGTCGAGCCCCATGCGCAAACGAATACGCTCCATAGTTTCGCGCGTACGGCGCAGCGGGCTTGCCACGAAATCGTAACCTGCCCCATTGCCGATAAGCGATTTCAGCACATCGCCGTTGCGATCAGCCTGCGTACGGCCATGGGCGTTGATATCAATATCGAGCTGCCCCTGTATGCGCTGCGAAACATTCCAGTCGGTTTCACCGTGACGCGAAAAGTAGATGATCTCCCGAGCCAAAACCCTACCTCTATCTGCCGCTTGATTTCATCGTTTGATGCGCAGTGTTGCGCATGTGCTCTTTCTCGATAGCCTTCCCGCACGGGAAAGACATAAGAAAAATCCCGAAAAGTCGGTCAACTTTTCGGGATTTGGTATTATCTGGCTCAGTCCTTGACGACCGAGATATCCGGCGCATCGACCGCCTTCATGCCAATGACGTGATAACCACTGTCGGCATGATGTACTTCGCCGGTAACCGAGCGAGACAGGTCGGAGAGGAAGTAGAGACCAACGTCGCCTACTTCATCGATGGTCACGGTACGGCGCAGCGGCGCATTATATTCATTCCACTTGAGAATATAACGGAAGTCACCAATGCCGGATGCAGCCAGCGTCTTGATCGGGCCAGCAGAAATCGCGTTGACGCGAATGTTCTGTGGTCCAAGATCGACTGCGAGATACTTTACGCTTGCTTCAAGTGCTGCCTTTGCAACGCCCATGACGTTGTAGTTCGGCATAACTTTTTCAGCACCGTAATAGGTCAACGTCAGAATAGAACCGCCCTCAGCCATCAGCTTTTCTGCACGGCGCGAAATTGCCGTAAGCGAATAGACTGAAATCAGCATCGTGTTCTGGAAATTGGCTTCGCTTGTGTCGACGTAACGGCCAGTCAGTTCATCCTTGTCGGAGAAACCAATCGCGTGCACGACGAAGTCGAGCTTGCCCCACTTCTTTTCAAGTGCTTCAAAAACAGCATCAATGCTTGCACCGTCAGAGACATCGCAATGTCCAGCGACGAAAGCGTCCAATTCTTCAGCCAGTGGCTCGACGCGTTTCTTCAACGCATCACCCTGATAGGTGAATGCAAGTTCCGCTCCAGCTTCACGAGCGGCCTTGGCAATACCCCAGGCGATGGAACGGTTGTTGGCTACGCCCAGAATCAATCCGCGCTTGCCCTGCAACAAACCAGACTTTGCGGTCATTAAGGGTCCTCATTGAAATATAATCAACTAGATGCCCTATCGCACAGGCTTGCACAGGCTTCAAGCAATTGCGCGTAAAAAGCCGGGTATTGTGATTTTATCGCACAGCACAGTTGTGCTCGTGCATCGGCTGCGGGTGGGAAATGTGCCAGCATAGATGGTTTCCGGGGCTGAATGCAGTAACCGCTTCCAGCCCCGGTGCCGTTTAGTCAGTCTTGCGCTTGCGCAAAAACTCTTCCAGCTCCGTGTCACCGCCTTCCGGCAGCATAATACGGACGTGAACATAAAGATCGCCATGGCCACCGGCCTTGAGCGGCAAACCTTTGCCTTTCAGCCGCAGTACCTTGTCGGAACTGGACCATGCAGGAACCTTGACGGCTATGCGGCCATTGAGCGTATCCACTTCCGCTTTGCCTCCAAGAACCGCATCGGCAAGCTCGACAGGAAGATCAACGTGCACATCGCGGCCTTCAAGTTTGAAGCGCGTGCTCGGCTTGAAGTGGATCGTCACCAAAGCATCGCCCGGCGTGCCGCCCACAATGTGTTCGCCTTGCCCTTTAAGCCGGATGGTCTGACCATCCTCAACAAACTGCGGCAGCTTGATCTTCAGATGTTTACCGTTCGGAAATACGGCTTCAACCTTGTCGGCACCAGCTGCCTGTTCAAGCGTGATGTTGATAGACGCAGCAAGATCACTGCCCTTGACGGGTCCGCGCTGCTGACGTGCACCACCGCGAGCACCGCCGCCAAAAGCACCGCCGAACAGATCGTTCAATATGTCTTCCGCACCGCCAAAGCCGCCTTGCTGACCACCACCGGCACCACGAAATTCAAAATTGCCGCTCCCGCCACGCTGGCGAAAACCGGCGAACGGATCGCCACCGGCACCACCAAAACCGCCCTGCCCGCCGAAACCCTGCCCACCGAACCCCTGAAAGGCTGGCTTGCCTTCGGCATCAATTTCGCCTCGATCAAATTGGCCACGCTTGTCTTTGTCGCCAACAATCTCGTAAGCCTGATTAATCTCCGAAAAACGCTCCTGCGCCTTTGGGTCATCCTGGTTCTGATCCGGATGGTGTTTTTTGGCCAGCTTGCGAAAAGCCGATTTTATTTCTTCGGGCTTCGCCGTTTTGGCGACGCCCAATACGCTATAGGGATCGCGCATAAAAGTCCTCATTCAGGAAAAATGACTGTAATCTCAGTCTTTAGACTCAGTTTGCCATAATATGCGCACTAAGCTCAGAAACTTCCAGAGTTATAGAGGACTGTTTCCCAGAAAGCTTAAATTGGTGCAAAAGAAGTCAGGGTCCACTGGCCGCCGCGCTGCATGCACGTCTCACCACGATAAATGGAAACGCCGTCAAATGCTTCGCGCGAAGTTTCAAACTTCCGACATAGGCCATCATCGGATTTTGTCTCGGCAATCGTAGTGATCGTTCCCTGACTGCCGGTATCGGGATTGGCCCAAGGCACCGGCTTTTTACCCCATTGGGTGAAATCAAGCGCAGAGACGACACTCTTAATCGTAGACTGATCCGAAAGCTTGCCGGTATCTGTTTCAACCTTTTGGGCTGGCTTTACTGAACCGGTGATCGTCGAAGAATCAGGCACCGCTTTTTCGATACTGAACCCGCCCATGGCGCAACCAGCCAATGACATCACAACCATAGCAAGAGCTGCATGGCGTAGAAGCGCCACGCTTAAAACTGCAGAGTCGTCATATTTTTCGCGGCGAGCGGATAAAGCAGCCAACGGTCTTCCCTTAAATACACCCTAAAGATGTAGCGAATATGGGGGATATGGAGTTAACAAGCGGTTCGCGGGCAAGGTAAACAAATCAATACCAAAGGACAACGGTATAAAACTGGCGGGCACAGCTTCCTTCGTTCAAGCTGTTTCCCGGCATGCAAACAACTGAAATGCGATTTGATCTAATGGTGTTTAACGGGCATCGAAGCCGAACCCGTTTCACACTTTTCGGGATACGCTTTAAATCTGCCATGTTTGGATTTTCAGATTGCACGAATATCGAACCGGGGAGGAATATGTGATTTCCCGTCGTGGGTTACTGATTGGTGGTGCAGTTTTGGCCACCGCGCTAAACATGCCTGTTTTGTCCGCAAGGGCACAAAGCACCCGGATTCCGCTCTGGCCAGCCTTCCCGCCCGGTGGTGGCGGCCCCAGTGGTTCTCAGCAAATCAGTGCAAAAGGCGCAATCACTAACATTGCCGCGCCAAGTCTTGAGGTTTTGGCGCCCAAACGTCCAAACGGTGCAGCGATGATCCTTGCAGGGGGCGGCGGATATAAGCGCATCGAGGAAGGCAAAGAGTCCGATCCTGCCGCTCGCTGGCTTGCAGAAAGAGGCATCTATGCTTTTCTGCTGACCTATCGCTTGCCGATTGAGGGCTGGACGAATGGACCGCTTGCATCACTACAAGATGCGCAACGTGCTTTTCGTGTTGTACGTGCGCAAGCTTCAAACTGGAGTATCGATCCAAACAAGATCGGCGCGCTTGGCTTTTCAGCAGGTGGCCATCTGATGGGCCTCAACGCCACGCGCTCGGCTTTTCCGTCTTACCAGCCCATCGACAGCATCGATGTACAATCCGCACGGCCAGATGTTGCGGCACTCATTTATCCCGTCATCACGCTCGCAGTGCCCTATGACCACACCTCAACACGACGCTCACTCGTGGGGAAACACCCCACAGATGAAGCAGTGAAGCAATGGTCGGTCGAGAGCCATGTGGGCAAAGATTGCCCTCCGATCTTTCTCACACAGGCCGATGACGACCCCATTTCAAATCCGGCCAACAGTCGCATCATGCAGCAGGCTTGTGAGCAAGCAGGCGTAGCGGTGGAATTTCACGCAATCGCATCAGGTGGCCACGGTTTTGGCATGGGTCGCCCTGGCACTCCGACGGCAGAGTGGCCGATCTGGTTTGAAAACTGGCTCCGCGCGCAAAACATGCTTGTGTAATCTGCCGCAACAAGCGGGCATGGACAAAGCTTACGAATTGGACGAGGTTCCTAACCGCAAACAAGCGAACATGCCTTCCATCAGAACTGCGAAACAAACAAATGACCAGCGCCACCGACGACTTCACCCAAAGCTCAGAACCGTTCAACCTCTTCGCTGAATGGCTCAATGATGCAACCAAGAGCGAACCGAACGATCCGAACGCACTGGCTCTGGCCACTGTCGATCCAGATGGGCTGCCCAATGTGCGCATGGTGTTGCTCAAGGATTTCGATGAGCACGGCTTCGTCTTTTACACCAATTATGAGAGCGCAAAGGGACAGGAAATCCTGTCTGCCGAAAAAGCTGCAATGTGCTTTCATTGGAAGTCGCTGCGCCGTCAGGTGCGAGTGCGCGGCCCTGTAGAAAAGGTTAGCGACGCAGAAGCCGATATTTATTATGCCTCACGCCCGCGTGGTAGCCGCATCGGTGCCTGGGCATCCAAGCAGTCGCGTCCGCTTGAAAGCCGCTTTGCACTGGAAAAGGCTGTTGCTGAATATACGGCCCGATATGCAATTGGCGAAATCCCTCGCCCTGCTCATTGGTCTGGTTTCCGCATTCGCCCAACTTCCATTGAGTTCTGGCATGACCGTCCATTCCGTCTGCATGATCGCGTGTTGTTCACGCGACCCACGCCGGAAGGCGACTGGAACAAGGACAGGCTCTATCCATAGTCGAACAACAAAAAGGCCACCGTTTCGGTGGCCTTTTTGACCTTCTAGACCAGCGGCTTGACCGCGACCCAGAGGCTTCCAAGTACAAGACCTAAGAAAATAATAAGCCCGACGATGTTGTTCGATTTGAACAATCTCAGGCACTGGTCCGGATTATCGATATCGAGCACGATGATCTGGCGATAAAGATGTGCACCTGCGGCAAGCAGACCTGCCAGCGCGGGCATTGGTACCTGAGCCACTGCAAAAGCTGCCGCGAAAAACCCGATCGCACCACCATAAAGCACCATGAGCGCCGTCTTGGTATGCTTTCCGAAAAGGCGCGCAGTCGAGCCAACACCGACCAACGCATCATCTTCCTTGTCCTGATGTGCATAAATGGTGTCATAGCCGATCACCCACAGAATCGCGCCGATATAAAGCAGCACAGGTGGAAGCGCGAGCGAACCTTCGACTGCCGCCCAGCCCATCAGCGCACCCCATGAGAAGGCAAGCCCAAGTACCAGTTGTGGCCAATTGGTAAAACGCTTCATGAAGGGATAGGCCGCGACGATCAGCAGCGAGCCAACTCCAAGCCCGATAGAGAACCAGTTGAACTGCAACACAACGACCAGACCAACCAGAGCCTGCAAGACCAGAAACAGCTTGGCCTGTTTGCGCGTCACTTGCCCTGACGGCAGTGGCCGCGACCGGGTGCGGTCGACCTTATCGTCGATGTCCTGATCGGCAAGGTCATTATAGGTGCAGCCAGCACCGCGCATAGCCACAGCTCCAATAAAGAACAGTACCAGATGCCACGGCGACGGCATAACTGCCCATGCGCCATCGCCCGGTTGTGCGCCGGCCCCTGCAACAAGTGCTGCCGACCACCAACATGGCCACAACAGAAGCTGCCAGCCGATTGGCCGGTCCCAACGCGCAAGCTGTGCATAAGGCCAGAGCCAGGGTGGCAAAATACGATAAACCCAATGGCCTGATGGCGCGTCCTTTACCCGTCCGCGGTTTTCCCGCGACTGGACATCCGACTTTGCCTCTAAATGCTGCATGACTGCCTGCTTTCCTGAAACTGCGACGGTCTAGGGATTTGAATTTGGCGCTTGAATTCCGGCTGATTGGAACACAGTTTCAAACGTCAAATTCGAAAAATCCACTAGATATATAAACTCGCTACTGGTCCTTTGATTCCGATATTTGCCCAATGCTTGTAACCGAGGGATACAAATGTCGAAAACAGACCACCAGTCCGCTTTTTATCGAAAAATTGCGGCACTGCCCTTGCTCGCACGCGCGATGGGCAATAGAGACGCGAAGTAACTACAGCATCGGCCCAAAAATCGGAATGGATTTTTGGAAAGCACGATGCGTAGATTCATTAGTTTAGAGTGTCCTTTGTGCGCCCAAGAGGACGCACGGCGCTCTAAGTGGCTATTTACTTATCTCACGCGCAGGGAGCAAGGCATGAAAGTTCTGTTGATCGGTTCTGGTGGCCGCGAGCACGCACTGGCATGGAAACTTGCCGCTTCTGCGAAGCTCGAAAAGCTCTATTGCGCGCCTGGCAATCCTGGCATTGCCGAATATGCAGAACTTGCAGCACTTGATGTAACCGACCACGCAGCAGTCATCGCCTTTGCCAAGGAAAAAGCTATTGATCTTGTCGTCGTGGGACCTGAAGCGCCGCTCGTAGCGGGCCTTGCCGACGATTTGACTACGGCGGGCATTCGCGTCTTCGGACCATCGAAGCTTGCAGCTCAGCTTGAAGGCTCCAAGGGCTTTACCAAAGACCTCTGCGCGCGCTTTGATATCCCGACCGGTGCCTATGGTCGCTTCAACAATGCGCCAAAAGCCAAAGCCTATATCCGAGAAATGGGCGCACCTATCGTTGTCAAAGCGGACGGCTTGGCTGCCGGCAAGGGCGTAGTTGTTGCCATGACACTCGATGAAGCGCTCGACGCAGTCGACGCCTGCTTTGAAGGCGCGTTTGGTTCAGCCGGTGCCGAAGTCGTCGTTGAAGAGTTCCTCGATGGCGAGGAAGCAAGCTTCTTCTGCATTTGCGATGGCAAGACGGCACTGTCACTCGGCTCAGCACAAGATCACAAGCGCGTCGGCGACGGCGATACGGGCGTAAACACCGGCGGCATGGGAGCCTATGCTCCTGCCCCTGTAATGACGCCCGAAATCGTTGAGCGTACCATGCGCGAGCTCATCGAGCCGACCATGCGCGGCATGGCAGAAATCGGAGCGCCATTCTCCGGCGTACTCTTCTTGGGGCTGATGATTTGCAAAGATGGCCCCAAGCTCATTGAGTACAACACCCGCTTCGGTGATCCTGAATGTCAGGTACTGATGATGCGCCTTGAAAGTGACCTGCTCGACCTCATCAATGCTGCCGTTGACGGCAGGCTTGATCAAGTGTCGCTTGAATGGAAAGACCAGCCCGCGCTTACAATCGTCATGGCTGCAGAAGGCTATCCGACCAACGTGAAAAAGGGCAGCACCATTCGCGGCCTTGACAAGCTCGAGGGCATTGAGGGCCTAAAGGTTTTCCATGCAGGCACTGCAGAAAAAGACGGCGAACTCATTGCGAATGGCGGGCGCGTACTCAACGTTACAGCGATTGCCGAAACTGTCGCGAAAGCACAGGCCAATGCCTATGATGCCGTGAAGAAGATCGACTGGCCGGAGGGGTTCTACCGCTCAGACATCGGCTGGAGAGCCGTCGAGCGCGAACGCTCGGGCAAGTAGTTCAGGCTATATGAACACGGTTGCGTCCTGCCTTTTTGGCTTGGTAGAGCGCGGCATCGGCGCGACGCATTGTTTCATAAAGACCTTCGTCCTCGACCTGCTCTGCCACACCAAAGCTCGCAGTTGGACCCCAATCAGGGGATTTTCCTTCGAAGCGCAGTTCACATAATGCCTGGCGCAGGCTTTGCGCCAGGGCTTCAGCAACTGTCATATCACTATCCGGAATGAAGACCACAAACTCTTCTCCACCCATGCGTGCTGCCACGGCTGATCGGGGCAATTGTGATTTGAGCAATTTGCCAAAGGCTGCGATAACCCGGTCGCCACCATCGTGCCCATAGGTATCATTGACGCGTTTAAAGAAATCCAGATCGCTCATGATCACCGAATAGCGAATACGCGCGCCCTTGCGCACCAGCACCCGCGAAACATGGCGATCAAAGCCGCGGCGATTATAAATCTGCGATAATTCATCGACTTCTGACTGCTCGCTCGCCTCCCCCACCATATGCGAAACCGTGCTTAGCAGCAGAAGCAGTCCCCGCGCGACCTGAACGAACACGCCTATCGAGAGCGAGACAAGCACATGGAGCGTATTAACCTCATCCTCGGGGCGCATGTCAGAGCCTGGCGAGGCAATGAGCAAGGCTTTCGACAGATAATGGAGGCAACTGAAGATCGCGAGCGCTATCATCAGTTTATCAACCAGCCGCAGCATTCCAGAGCGATAGATCACCCGGATCATCAGAAGCTGAACGAGGCAAAGTGGTAGCTGATAGAGAAAACGATGCAGGAAAGATGTCCGCGGCAGATCGTAGATCAAAACATTACACACAATGGCAGCGACGAAGAACCCACCAATGAGCTTCCAATCAATCTTCTGCCTGTAGATGCTTTGCAAGCCAATAATTATCGCGAGAAAGGTAGCCATCAGAAGCGCAAATGAAACGGGCACGAGCACCCGTGGATTGGCAGCAAGCGGAATCCAGTAACCGGAGATTGCGACAAGCGCTGCAGATATCGACGCAAGCGTGAACCAGCGCGGGGCAGAGTAATTCCGTTCCTGAATGGCAACGAAAGCGAATGTCAGGATAAAAACGCACGAAACCGTCAGATTAACAGTCAGAAAATACGGTACGAGCGTCATATAACGGTCCCTTTGAACATGCTTATATTCTAAATGAAGACCAAGAAAATTTCGTTAAACGGCGGAATTCCCATATGCCATTGTTCTGGTTGCGGTTTACGGATCGTCATCCGTTAGGCTCGAAAATTATATAGTTGCAACGTTCTTTCGTAATATTCAGTTCGCACTATTTTATATTGATAATAGTATTTTTATGATTTTTGGAAAAGTGTCTTGTAAATGCCACGAATGCCGCATATATATCGGGCATCGATTTTGTTTTCGAATGTTGCGGCGCGATTTCGCCACCCGGTATTTCTTTCAAACTCGTGAAATTCGGCGATGGATTTCGATCCATTATATATTAACCGTGCGATTTGAAAGGAATTCAACATGGCAAACGGAACAGTAAAATTCTTTAATTCAACCAAGGGCTTCGGCTTCATTCAGCCTGATGACGGCGGCGTAGACGTGTTCGTACACATCTCTGCTGTTGAGCGTTCGGGCATGCATTCGCTGAACGAAGGCCAGAAGGTTAGCTTCGACGTGGTCGCAGACCGTCGTTCGGGCAAGAATGCAGCTGAAAACCTGCAGGCTCTCTAATATTTTTTGGGCGAGGTTCTAAACAGCTTCGCCCAGATAATAGAGCCAAGAGATTTGTCTCCGACCTTTGACCACGGATGTACTGGCACTGATCGTTGAGACAATATGAAGGTCGGGTATTGCCCGGCCTTTTTTATTTTTTACTGCTGTATTTGTTAGGCGCCTTGCGCCCTAGCGGGCGTACAAAGGTCGCTCTAACAGCTCAAATTTGCCGCTTAGCATCACCTTCGATCCGATATGATGTAAGGCGTTGAGCAACGGAAAGTGGCGCAGTCAAATATAGAGAAGCTGTGATACAGCAACTATTGGAGAACCGTCCATGTCAGATAACGAAAAAGAACAACTGACCAAAGATACGCTCTTCAAGTCCAATCCTTCGAGAATGGAAGCGAAGAACGCGACGACCGACAAGGCCGCTAAAGCCATTCTACAGGGCGAACGCGATGCCGTAGATGCAAAGACAGCGCGGCTACGTGCGGCGCGCCTCAACCGCGACCAAGCTGAATAACATCACAGCCACTCTTGAAACTATCAATAACTTCATCGTGTGAATATTGACGTTTACGTAATAAGCCGATAGCTCTTACTCATGACCAGCCATCAGGCTGAACGGATTGCCAGAGATTTACGGGCAATTCGGAGCCTTTTGAGGAAAAGGTTTTTAGGAGGAAAGATGTATCGCGCGCCGGTTTCTGAAATTTCCCATACGCTTATGAAGGTCGCAGGCCTCGAAAAAGCTATAGAGGATAGTCGTTTTCCTGAATTTTCTGCCGATTTGGCGGAAGCTATTCTGGAAGAGGCTGGCAAGTTTGCCGCCGAGCGCGTCGAGCCGCTTCGTATCCCTGGCGACAAACATGGCGCCACGTTGAAAGATGGCGTTGTCACCACTGCTCCAGGCTGGAAAGAGCTTTATGCCGACTGGATTGCAGGAGGTTGGAACTCGCTAACTGGCACGCCGGAATATGGCGGTCAGGGCCTGCCGACAATGATGTCGGTGGCGGTCAGCGAAATGTGGAACTCCGGCACACTGGCTTTTGCCATCGCTCCCACACTCACCATGGGTGCGGTTGAAGCGCTGGAGAAGCACGCATCAAAAGAGCTCAAAGACATCTATCTCGAAAAGCTCATCACCGGCGAGTGGATGGGCACAATGAACCTGACCGAGCCGCAAGCTGGCTCTGATCTCGGTGCTTTGCGCGCGCGCGCAGAGCGGAGCGATGATGGCAGCTATCGCATCTTTGGCCAAAAGATTTTCATCACTTACGGTGAGCATGACCTGACCGACAATATCGTGCATCTGATGCTGGCACGCCTGCCCGATGCCCCTGCTGGCACGAAGGGCATTTCGCTGTTTCTTGTGCCGAAGTTCCTCGTCAATGAAGATGGTTCGCTTGGCCGCCGTAATGATCTTTTCTGCTCAGGCCTTGAACACAAAATGGGGATTCACGCCTCCCCTACCTGCACTATGATCTATGGTGACGGCTTTGCGAAGGGGGAAGAACCCGGAGCAGTTGGCTATCTGATTGGCGAAGAAAATCGCGGTCTCGCCTGCATGTTCACTATGATGAACAATGCGCGTCTCCTGGTTGGTATTCAGGGCGTTGGCGTAGCGGAAGCTGCCTATCAGCAAGCATTGAACTACGCCAAGGAACGCAAACAAGGCCGTGCTGTTGGTGCTGATCCCAAGCAGGGCATGAGCCCGATCATCAAGCACCCCGATGTGCAGCGCATGCTGCTCACCATGAAGGCGTTGACGCAAGTTGCCCGCTCCATCACTTATTCCTGCGCTCACGCAATTGACATGAGTCATGCGACCGAGGGGGCAGTCGCGCAATTCTGGTCGGACCGTGCTGGCCTTCTCACGCCTTTGGCCAAAAGCTTTGCAACCGATGTCGGTGTTGATGTGGCCTCGCTTGGTGTGCAAATCCATGGCGGTATGGGCTTCATTGAAGAAACGGGTGCGGCGCAGCTACTGCGCGATGCCCGCATTACTCCAATCTATGAAGGCACAAACGGCATTCAAGCTATCGACCTCGTGCTACGCAAATTGCCAATTGGCAATGGCGAACATATCACGGGCTTCTTTGCCGAATTGCAGGATGAGGCTGACAAGGCCAAGGCATCAAACCGTCCTGAACTTGGTGAAACAGGCACGCGCCTGTCCGTTGCTATTGACGAAGCCCGCGTAGCCACCGACTGGCTGCAAAAGGCAGCAAGCGAAGGCCGGACAGAGGAAGCGCTCGCTGGAGCCACACCGTATCAGCGTCTGTTGTCGCTAACCGTTGGCGGTGCGTATCTCGCACGTGCAGCTCTGACCAGCGATGATGACGGCCGGGCAGCTCTTTGTCGGTTCTTTGCTGAAAACATGTTGGCGGAAGTTAGTTCCTTGAAAGACACCGTCATCACCGGCGCATCGAGTCTCGCCGCCGCCAAATCTGCACTGGAGGCGTGAGCATGAGCGAGCATATTCTGATTGAGCGTCAAGGTTCCGTGCAGATCATCCGGCTTAACCGGGCTGACAAGAAGAACGCCATCACGCGTGCGATGTATGCCGCGATGGCCAAGGCGCTTGTTGATGGCGATGCAGACGACGCCGTGCGCGTGCACGTGTTTCTCGGCGTTCCGGGCGCTTTTTCATCCGGCAACGACATGCAGGATTTCATGGCTGCCGCCTCTGGCGGCAATATGGGTAATGATATCATGGATTTTCTCGCAGCCCTTTCGGGTGCGAAGAAGCCGATTGTCTCAGGCGTTGATGGCTTAGCCATCGGGATCGGCACGACTATTCATCTGCATTGCGACCTAACATTTGCCACCAATCACGCCTTGTTCCGGACGCCCTTTGTCGACCTTGGGTTTGTGCCGGAAGCAGCTTCCAGCCTACTTGCACCGCCATTGATGGGCCACCAGAAGGCATTCGCACTATTGGCGCTGGGACATGGCTTTGATGCACAGGCAGCCCTTGAAGCCGGCATTGTCTTTAAGGTTGTCGAAAGCGGAGAGCTGGAAACGGAAGTGTTAAAGGCTGCTGAAGAAATAGCCGCCAAACCTCCACAGGCCATGCAGATTGCACGTAGACTGATGCGAATGCCTGCTGAACCCGTCGCTGATCGCATAGCACGGGAAGCCAGGCACTTTGCCGAGCGGCTCACCTCGAACGAGGCGCGCGAAGCCGTAATGGCGTTTCTCAGTCGTAAGAAATAATCCGAACAAAAAATTACCCGGATGGGGTTACCATCCGGGTGGCTTGCTGGAGGTCAGCCAAGTTGGTTGCTCCGGCATCGGCGGTTTTTGATATCTGGAAAGGTCCTTCGTCTTTCCAGACGACCACCGAGCGGGGCGTTATTCCTTAGATAGTGTAGAAATCTGACGAGAACGTGTTCACACGCGAATGTGATGAATTCTGGGTTTCATTTCAGTTTCTGGCAATAATCTCACGGCCTTCAATCACCATGCGAACACCCAGCGAACCGGTCTTGCGACGAGCAAGGAAGCGCGGGCGACGGCGACGTGGTTCCTGCCCCTGACGACGAGCCTGCGGCTCAGAGGTGCGCACAGGTCCAGTGCTTTCATAAAGCGGACGAGCAATACCATCTTCTTCGACCAGCATCATCGGCAGATTGAAAGTTGCTGCCCATGCGCGCCAGTCAGCAGCAACATCGGTCAGGTCATGAGCAACGAGCAGTGGCACTGAAAGCTGCGGATCTTCATGCATCAGTTCAAGCGTTACGGTGATTTCACCGAACTCATCTTCCACAGCGCGGGCAGCCACACCAACAAACGCATTGATCGGCAGCGCGATCGACATTGGCAGGCCGCTCGAAGGCAAAACCTGCCGGATGACAGCACCACGTTCGCTGATGGTGAAGGTTACGTCTGCATCGCAATCTTCTGCCGCATAAGTCACTACCTGCGGAAGGTGAAACGGATCGAGCCGAAGTTCCTGACCTGCCCATTCTGGCTTCTTAAGTCCGCTGCTCATCATTTTCGACGCCTCTGTCTATCTCTGCCTGTTTTTTGAGAGCCAGTTATTCCGGCTTCTCTTATGAGCGATGTTCGCTCTTGTTGATTTGGAGAATAGACCGCGTTTATTACCGATGCGCTTAACGCGTTAGGTTAACTTTTCCCTGCTTTTTCATTTGGTTACCGCTTTACAACCAGGTGTAAGAAGTCAGTAATTCTTGCTAATTTACGTTTACATAAATGAAAAGGCGGACAGTTTCCTGCCCGCCTCGGTTTTGTCATATTTGCTGAAATTACAGCACTTTACCCGGGTTCATGATGCCCAGCGGGTCGAATGATTTCTTAATACGACGCATCAATTCGAGTGCGACATCTTGTTTGAAGAAGGCCAGTTCTTCGCGCTTCAACTGGCCAATGCCATGCTCGGCGGAGATCGATCCGGTATAAGACGCAACAATTGTGTGAATGCGGTGATTGAGATCGTGCCAGCGATCAAGGAAAGCCTGCTTGTCGGCACCCACTGGCTGCGACACGTTATAATGCAGATTACCATCGCCTATATGACCGAAGCAAACGATACGCGAGCCGGGGATCATTTCCAGTGTTGCTGCGTTGGCTTCATGGATGAAAGCCGGGATTTTTGCGACAGGCACCGAAATATCGTGCTTGATCGAACCGCCTTCCGGCTTCTGCGCCCAGGACATTTCCTCACGCATTTTCCAGAACATCTGTGCCTGCGCAACGCTTTCAGCAATGGCCGCATCCTGAATGATGTCGTTCTCAAACGCTTCTGTCAGAATGGTTTCAAGCGTCGTGCGGGCATCATCTTCCGAACGGGTCGAGGAAATATCAACCAGCACATACCAGTCGTGTGGGCTTTCGAGCGGATCGCGTACGCCGTCCACATGGGCAACGGTAAACTCAACGCCGACGCGCGGCATCAGTTCAAAACCGGTGAGCGACGGGCCTGCGTGTTCGGTCGCAAGCTGGAACAGGCGCAGCACGTCTTCCGGGCTGCGTAAGCCCGCATAGGCGACGCCCTTGCCCTTTGGCTGCGGGAAAATCTTGAGCACTGCCGCCGTGATAACGCCAAGCGTGCCTTCAGAACCGACGAACAGATCCTTCAGGTCATAGCCGGTATTGTCTTTCTTCACATAGCGCAAGTCGTTGAGGATTTCGCCGCTTGGCAGAACCACTTCAAGACCGAGGCAAAGCTCGCGCATATTGCCATAGGCCAAAACGGCAGTGCCGCCTGCATTGGAACCGAGATTGCCGCCAACCTGACAGGAACCTTCGGCACCAAGCGACAGCGGGAACAGACGGCCCACTTTCTGCGCTTCATCCTGAAGGTTTTTGAGAATCACACCGGCTTCCACTGTCACCAGATTGCCAACCGGATCAACTGAGCGCACCTTGTTCATGCGGCCAAGCGACAGAACAACCGTGGTGTTGCTTCCATCCGGCGTCTGACCGCCGACAAGACCGGTATTGCCGCCCTGCGGCACCACTGGCGTTTTGGTCTCGGTCGCAAGCTTCATGATCGCGGAAACTTCTTCGGTTGAGGCTGGACGCAGCACCAGCGGCGAACGGCCCTGATAGAGATCACGCTGTTCGATCATGAATGGCGCAATATCTTCCGGCGCGGTTAGCGCATTCTTTTCGCCAACAATGGCTGCAAAACGTTCGATCAGGGCGGTGTCGAGCATGTGCTTCTCTTAAGTCTTGGGGGAATTAGCGCGGGGCAGCCGCGCGTTTAAGACGATCATTGATGGCCTCACCGAGACCATCAAAGGGAATGGGTTCAACGGCGATGATCCGGGCGGCGCTTGCATCAAGCTTGCGCATGAAATCAAACAGATTGCTGGCCGCTTCGCGCAAATTGCCCGATGGGCTTAGGTTCAGGACGGCTAGCGCTTTATCAGCATCGGCCACGCGCTGAGGCCCAAAAGCCAAAAGCGCCTCGCCTTTATCAACACTTGCAGCATTCAGCCGAACGGCAGCATTGGGCGCGTAATGGGATTCCATCATACCAGGCGCCTGAATTGCGGCCTTATGCTCAGCACGTTCAAGCTTCACACCAATCAGCGCTTCGATCTCCTCAGCAGCCAAACCGCCGGGGCGCAGCAGACGCACGCGCTCGCCTTCAACTTTGATGATGGTCGACTCTACACCCACGCCACATGGACCGGCATCAAGGATCATATCGATCTTGCCACCGAGATCATCAGCCACGGCCTTAGCCGAAGTCGGGCTGATGCGACCTGAAGTATTGGCACTTGGCGCAGCAACAGGGCTATCGAGTTGTTTGATAACATCGCGCACTTGGCCGGTGGGCATACGGATGGCGAGGGTATCAAGCCCCGCCGTCACCAGCGGATGGATGGGGCGCTGCGTATCCTGCTTTGCTTTGAGCGGTAGAACGATGGTGAGCGGCCCCGGCCAGAAGGCTTCGGCGACTTTGCGCGAGATCGGGTCGAAAGTCACATAGCGCTCGGCCATGGCAATGCTGTCGACATGGGCAATGAGCGGATTGAACTGCGGGCGTCCTTTGGCGGCAAAAATGCCCGCCACACCTTCGCCGTGTGCTGCATCGGCAGCAAGGCCATAGACCGTTTCCGTCGGGATTGCGACAAGCCCGCCGCGCGCGAGCACTTCGACTGCACGCGAAACAGCATTGTCATCAAATGTCACGATCTTGGCCAAAGGCTTCAGCCCTTATTCATTGTTGCTGCGCGTTTTCGCGCATGTCGTAGCTACACAAACCGTCGCTTTTGAGCAAGAGACTCCAAAGAGCACTTCATGCAAGATCGGAATGAGTTACAAAAAGAAAGGACGCTTCAAAGCGCCCTTTTGTTATTTATCCGGCGATTTTCGAGAAATCAGCCACCTTGCTGGTGGCAGTGCGGATTTGTTCAAGCAGTGCAAGGCGGTTGGCGCGGACGTTTTCGTCCTCGTCATTGACCAGCACTTTTTCAAAGAACGTGTCCACGGGACCGCGCAGCTTGGCCAGCGCCAGCATTGCGCCGCCGAAATCTTCGCGGGCAATGGCTTCTTCGGCTTCTGTCGCCGCGAGGTTTACAGCCGCATAAAGCGCCTTTTCCTCATCAAGCTTCAACAGCGCAGCATCGACGCTTGGAGCGACCTTGGTGCCCTTTTTCTCTTCCGCTGCCAGGATATTGGCGGCGCGCTTGGTGCCAGCCAGCAGGTTCTTGCCGTCTTCTTCATTGATGAAGACGATCAAGGCTTCCAGACGACGTGCAACCAGCAGAAGATTGTCGGCATCAGCGGTCAAAACTGCATCAATGGCGTCGTGGCGTGCGCCATCTTCCTTCAAGTGAACCTTGAAACGTTCATGCAGGAACGAGAGAAGATCAGCCAGAACCGGCTCAGCATTGGCCTCAATTTTCGCACGCGCTTGCGCTTCGAGATTGCGCAATGCGTTGTCGACATCCTGTTCGCCATCAACATCGCCGGACTTTTCCGAAGCCAGCTTTGCTTCAAACTCACGCAGTTTACGCTGAACCTGTCCTTCTTTGAGCGAGGCATAGGCCGTGTGCAGAAGCGGCAGGAGCGGGAACTTCCAATCTTGCGAGAGCACCAGACGGATCACACCAAGCGCTGCACGGCGCAGAGCAAACGGGTCTTTCGAGCCGGTTGGCTTTTCGTCAATCGCCCAGAAACCGACCAGTGTGTCGAGCTTATCAGCCAAAGCGACAGCAACGGCAACCGGGTTCCTCGGTACAAAATCCGATGGGCCTTGTGGCTTGTAGTGTTCTTCAAGAGCCGTAGCGACGGATTCGTCTTCACCCTGAAGAAGCGCATATTTGCGGCCCATGGCGCCCTGAAGTTCAGGGAACTCGCCAACAACTTCCGTGGTCAAATCGGCCTTGGCGAGAACTGCCGCACGTGCTGCGAGCTTCGGATCGGCACCGACCAGCGGTGCAATCTGGCTTGCCAGTTCGCGGATGCGCTCAACGCGCGCGCCTTGCGTGCCGAGCTTGGCATGGAAAGTTACGTTAAGCGCATCCAGACGCGCCATGCGCTGATCGAGCGGCTTTTTCAGATCAAGGCCGAATTTCTCACCCCAAGCCACAAGCTTGTCGAGATCAGGCAGATCGTGCTGATCGGTGTGCCAGAAATAGAGCGCATCGGACAGGCGTGCGCGCACGACTTTGCCATTGCCGTAAGCGATTTCCGTGCCGCCATCGCGGGCCGCGATGTTCGAGATCAGAATGAACTTGTTCGACAGCGCTTCCGTTTCGCCTTGCTTGCGGGTGACGAAGCATTTCTGGTTGGCGCGGATGGTGAGGCGGATGACTTCCGGCGGGATTGCGAGGAATTCTTCCTCAAACTCGCCCATCAGCACGACCGGCCATTCAACCAGACCGGACACTTCTTCAAGCAGGCCTTCGTCTTCAACCAGATCGAGGCCCGATGCAAAGGTAAGATTGCGGGCGTCCTGCAGGATGATTTCCTTGCGGCGCTCGGCGTCGAGCACAACGAAAGCCTTTTCAAGCTTTTCAACATAGTCGTCAAAACGGCGCACCTTGATCGCCTGACCATCGCTTAAGAAACGATGACCATAGGTCAGGTTGCCGGATTTCAGGCCGTCAATGTCAAACTCCACCACAACCGTTTCTTCGGTTTCAGGGCCGAATGTGCAGAGGATCGATTGCAGCGGACGCACCCAGCGAAGCGCACCCGGCTTTGATGAAGCCGCACCCCAACGCATGGACTTTGGCCAAGGGAAATTGCGGATCACCTGCGGTACGAGTTCCGCGATGATTTCTTCCGCGGCGCGGCCCGGCTTGGTCAGATGAGCAACGTAGAAGTCGCCCTTCTTTGGATCGGAATGCACATGCGCCTGAGAAACATCGCTGAGGCCAGCCTTGCGCAGAAAGCCCTGAATGGCTTGTTCTGGAGCCGTGACGGATGGGCCCTTCACGTCTTCATGCACGTCTTTCGAGCGCACGGTCAGACCGCGAACATCGAGCGTCAAGCGACGCGGGGTCCAATAAGCGGTCGTGGCCTCATAGGTCAGGCCTGCTTCCACCAGACCGTCGGTGATCATCTTCTTGAAATCACCCGCAGCCTTGCGCTGCATACGAGCCGGGATTTCTTCGGAAAAGAGTTCGAGCAACAAATCAGGCATAATAATTACTCGCCCTCACGCTTGAGATTAAAACCACCGGCATCCGTCAACAGGAACGCTTCGCCGCACTGACGCGCGAGATTACGCACGCGCAGGATATAGCTCTGACGTTCAGTGACCGAGATCACGCCACGCGCATCCATCAGGTTGAAGACGTGGGATGCCTTGATGCACTGGTCATAGGCCGGGAAAACGCATTTATGCAGCGAGCCTTCGCCCGTGCTGCCTGCCTTCAAGATCGCAGCGCATTCGTGCTCTGCATCGATGAAATGCTGATGCAGGATTTCCGCATTGGCCATTTCGAAATTGTAGCGGGAATATTCCTGCTCGGCCTGCAAGAAAACATCACCATAGGTAAGTTTTTCTTCGCCTTCGAGGCCGTTGAAGTTGAGGTCATAGACATTGTCCACGCCCTGCACATACATGGCGAGGCGCTCAAGACCATAGGTCAATTCGCCAGCAACCGGCGAGCATTCAATGCCGCAAACCTGCTGGAAATAAGTGAACTGCGACACTTCCATGCCGTCACACCAGCATTCCCAGCCAAGGCCCCATGCGCCAAGCGTAGGGCTTTCCCAGTCGTCTTCCACGAAGCGCACATCATGCAGCGTCGGATCAAGACCGATTGCGCGCAGCGAACCAAGATACAGATCCTGAAGGTTCGGCGGCGATGGCTTGATGATGACCTGATACTGGTAATAATGCTGCAAACGGTTTGGGTTTTCACCATAGCGGCCATCCTTTGGACGGCGCGATGGCTGCACATAGGCAGCTTTCCAAGGCTTTGGCCCGAGCGAACGCAGCGTTGTCGCCGGGTGGAACGTACCCGCCCCCACTTCCATGTCGTATGGCTGCAAAATAGCGCAACCGTGTTCCGCCCAATAGTTATGGAGCGTCAGGATCAGGCCCTGAAAGGAACGGGTGGGATGCATATGTGCTGGCAACGTACTGGACACAGGGTCAGGCCTTGTTATTGAAATGATGGCCCGGTCTAATTTGTCCGTCACGCAGGGTCAAGCATGCGAGCCATTGCGCGCGGTAAAATCAACGCGCAATGAATGATTTGGGGATGGTTTGAACCCTATCTGCGTTAGTTTGCAGCAGGTTTTTCCGTTTCAGGCTTTGCCGGTTCGGCTTTCGGTGCCTCTTCAGCCGGTTTTGGATCAACAGGCTTTGCTTCGGAAGGCTTAGCGTCAGCGGGCTTTGCTGCATCCGCCCGCGAAGGATTGGTTGGATCAGCAAGGCCAGACTTCAGTTTTTCTTCGATCTTGGCGAGTTCTTCCGGCTCCGGTTTACCGGCAATCGCGTGGTTCCACTGGAACGTCGCCTCAAGCTGACGATCCGCACGCCAGTACGCGTCACCAAGATGATCGTTGATGGTCGGATCTTCCGGGCGCAGCTTGACGGCCTTTTCAAGCTCAACGACTGCTTCCGGGTAACGACCAAGCTGATAATAAGCCCAGCCAAGTGAATCGACGATATAGCCATCCTGCGGGCGCAACTCGACGGCCTTCTTAATCATGAGCAACGCCTCATCGAGGTTCTCACCGCGATCAACCCAAGAATAGCCAAGATAGTTCAGCACTTGCGGCTGGTCAGGATAAAGCTCCAGCGCTTTCTTGAAATTCGGCTCTGCCTGATCCCATTCTTTCAAACGCTCATGCGCGATGCCACGCTGATAGAAGACCGGCCAGTCCTTGCGTTCAGGTGACTTGATCTGCTCAACGGCCGCATCATAGATTTTTGCAGCATCGGCAAAGTTCTTGTCCTGCGCATAAACGCCGCCCAGTGCCAGATAGGTGCGAATATCGGTCTTGTCGCGGTTGAGCAAGGTTTTCAACTGCTCAATCGCCTCGCTTGTCTTCTCGTTTTCGGCAAGATTAAGCGCTCGCTGCATTTCTGCATCGCGCCTATAGGGCGATTTTTCAGGAACGCGCGCATAATACTCGACAGCCCTTTCCGGCTGGCGCAGCTTCGCCGAAATATCGCCAAGCTGATAAAGCGTGGCATCGTTATCTGGGCGCAATGGCAGTGACATTTGCAGATAAAGCTTGGCAAAAGCTTCCGCGCCACCACGGTTGATCGCCGTACCAAGCGTATAAAGCACTTCGCCGACACCCTGCTGCGGCGTCTCGATCAGGCGAGGATATTTCTGTCCAGCCTCAATCTTTTCGCGCATCTCGGTGATGGTCATGCGTCCGTTCAGAAGCTCTTCAGCATCTTTCAGAATCTTGATTGCGCCGTCCTTGTCACCCTGACGCAACTTGAAGGAGGCATAAGCCATCACAATGCGTTCATAGGTATCAGGTGCGGCACTACCGCCCGGACGATCATCGATCGCCTGCTGGTAATAGTTACGCGCATCCTGCTTCTGACCCGCAATGTCGGCGATAAGTGCTGCATTATAAATGCGGAACAGGCCATACCACTCAGGGCCGTTGATCTTCACAACATCGGTGAGCGCACGCTTCGGATTGCCCTGACCGACCTTCACCCATGCACCCATAAGGCTTGTCGCGAGCTGATCCATATCGGACTGGATCGACAGCATCAGGAGTGGGCCAGTCTTGCGATATTGCTTTCTGGAAATAGCGTCGATTGCCAGAGCAACGCGCGAAAAGCGTTCAATCTCAGGCTGATTCTTCAGCTCTTCCGCAAGCGGTAGCGCATCTTTGAAACGGCCTTCCGTCAAAAGAGCAAGAAGCAGGTTTTGCTTGATAATATCGTTGCCGGGATCAAATGCCATAGCCTGACGATAGAAGTCGACGGCAGCACCAATATTGTTATCGGCTTCTGCCGTGCGAGCAGCAAGATAAGCGCCTGCAAACGAACCGGCACGCACTTGCGACACAGGATCGGGATTGGTTTTAGCCATTGCCGCATTTGCTGGCAGCGCTACTCCCGCTAGAGCCAAGAGAAGCAATCCGTAAAGCGGACGACGTTTCAATCCCTGCCGCATAAAGCCCAGTCCTCTTTCCAATTCCGTATAAGATCCCCTATTCAGAGGCACCTCAAGCATGGCCTTTTTGGGGTCCTTGCGCAAGAAAAGCATCCGTGATGGATGCTTTTCTTTTCATTCTTACCTTGCATGTCGTTCTCCCGAAACCGCTTCCCACTTTCGGGCAATATGCTCGAAAAAGCATCCGTGACGGATGCTTTTCTTGTTGATTTTGCTCATCATTTCGTCAAGTCGAAGCCTGTTCGAAATTTCAGATTGCGACCGAGTTCACTCTACGCCCTCATCTCAGCAGGCGCATAGCGCCTTGTTAAAGGGCGAGGCTCCAGCGTGTTCTCTCTCGCCTTGCAAGACGCCGCCTTTAGCGGCTCATCAAGATGAGGGAGAGAGAGACCGCTCGATCAAGAATCAATTCACGCGGCTGATGCAGAAATCGATCACTTCGATCAGCGCATCTTTCTCAGGTGTGGACTTCAAAGGCGCCAAGGCGTCACGGGCAATTTCACCAAAATGCCGTGCACGCTGCACTGTATCGGCAATCGCACCGTGCTTGGTCATCAGACCAATGGCCTTTTCAAGTGACGCGTCGTCGCTGGCACCTTCTTCGATTGCGTTCTTCCAGAATGCACGCTCTTCATCGCTACCCCGACGATAGCTTAGGATAACCGGCAAGGTGATCTTACCTTCACGGAAATCGTCGCCAGTGTTCTTGCCAAGATCGGCAGCCGAGCCACCATAATCCAGCGCATCATCAACGAGCTGAAAGGCGAGGCCGAGATTAAGACCGTAATCGCGAAGGGCTGCACGATCCGAACGCTGGGCCTGAGCAATGATTGGACCAACTTCAGCCGCAGCTGAGAAAAGAGCGGCAGTCTTGGCTTTGATCACAGCCAGATATTCGTCTTCGGTGGTTTCCATGTTCTTGGCTGCAGCAAGCTGCATCACTTCGCCTTCAGCGATAACCGAGGCGGAAGTTGCAAGAACATCGAGTGCATCGAGTGAGCCGACATCGACCATCATCTTGAAAGCCTGACCGAGCAGGAAATCTCCAACCAGAACACTGGCCTGATTGCCCCAGATCATGCGTGCCGTACTCTTGCCGCGACGCAAATCGCTTTCATCGACCACATCGTCATGCAGAAGCGTTGCCGTATGCATGAACTCGACAGAAGTCGCCAGACGGACATGGCCGTCGCCTTCATAGCCAAACATGCGGGCTGCTGCGAGCGTCATCATTGGGCGCAGGCGCTTGCCGCCAGATGAAATGAGGTGGTTAGCCACTTCCGGAATCATCTCGACATCGGAACCTGCACGGGACAGGATCATTTCGTTCACGCGGCCCATATCGGCCTTCGTGAGATCGACCAGAGGCTGGACCGATCCTTCCTGTTTCTTTTTCCCGTCGAGATTCAAAACCACACCCAATGTCGTTACTCCTAGCTGCTGACCACACTATGTGTGCGGATCAGAATGCTCAAGACGCTTAAAAGCCCCCTGCACGCCCAAGCTTTTCATTCAGAGCCTGTTCACCATTGAAGGAAGCAGTTGTCAATGCGGTCTATTGATTACACATTGTCGAAATGATCGAACTTATGCGCACAAATGATTCCGTATTGCTGTCCGTCGCCGAAGCGCTGATGAAAGAGGCGGGCATCGTCTATTTCATTGCCGACACGAATATGAGCATCCTCGAAGGTTCGCTTGGCATTATACCGAGGCGGTTTCTGGTCGAAGAAGACAGGCTGGACGAAGCCCGGCGTTATCTCATCGACGCTGGCTTGGAACACGAATTAAAAGACCATGGCAAATAACATTTCCGCGCATCAGCCTGACACGGTAGGTGAAACGCTCGATGTGTTCCATCGTGGTGCATTTCATCTCGTGCAACCCGCAATCAAAGGGCATCGTTCCGGCGTAGACGCAATGATTCTCGCAAGCAGCGTCCCGCAAAGTTTTTCAGGCCAACTCGCTGATCTTGGCAGTGGCGCAGGTGCTGCGGGGCTGGCTGTCGCCGCTCGCTGTAAAAACGCACGCGTCACGCTTATAGAGCGTTCCGGCTTCATGCTGAACTTTGCGCACAAAAGTGTCCGTCATCCACTCAATGCAGCCCTGTTGGATCGCGTCGATATTCTCGAAGCCGACGTTTCACTGACTGGAAAGGCACGCGCTGCCGCTGGCCTTATCGATGATAGTTTCGACTTTGTCATCATGAACCCGCCTTTCAACGAGGCAAGTGACCGTTCCACGCCCGATCCCGTAAAGGCCGAAGCGCATGTCATGCCAGAAGGCATGTTTGACCAATGGTTGCGCACGGCATCAGCAATCCTCCGCCCGGGAGGGTGTGTATCTATTATTGCGCGCCCGGGTTCGCTCGCACCAATACTGGAAGCGCTCACTGGTCGATTTGGCGGGGTTAAAATCATCCCGGTATTGCCGCGTCCCGACAGTGCGGCTATCCGCATTGTGATTATGGGCATTCGCGGTAGCCGCGCTGGCCTCTCGCTGATGCCAGCACTCATTCTTCATGGCGATGCAGGCAATGATTTCACAGAGCGCGCAACCGCTATCAATAACGGGCAGACTTCGCTGCTTTAAAAAACACTTACAGCGGTTCCAGTTGAGATTGAATCACTGGAACTGCCGTAACTAACTGTTTTACGCATTGTCCGACGCAAAACCGCTTCGCACTTTTGCGGGAAATTCTTTAAAGACGAGGCTTCTATGGAAATCAGACCAGTCAGAATTGATGATGCCGATGACATGAGCAAGGTGCTTAAAGAAATCATCGACGCGACCGGACGGCAGCGGCAATATGACCGTGATCATGTCATCGAACTCTATATTTCCGACCCGAACCGCATAGAATGTCATGTGGCGGTTGCCGATGGTGAAGTATTGGGGTTCCAGTCGCTGAAACATGCGACCGAAGGCAATCCATATGGCGTCGCTGTCGGCTGGGGCATTATCGGCACTCATGTCAGCCCGCGTGCAGCGCGCAAAGGTGTCGGATCGGCTTTGTTTGCCGCAACACGCCAAGCTGCAACAGTTGCAGGGATTATCGATATCGACGCGAGTATCGGCGACAACAATGACATGGGGCTCGCCTATTACGAAGCGATTGGTTTTCGTACATACCGAACCTCACCGGGCAGAATCTGTAAGCAATATAAAATGGAAAATTGAAGATATGCTGCTGATCGTTGGAACAGTGCGGGTATCGGCCGAAAACTTAGATGAAGCACGTCCTGTGATGCAGCGCATGATCCAAGCAAGTCGCGCGGAAAATGGCTGTATTGAATACGCCTATGCTCAGGACATTCTTGATCCCGGTCTCATCCATGTAAAAGAACTCTGGCTGGATCGGGTTTCACTGGACAAACATTTCACTTCTGGCCACATAGCAGACTGGCGTTCCGAATGGCCAAGACTGGGCATAGCGGATCGAAATCTCATGCTCTACGAAGTAGAAGCTCCGGAAATAACCTGAAAAGAAAATAATGACGTCCAATCCGAAGCCCGTTCGCCCCATTTCCATCATGCGTCGCTTTCTCGATAGTGAATCAGCCGGTGGCATAGCGCTTATGCTTTCCGCAGCACTTGCACTCATCGTCGCGAATTCGCCTTTCTCAAAGGCCTATTTCGACGCTTTGCATTTCTACATTGGGCCACTCAGCATTGCGCATTGGATCAATGATGCGCTGATGGCCGTCTTCTTCCTGCTGGTCGGGCTTGAGATCAAGCGTGAGTTTCTCGATGGTCAGCTTGCAAGCTGGCCCAATCGCATGTTGCCAGGGATTGCCGCTGCGGGTGGTGTTATTCTCCCCGCTCTGATTTTTGTCGCATTCAACTATGGCGACCCGGAGAAAGTACGTGGCTGGGCTGTACCATCTGCCACCGACATTGCTTTTGCACTCGGCGTTTTATCGCTGCTGGGTTCACGCGTGCCTTCGAGCCTCAAGGTATTTCTGGCAACGCTTGCGATCCTTGATGATCTGGCGGCTGTTGTCATCATCGCAATTTTCTACACTGCCGAAATTTCCATGCCCTATCTTGGCGCAGCTTTCGCAACGGCTGCGGTGATGTTTGCCATGAACCGCCTCGGCGTAGCCAAATTGCTGCCTTATCTTATCGGTGCGGCCGTGTTGTGGTTCTTTGTGCTCAATTCCGGTGTCCATGCGACTGTCGCAGGGGTCGTGGCGGCGCTGATGATCCCGCTCAAGCCTGCCAAGGCCAAGCCAGACGATATGAGCTCGCCGCTCCATATCCTCGAACATGCATTGGCGAAGCCAGTTGCGTTCTTCATCGTTCCCGTGTTCGGCTTTGCCAATGCAGGTATTTCCTTTGCGGGGATGAGCCCTTCCATCATCTTTGATACGCTGCCGCTCGGCATCATGCTTGGTCTGTTTATCGGTAAGCAGATAGGCGTGTTTGGCGCAGCTTGGCTTGCGATCAAATCAGGGCTGGCACAAAAACCAATGGGCGCAAGCTGGGCTCAGCTTTATGGCGTTGCGGTTCTGTGCGGTATTGGCTTCACAATGAGCATCTTCATCGGCCTCTTGTCGTTCCCGTCGGAACTGTTGCAAGCCGAAACGAAAATCGGGGTTCTCACCGGCTCCGCCTTGTCGGCAATATGCGGCTACGTAATGCTGAGAATGCTGGCAAAGCCGAAAAAGTGATACGCAATGAATGCCCGGAACAATTTTCCGGGCATTTCTCTTTGTATTTCCGAGATTGATTTCTACATTTGAGTGAAGAAGCTTTTTCAACTGGAGTTTGATTTGTCTGGAATATTGACCCGTTTCATTCCGCGTCGTTTTCGCAAAAAAGAAATTGAGATTCCTGTTGTGCGCCTGCATGGCGCCATCATGACTGGCGGCTCTTCTTTCCGGCCAGCACTCTCGCTTGCCACCGCAGCAGGCGTTCTGGAAAAGGCGTTCACCGACAAGGAGACACCGGCTGTTGCCATTTCTGTCAATTCGCCCGGAGGCTCACCGGTTCAGTCGCGTCTTATTTATCGCCGCATCCGCGATTTGGCCGATGAGCATCAGAAACGTGTCTTCATTTTCGTTGAGGATGCTGCCGCATCAGGCGGTTATATGATTGCGCTTGCAGGTGACGAAATTATTGCCGACCCCTCTTCTATCGTTGGTTCTATTGGTGTCGTTTCGGCATCTTTCGGCTTCCCGGAATTGCTCAAAAAGATCGGTGTTGAGCGTCGTGTCTATACCGCCGGCCAGAACAAAGCCGTGCTCGACCCTTTCCAGCCAGAGAAAAAGACAGATATTGATCGCTTGAAAAAGCTTCAGCTTGAAATCCACGAGACCTTTATCGACATGGTGAAGGAACGTCGCGGAAGCAAGCTTGCAAATGACCCCGATCTATTCACGGGTATGTTCTGGACCGGCATAAAGGCCAAGGAAATCGGTCTTATCGACGGGATTGGCGATATGCGCAGTTTTTTGCGCAAGACTTACGGGGACAAGGTGAAGCTCAAACTCATAGAGCCAAAGCGCGGATTGCTTGGACGCAAGGCACCAAGCGTCGAAATGAGCCTAGGTCTGGGTCTAGATCCAGCCAGTATTGCAGCCAATCTTGGTGAGGGCTTAGTGTCGGTTGCCGAAGAAAAAGCACTCTGGGCACGATATGGGCTTTGAATTCCATCGTTTCACCATGATATGATGCATAAAAGGGCGGATCAGTGTTATGCTATTCGCCAAGACTTTTCCCTGCGTGATCCCGAAATGGCATTTTCGAGATCTTGTGCAAGCCTGAGGACTAGAGGCCATGCCCCAGCTTATCTTTCTGCTGTTGATCATCGCTGCCGCCTGGTACGGCTATCGTTCGTTCAAACGCGAAGCGGTACGCGTTACCCAGCGCGTGCGCCGGGCAGAAAAAGAAGCGCAGAACCGCGCTCACGGCACGCTCGTTCAGGATCCTAAGACCGGCGAATATTACGTCAAAAAAGATTAAGGCGTCGTGCGCCGTAATGGGCGCACAAGGGCTGTTCTAACGGCTTAAATTACTGCTTTTCTGAATGCATCATTTTGTTGAGGCCGCCACTCTGGTTCGTCATCCTGTTCATCGTGTGGCACCGGCCAAGATTAATCTCGCGCTGCATGTAACAGGGCGCAGGGATGACGGTTATCATCTGCTCGACATGCTGGTAGTGTTCGCCGATTATGGCGACCGCATAAGCATTGAAGAAGCGCATCATGACAGTTTCAGCATCGATGGGCGCTTTGCGCATGGCATACCGCTTGATAGCGGCAATCTGGTCATCAGGGCACGCGATGCATTGAAGCAATATGCGGGTCGCGATCTCACGCCCGTTGCCATTCATCTTGAAAAGAACCTGCCAGTGGCTTCAGGCATTGGTGGTGGCTCAAGCGACGCAGCAGCAACACTTCTTGCGCTCAATGAAATCTGGCAACTCGGCCTCGACTTAGACACACTGACTGAACTTAGCCTCAAGCTCGGTGCTGACCTTCCTATGTGTTTGCATGGCGCGGCTATTGGCACTCCACTTGTTGCGCGCGGCATTGGTGAACACCTGACTACGGTCGCGCAAATGCCGCCTCTTCCCTTGCTGCTTGTTAATGACGGCACTGCTGTTGCAACACCCGATGTCTTCGGAGCGTTGACAAAGCGCGACAACTCTTCCCTCCCGTCGCCTTCAGAAAGCGACATAGAAACCATCTGTGCCTATCTCGGCTCAACCCGCAACGATCTTCTGCCCGCCGCGCTGACACTTGCTCCACAAATCGAGAATAAGCTTGATCTGTTGCGTATGCGAGGCGCACTTTTTGCACAGATGTCGGGCTCGGGTGCGACGTGCTTTGCCATCTTCAACGACCAGCAAAGCGCGGATGATGCGGCTTCCAAAATTCGGGCGCAAGAGCCTGACTGGTTTGTGGTTTCCACCCAAACAACTGCATCGTCGTTCTGACGTCAGATAGCCACTTTTCTACCTCATACTGTTCACATATACTTGAATAAATTGCGCCTCATTGGTCGATTGAGCCAATTTCAAGGCTTATTGTCTACTTATATGAATACAATGCGTGAACCATTTGCGATCTAGGCGCAGCCCTTTGAAAGGCCTATCTCTCAATCATCGAAACGACGAACACACCGTCGCTTCCCAAATTCTAGGAGATAGAAAATGAAAAAGTTTGCTCTTGCTGCCGTAGCCGTTGCTCTTAGCGCCGGTGCTGCTTTCGCTGAAAATCCACGTGTTGGCGAACCTGCCGATCTTTATGCAAATGACCGTACACCCGTTGCAACCCAGCAGGTTGATAACACGGCAACCGCTTCGATTGGTCAGACGACTACCTATCAGGACGGCTCCGCTCATCGCTTTGGTGATGCATCGCCTTCAAGCTATCAAAACTAAGACCGGCGCAAGCAGGTCAGATACAAAAAGGCGAAGCCTCTTCAGGCTCCGCCTTTTGTTGTTTGTGGGGGCATAATGATTTGCGGCAACCTCACAGGCTTCAACTGGCGCGGCAAGTCTGCCAGTTCGAGCCAACTCGATGGCAACGGCTTGAATGCATCGAGCCTCATGAGCAAACCAGAGTCCAAGGATGACTTGCGCGCAAAGAGCTTACCAAGCAATACCAAGCGCGCCTCTTGCGGTAAAGTAAACCGTGCCGGAGCCCGACTTGCACCCATATGGCGACGCACAGCTTCTTCCCAGCCATCCGACAATGTTGCCCCAGGTTGCAAAGCCAGCAGCCACTCCGTTCGCAACGCACCAAGCGCCTCGCTCAACTCATTTTCGCTATAAAGGGCACAGCCTGCACCTTCTGCCACCAGCCTTGTCTCATCGGTCGAGCCTCGATCGACAACGACAACGCGACGCAAAAGCCCCTCGACGACTGCGGGCACCAATGCCGACAACGTGTTCGCCAAAAGCTTTTCAGAATTTTGAGTGACGATAAGAACAGAAAGCATGATCCGTTCTATATCAAGACCCTGTGGTCGAAAAGCTGCCTTCTTATATGTTCTTGCTTTGTTCCGATCTTTGCGATAGGAATAGATTCATCAACAAGAGAGTCGGTTATGGAAATCATCCAGCAGGCAGATAAAGCAGCATTCGGAATAGGGCGCGCGGAACATGCCAATGCGCTTGTGAGCGAAGCAGGCCTGCGCATTGATCATTCACGACGCCGCGGACGCGGTGCAGGCATCAATCCCACCGGACGATTTGAACCCACCACACGACATGAATTTGACGATGGCTGGGAGACGCTTGAAGACCTTCCACCTTTCAAGACAGATGTTCAGGTTGAAAAGCCGCGTACCATCATCACACGCAATGATTCACCTGACATAAGTTTCGATCGGTCCATCAATCCCTATCGCGGTTGTGAGCATGGCTGCATCTACTGCTTTGCACGGCCAACGCATAGCTATATGGGACTCTCAGCGGGCCTTGATTTCGAAGCCCGGCTATTTGCCAAGCCCGATGCACCACGCTTGCTTGAACGGGAACTGGCAAAGCCCGGTTATCAGCCAAAGACCATAGCCATCGGCACCAATACCGATCCTTATCAGCCCATTGAGAAAAAATGGCGCGTCATGCGCGAGATTCTCGAGGTGTTGGAAGCTGCCAATCATCCCGTTGGCATTGTTACCAAATCGGCATTGGTCGTGCGCGACATCGATATATTGAGCCGCATGGCAGAGAAAGGCCTCGCCAAGGTTGCACTTTCAGTGACCACACTTGATGCCAATCTTGCCCGCACAATGGAGCCGCGCGCCTCGACGCCGACATTGCGCTTGCTGGCCATTCGCAAGCTCACCGATGCTGGCATTCCCACAAATGCAATGATGGGCCCTATCATTCCCGGCATCAACGATCATGAAATTGAGCGTATTCTGGATGCGGCTTACGCACAAGGCGCACGCGAAGCAGGCTATGTCCTCTTGCGTCTGCCGTTGGAAGTGGCGCCTTTGTTCAAGGATTGGCTCTTGCGCAATTACCCTGATCGTTATCGCCATGTGATGTCGCTGGTGCGTTCCATGCGTGATGGCAAGGATTATGATGCCGAATGGGGCAAACGGATGCGTGGCACTGGGCCTTATGCCTGGCAGATCGGACGCCGCTTTGAGATCGCTGCCCGCAAGCTCGGTTTCAATTCTAAACGGCTTCATCTTCGGACAGATCTGTTTGAGCCGGTCGAAAAAGGTGGCAAGCAGCTTTCGCTTTTTTAAGCTTGCGCGCTCACCGTCTCGATCGTGAGCAGTTTGCATGAGTTACGCGCTGCGTATTTAATCCCCGTCTGATGTCCATTTCAGACGGAAGGTCCCTGCTTTTACGCCACCTTCCTCGGCAGGGACCTTGCGGAGAACCAGAAGCAATGCGAGCATTGCCGCCAAATGAAACGCTTGTCTTCTGATTCTCCGCTCCTTTTCGACATCCCGCTTGCACCAGACTTCTCGGAAGAGAAGAAACATCTGGCAAGCGGCCTTCTTCATATTGCTGGCATCGATGAGGCGGGACGCGGACCTTTGGCCGGCCCAGTGGTTGCAGCGGCTGTGGTGCTTGATCCCAATGATTTGCCTGACGGACTGGATGATTCCAAGCGGCTTAAGGCTGCCAAGCGCGACGCGCTATATGAGATCATTCTTGCCAAGGCATTGACGGTCTCAGTCGCAAGCTTAAGTGCGCGCAGCATTGACGCCAGCGATATTCGCAAAGCGGCGCTCGAGGCGATGCGCCGTTCATTTCTAGGCCTTACTCTCAAGCCTTGTCATGCGTTGATTGATGGACGCGACGTGCCGCCAGGCTTGACTTGCCCCGGATCCGCCTTGGTGAAAGGCGATCAACGCTCCATTTCCATTGCTGCTGCCTCCATCGTGGCAAAGGTTACACGAGATCGTATGATGGCTCGCAGCGGTGCTGTTCACACACCCTATGGATTTGAGGTCCACGCCGGTTACGGCACGGTCAAACATCGCTCAGCCATTGAAGCAGTGGGGCCGGTTCCGGGAATTCACCGCTATACATTTGCACCTATCAAGGGGCGCTATTCCTGCTGACAGTTCGGTGTGCACCGAAACGTGTGAGGCGACAAGCTGCTAAGAAGCAATGAGGCCGTTCTTACATGCAGGACCAGAATGATCCAGAAAACCAATATCGCCGTCGAACTCGGATTGCTGCTTTTGCTGGCAACTCTATGGGGAGCGTCCTACAGCTTCATCAAGATCGGCGTAGAGACAATCCCGCCAATTACACTAATCGCTACCAGAACACTGATTGCAGGCCTTATACTCATCGTCATAATCCGGTTGCGCGGTTTGAAGCTGCCGACTGATGCCCTCACCTGGAAGCGCTTTCTGTTTCAGGCCTGCCTTAACAGCGTCGTACCCTTTACCGCGATCGCATGGGCGGAGCAGACGACTGATGCAGGTCTTGCGGCGATCCTTAACTCAACGACGCCGATCTTTACATTTCTCATCACGCTCCTGATCACACGACACGAGGCTGTAACCAGCCGCAGGCTGTTCGGCGTTGCGGCAGGTCTTGCAGGCACCAGTCTCATTATCGGCGTGCAGGCGCTTGCTGGACTGGGCAACGAATTGTGGGCACAGCTTGCAATTGTCGCTGCGACTATCTGCTATGCAGGTGCCGCCATCTTTGGCAGAAATTTTAAGGGCCTTGATCCGATGTTGCCTGCAGCAGGGTCTCTCATCAGCGGCGCGATCATTCTGATCCCGTTGAGCCTCGTCATCGACCGACCATGGACCCTGACACCCAGCGCTAACTCGCTCTTCGCATTGCTCGCCCTTGCTGTGTTTTCGACCGCGGCGGCTTTCACTATATATTTCCGGCTTATTCAGACGTTGGGCTCGGTCGGCACCACAGCGCAAGCCTATCTCCGCGTCCCCATCGGTGTCGGTATTGGCGTAACCTTTCTGGGAGAAAGGTTGACATCAACCGCATGGTTGGGATTGGCATTCGTGATTGCAGGCGTCGTCGCGATGACATTACCAGCGAGGCGAATACCGTAAAAACTTGGCTGGTCTCTCAATCGGACAAACAAAAACGCCGCCCCTTTCGAGGCGGCGTTTTCTAAATTTCAGTAAGTCACTGAGCTTAGTTCAGGTTGGTCTTAACCTGACCGAGCGCATCCTTGAACAAGGTGCCTGCTACCTTCGTATCAACCTTGTCGGCAACGATCTTGCCGGCAGCAGCGATCGCCAGATCAACAGCCGAAGCGCGGACTGCATTGATTGCATCGGTTTCAGCGGTTGCAATCTTCTGCTCTGCGAGCTTGTTGCGACGAACAACAAATTCCTCAGTCGAGCGCTTTGCGTCTTCAAGAAGCGCCTTTGCTTCGCGTTCAGCAGCGGCGACAATGTCACCAGCTTCTTTCTCCGCTTCCTTGCGCTTGCGATGATATTCAGCAAGAAGCTGCTGAGCTTCTTCGCGCAGAGTGCGGGCTTCTTCCAGTTCCTTCTTGATATTCTCGGCGCGCTCATCGAGCGAGCGTCCGATCATGCCTGGAACCTTCAGGTAAACAATCAGTGCAATGAAGAGGAGGAGGGCAATAAACGCCCAAAATGTTGAATCCATTGTCGTCTCCTCAGGCGTTTGCGGATTTGACTGCTGCGGTCACGTCGGCCTTATCGGTCTTGGTTCCCAGAAGCTGTTCAACGATCGCAGACGTGGTTTCTTCGGCGATAGTACCGACATCGCTCATGGCCTTGGCCTTGATTGCGGCGATACGTTCTTCCGCTTCAGCAAGCTTGCTCTCAAGAGCGGCTTCCGCAGTGGCGCGTTCGGCCGCTGCTTCGCCCTTGCCCTTTTCGCGAGCAGCTTCGGCAATCGAAGCGGCCTTGGTGCGGGCAGCGGCCAATTCCTGCTCGTAAGCAGCAATGGCGTTGTCTGCATCCTGCTTGAGGCGGGCAGCCTGCTCCAGATCCTGTGCGATACGGTCACGACGATTTTCAATCACGCCGCCGATACGTGGCAGAACCACGCGAGACAGAAACAGATAGAAAAGACCGAAAGTGATCGCCAGCCACAGAAGCTGTGATGCGTAATGGGTGGAATCGAACGGCGGGAATACGCCGCTGCCGTGTCCGGCATCGTGCGCGACCCCGGTTTCGGTGTGCACAGCATCGGCTGCGCCGTGCTCACCAGCAGCTGGTGCCGGTTGCGATTCGGTGGCGGTTTGGGCAAACGCCGTGGACACGAACATCCAGATTTCCCCTTCAATCCAGCATGTTCTTTCCCGGAAAGAAGTCCCGGATTTATAGAAACATGCTCACTTAGACGTCATATGCAAAGGCCAGCCGCGCTGCATTTCAAGATACAGATCGCGGCAGGCCAGTTTCTTGCGACTGTTTATTAAACAGCGAAGAGGAGCAGAAGCGCGATGAGCAGCGAGAAGATGCCCAGAGCTTCCGTCACAGCGAAACCGAACACGAGACGGCCGAACTGGCTGTCAGCAGCGGATGGGTTACGCAGAGCGCCCGAGAGATAGCTACCGAAAATGTTGCCGAGGCCGAGAGCCGTACCGGCCATACCGAAACAGGCGAGACCGGCGCCGATGTACTTTGCTGCTTCCGCTTCCATGTTAAAGCTCCTTCTGGATTGCAAATTAGTGCGGATTTCTGTTCTGGCGGAAACCCGCCGGCGAGAACCTCAAAGCGCTTCGTTTTTTATTTTACCAATACGAGGCGCTTTAAATATTTTCATTACGCATGTTGTTGTCGGAAAACCGGTAACCCACTTTTCCGCAACATGCTTTAGTGACCCGGATGTACTGCGTCGTTGATGTACATGCAGGTAAGAACGGTGAAGACGTAGGCCTGGAGGAATGCAACCAGGAACTCAAGCGCGGTGATCGCGACCGTCATGATAAGAGGCAGGATCGCGCCACCAACACCAAGCGCACCAAGCGAACTCAGCGAGACAACGAAGCCTGCGAAAACCTTGAGCGTAATGTGGCCTGCCAGCATGTTCGCAAAAAGACGAACCGAGAGGCTGATTGGACGCGAGAGGAACGAGATGATTTCAATGGCGACGACCAGTGGCACGATAATGCCCGGCACACCGCTTGGCACGAACAGCTTGAGGAAGCCAATGCCATGCTTGTAGAAACCGTAGATAATCACAGTGCCGATGACGAGCAGCGACAGAGCAAACGTCACGATGATCTGGCTGGTGACCGTATAGAAATAAGGAAACAGGCCGATAAAGTTCGCAACCAGAATGAACATGAACAGAGAGAAAACGAATGGGAAGAACTTCATGCCCTTCGACCCGGCCGAATCTCTCAGGCTCGACGCCACAAATTCATAAGCCATTTCCGAAACCGACTGAAGGCGGCTTGGGATCAGTCCACGGCTCGACGACGTGAAGTACAGAAAGCCTGACGCAAGCACCACCGTTGCGACCATGAAGGCCGAAACATTGGTGAACGACAGGTCCAAACCACCGACGTCGATCGGAATCAACCGGGAAACCTGGAACTGATGGATCGGATCGTTGGCCACCTTTACCTCGTCTGTCGTTCCTGCCCTAAGGCGTTTAATTCTCGGGCGAGAGGCCCGCATGTCTTACGTGTCTATACGCGAACATTTTCGTGATGTCCGCGAAGACTTATTCCTTATCGCTCTTTTCCACGCTAGACTTAATATTGCCTTGATCGGCAACATAACCTGCGGAACGGAGCACGTTGAGGGTGCCAGCACCGAAGCCCAGAAGGAGAAAGATAATTAACCCCCATGGCGACGTGCCTGCGTAACGATCAAGAAACCAACCGATCAACGCACCGACCACAATACCAGCAATAAACTCGCTGGAGAGTTTCATGGCTTGCGCGACGGAACTGGATGTTTCCGACCGTTCATCCTCGGAAGCCGGTGGCTTAAACATCCCCTTTTTGGCCAGTTCGGCCTCAAGGCGGTTCAAACGCTGATCCAGCCCCCCGGAAACAGTTTTGCGTTCCACATCCCTGCCTACACCGGATGATTTTCCGGGCTCAGTGCCGCTCGTCATTGGCAGCTCCTTTTTGCAAGAAATGCGGGCCGTAAAAGCCCATTTCCAAGTTGCGCGCAACATATTGACACACCGCGCGCTAGTCAAGGCGGTCAAGCAGTTGCTTCAAAAGGTTTTTTATCTAGGAAATGCAATGATTTAGCCGATGGTGCGACTCATTTTCCGCCCAAAGCCGGAGTTCATGCAGCAATTCGGCCTCAAAATTGGAATCGAATTGAGCGAACCTCGGCACATAGATTCATCAATGTGCATCCGTTTCAAGCGACGTTCGAGACAAATAAATGTGTCCGAAAGTGATTTCTTAGCCAACTACCTGAACAAACGGCAACAATCAGCTCCAGCCACCGCCATAGGTGCGGTAAAACACATGAAGACCAATCTTAGTCATCTTCTTCATTGTAGGTGCCCAGAACGGGCTGACATAGGTCGCGTGATAATGGGTAGAGGAACCAACTTCCGGTAGCCAAATCTGACCAGCCGTCACCGTCTTGGCGACCTGCTGTGCCATACGCCATTGTGGCATCTCGGTTACGCGATGCTTTTGACCGTCGCAGGCAAATGAGAACTGGCATGCATTGAGCCAGTTACGATTCTGATAAACCACATCGCAAATGGTTCCCGGATAAGCCGGGTTGCGCACGCGGTTGAGTACGACCTGCGCTACGGCGACCTGCCCTTTTACGTTTTCGCCACGCGCTTCATAATAGACAGCTTCCGCAAGACATTTCTGCTCTTTCGAGCCAAACGATTCTGCGGGCAAAGGCGTTGCCGCCCATGCGTGATCCTGATCACTGATCGGCGGCACAAAACGACCCGCGTCGGCTTCTGGCGTCAGAATGCTTTCGAAGGGCGATGTCTTGCCGTAGTCCGGCTTAGAAGGCGCATAGCCCAACGCGAGAACGTCGGGCTCATTGTTGTTGATCAGCTTTGCCAGTTGCACAGGCATGTCCTGTTTGGGTTTAGGTGGTTTGACCGCGTGGAACGCCATTGCGATCTCAACCTCCTTCCCTTCGATGCTGGATTTTGAGAAGGCCATACGCGCATCAATCTTTTCACGCGGCGCTGTGATCATGCTGATTTTCTCAAACATGCTGCCAGCATTGAAAGCCCGCGCCGGAGCCTTAGGCTTCACCGAAACGATACGGTCGGTCTTGTCCGCACGATTGATGCGGTTTTCATCCGGATTGGGATCATCGACGCCAAGTTTTGCTGTCTTCTGTCCGCCGGAAAGCGCGACACGGCCAATGCCCGGCACCTGAATGCCGGTGGTGGCGATGCTGCCTGTGACTGTTGTTGCATCCACAAAAGGCATTTCTGCCTGATGCAGCGAACCAACCGGAGCTTTGGCGACAAAGGCTGTCCAGCGATGACCAGCGACATCTGCGGTCGGCACAAGGCTTGCCATGTCCTGAAAAGCGATTGCATTGGAGTTGAACAGGTAGGTGATCGCTGCCAGCATGAGCGGCACGAAGCGATGTGGCTTGCGCGCAACCTGACGTGGCTTTGCACGCACAGCGTAATAGCGACCATCCTCGGGGCAATAGCCCGTTACCGGATAATGCCATACCGGCTCGGCAACGGCCTTAGACCGGCCAAACAGCGCTCGTATGGAACCAAGACGCACCGCAAACTCCACTCGCAACGATTACTTAACTATAGCGAATAATGGAGTATTAACCTTGATGGATGGTTAACGCGTTTTTGTTTACCCTTTGAAAATATTGATTAATTTTGAATTAACACAGCTCGGGAAGGTTTGTTTTCATTTGCTTTTTTAGCCGTCCCAATAGCAAATGCATTTGGGCAGGAGCGTGCTGGATTTATCTGGAATGCAAAAGGAATTTAAAATGATTGGCAAAAAGACATTGAATGCAGCGGCGGCAGCACTAATTGCCCTCCCCTTTCTGCTTTCAAGTCCTAATGCTGAAACCTTAGATCGCGTCGTGATCCTTACCGACACACCCAAAATTACCCGTTGGGCCGTCATTCATCAGGAGCCCGATCCGGCTCATAACGATCCATATTATCACTTGGAAGCGTTCGAGCATAAGAAGGGCGCTCAGCCTTGGGAGTTCAAACGGCTTGCACATCATATAGTGATCACTGGCGAAGCGCTGGAGAAAAGTCGCAACAATAAACGTGCCGGAACATATGCCTACAAGGATGTCGAGTTTTGGGTCACATACAAAATGTGGCGTGACAATCCAGAAATCCGTGCGCAAACGCCCGTTTGTGAAACGGGCATCAAAGACTGCCTTGAACGCGCCACAGACCAAAAATAAGCGACCGATATGATCAAGAAAATCCTTTTCGCCGTAGTTCTCATCGCTGTCGGCTTGTTCGGCTACACCAAGGTCATGGTACGCATCGGTTCAGGTGAGCCGCCACAACTTCTGCCCGCAGAACAACAGGCGGATGCCATCAAGGTCTATAAAGGCGAGCGTCGGATGACGTTGCTACGCAATGGTACTGTGATTGGCACCTATCGAATCGCACTCGGCGGCAATGGCGACGGTGGACATAAGAGCCGTGAGGGAGATCAGAAAACGCCTGAGGGCGCATACATCATTGACTGGCGCAATCCACGCTCGATGGCCCATCTAAGCCTGCATATTTCGTATCCGAACAGTGTAGACCAGAGTGTCGCCGATACAGCCGGCTATGCACCCGGCGGCAATATCATGATCCATGGCCTGCCCAATGGCTGGGGCGTGCTTGCTCCTATGCACCATCTTTGGGACTGGACAGACGGCTGCATCGGCGTGAGCAACACGGAAATGCGTGAAATCTGGTCGAAGGTACCAAACGGCACGCCAATCAATATCTTACCCTAAGAAATATGTGTTAAGCTCATAGCTACACATAGTCATGGAGGGTATTGGTGACCGGGATGATTAAGACGGCATCCATTTTGGGACTCATGTTAAGTGCATTGCTTACGTCAGCCCATGCCGCATCAGCGAAATCGGCTTGCGACGGCGTGACGACAACAATCAGCACACAGCAGAAAGCGGATTATGCAGCGCTAATTGCCAAAAGCTTTGGCAAGAAGGTCAAGCCAGCCTCGGTTAAAATCAATTCGTTCATGCAATATGACAAGTGGTCGATTGTTTATGCAGACGTGGCAGTTGCCGATCCCGGTTACTTCTTCTTCGATATTTCACCGAATGTCCCAAAATTCAAAGATGTTTGGGGCGGTATCGCTGACGAAAGTGAAATGCCGGAGATTGTGAAATGGGCCAAGGGCATTGGCGCTAACGAAAAGATCGCAGAATGTTTTGCAAGAACTGTCGCCGATGCCTGAGTTGAGGCTCGACCAGATCAAACCGGCCGCTTAACCGCCCAACGTTCAATATCGGCGCTCTGACCAATCAACGCCAGACCATTGGCAATCGAATCAAACTGGTTCGAGCTTGTGACCATGGCGTCGGGGAAACGCTTTTCGAAAGCCTCACGGATGGCAGGCACGAAGGATGTGCCGCCTGTCAGGAAGACCCGATCAATGCCATCGAAGGTAAGTCCGGCCTTTTCAACAGCCTGCTCTACTGATTGCTCGATATTGGCCACGTCATCTGCAATCCAGCTATCAAAATCGTTGCGCGTGATATCGGACCTAATTTCGAAATCATCTGCCTTGAAATGAAGCTCGGATATTCTTTCCGAAGATAGCCGCACTTTGAGGTTTGAGACAGCGCGATAAATCTCATAGCCATAGTCGTTCTCGATCAGGTTGATGAAATGTTCGAGCGGTTCAGGATCGACAGCATTCTTGGCAAGATCGGTCAGTGAGCGAATAGTTGAAGGCGAGTTCATAAGGAACAGCGTGTTCCACCGTGCGAAATTCGCATAATAATGACGGGGTATCGGCAGGCGCTTGCCGAAAGATTTATATTCGCCATTTTTTCCCAGGAGCGGTGAAACCGCATTGTCGATGATGCGATAATCGAATGTGTCACCAGCAATGCCTAGACCCGTCTGGCTCAACGGCGTGAAGCTCAAGCCCTGCGCGCCCACTTCAAATCGTACGATGGAAAAGTCGCTCGTACCGCCGCCAAAGTCAGCTACGAGAACCGTCGATTCGGCTTTGAGTTCCTGCGCATAGAAATATGCCGCTGCAACAGGTTCATACACATAATGGATATCGGTGAACCCAAAGGCACGGAACGCTTTTTCATAGCGCTGCATGGCCAGTTCTTCATCAGGAGACGCTCCCGCAAAAATAACCGGACGACCAACGACGACACGATTGCCTCTGGGCGGAAGCTTGTCGCCAAGGCGGGTTGCGACTGATTCTAGAAAAGTCTCTAGAATATCTTCGAACTTGAAGCGTTTGCCATAAACGGGTGTGTCGGTGAAGGACTTCTGCGCGGCAAACGTCTTGAAGGACTGAAGCATGCGTGTCGAATGGGGTGCATTGACGAAGGCATCCATTGCCCACGGACCGCTTTCTGAAGTGCGCTGTCCTGTTTCGCGATCCTGCCAGAAGCAAAGAATCGAACGATAGCCGGTGATGTCGACGCCATCTTTCGGCACACTTAGCACTGCAGTCGTACCATCAGGGGATGCCAGAGACAGCACCGTATTGGTGGTGCCGAAATCGATGCCCAAGGTCACGCCATTAAACTGGCTTTCGCTCTGGCCTTGTTCAGCTTTCGTCATGGTCTGCCTCTGATATGTGGGAAATTTCAGGAGGCGGCGGATTAGCAGACGAATATGAGTTTCTCAAGCCACGAAAGGCGAATAAGACACTGTCGCAACTTATGCCGCAAAGGAAAAGCCATGTCCCGCTTTGAAGGAACCACCGCAATTGTCACGGGTGCAGCACGCGGTCTGGGTGCAGCACTGGCATTTTCCCTCGCGGAAGCCGGATGCGATGTCGTGCTTTGCGGACGAAATCTGAACGCGCTTCAAGAAACAGCAAAAAGTATTGCGGACAAAAGCGGACGCAGCGTGAAAACCGTTCAAGTCGATCTTGCTGACATGAAAAGCGTTGCAGCGGCCATCGAAACCATCAAATCAGATCATGCGGCAGTCGATATTCTCATCAACAATGGCGCGATGTGGCTCGAAGACCGGAAAGAAGACTATTCGATCGCGGAAGTCGCGGGCGTGGTTAATGCGGCCGTGACCGGAACATTTCTGTTTACACAGGGGCTACTTCCCCTTCTCAATCAATCATCCGGTCCGGATATCGTGATGATTGGATCGATTAGCGGCCTGTCAAATGCGCCGCTTCAAACAGTCTCCGTGCCGTTCTATGCAGCAAAGCGCGCCCAGGCAGCATTGGCAGATGGTTTGCGGCAAAAACTCGCTAACACGCCCGTTCGCTCAATCGTCGTACATCCGCCTTATCTCGAAGACGCCTCGCCGCTTGATGAAAGTTGGGAAGCTTCATCCAAACGGCACAAGGGTGAAGCAGCCACCAGTCGCGATATTGTCGAATCCGTTCTGTTTGCGCTAACGCGTCCGCGTCATGTGTCGCTATCGATCACGGTCGATGCCGATGAGGGTGGCGTGTTTGCCTGAAACGGGATTATCGATCCCGCACAAATTCCCCGACGAATTCGCGCACCGTCGCGAGAATTTCATCCGACAGTTCCGCATCATCAACGATGCGGGCTGTTCCAACAGCGCCCGTCATCAGACACGAAAGAATAATCGCCTTGCGACGCGCCTCTGCATCGCGCGTATCATCAAGCCGAGCGATCATGGTGTCGAGGTTGGTTTTAATCCGTGCGGTTGCCGCCGCGCGACACTTGTCGCCACTGCGTGCCATATCTGCGGTGAGTGCGGCGAATGGGCACCCGCTTGCTACATCGTCTCTATGCTCTGAGCTGAGATAGGTTTCCACATATTCGCCGATAGGGACCGTCGCAGGGTCTTTCCCCTTGGCCCTCGCGCTTGCTTCCCATGCATTGAATGCCAGCTCCATAGCTTCGACAACCATGTCCTCACGAGAGGCAAAGTGTTTGTAGAAACCGCCAACCGTCAGCCCTGCCTCTTTCATGAGGTCGGCCACACCGATGCCTTCCAACCCTTTTTCGCGCAGACGACGCGCTGCGACTTCTACGATACGATCGTGGGTCTTCTGTTTGTCGAGCTGGGAATGGCCCATAAAAATTCTCCCAATTTCGTGACTTGACGTTCTGGATTACATACATAATCTTTATGGATGTCAATCATAATCCACATTGGATAAAACCCAGGAGACTGAAATGCGCCTGAACAACAAGGTTGCCGTGATCACCGGCGGTAATAGCGGTATTGGATTTGCCACCGCCAAGGTATTTCTCGATGAGGGCGCAAAGGTCATTATCACCGGCAGAAATCCGGAAACACTTGCCGCAGCTCAAAACGAACTGGGCAACAACGCTTTTGCACTAAAACTCGATGTCACCGATGCTGCGGCAACCGAAGCCGCTTTTACGGAAGCTGCGCAAAAGTTCGGTCGTTTTGATGTGGTTTTCGCCAATGCTGGTATTGGTGGTGCAACACCGCTCGGTCAGACAAGTTTTGAGCAGTTCAATCAAATTATCAGCACCAATCTGACGGCAGTCTTCTTCACAGTACAGTCTGCCCTGCCTCATCTTAATGACAATGCATCCGTCATCCTGAACGGTTCGGTCCACGCTGTGCTTGGCGTTCCGGGATGGGGTGCTTATGCGGCATCCAAAGGTGCGGTGCGCGCATTCACGCGCAATTTCGCAGCAGAACTTGCGCCGCGGGGCATCCGTGTAAATCAGGTGACGCCGGGCGCAACCAAAACACCGATCTGGCATTCTTCTGCGCCGACACCAGATGCAATGACAGTTCTTGAGGCTCAGCTTGGCAGCAGAAGCGTTACGGGCAGGATGAGCGAACCGGAAGAAATCGCCCGAGCTGCGCTCTATCTCGCTTCCGACGAATCCACCAACGTGACCGGCATAGAAATCACCGTGGACGGTGGCATGACCGGAGCGCCTGCAGGTGCCAAGGCATCTCGCGGCGATTAAAACTTAAAGCAAAAGCCCGGGATCGTGTCCCGGGCTTTTGCTTTGTTCTGCTGCATTTCTTAATCAGCGAAAGCAGCAGTAGCTCTCGTCAGAAATGCTTTTAGCGCTTCTTTTTCGCACGGCCCGCGAACGGATTTTCCGATGTCTTGAGCGACAGGCGGATCGGCACGCCCGGCATTTCAAATGTCTCACGCAAACCGTTGATGAGGTAACGCACATAGGATTGCGGCATCGCATCAGGACGCGAGCAGGAGACCACAAAGCCTGGCGGGCGGGTCTTGATCTGCGTCATGTACTTGACCTTGAGACGGCGTCCCGAAACTGCCGGTGGCGGCTGATGCGCAATAACCCCTTCCAGCCAACGGTTCAGGCGACCGGTCGAGATACGACGGTTCCAGATTTCATGGGTCTTGACCACATTCTCCATGAGCTTGTCCAGCCCCTGGCCGCGCTCACCGGAAATCGGCACAGCGCGAAGACCACGTACCTGTGGCAGAAGCCGTGCGGTCTTTTCGTAAAGATCTTCCAGAACCATCTGGCGATCTTCGATCAGATCCCATTTATTGAACGCGATAACCGGCGCACGACCTTCGCGAATAATCAGATCGGCAATCTGCAAGTCCTGCTTTTCAAACGGGATTGTTGCATCGAGCACGATGATCACAACTTCAGCAAAGCGAATAGCACGCAGACCATCGGCTACGGAAAGCTTTTCAAGCTTTTCCTGCACACGCGATTTGCGGCGCAGACCAGCGGTGTCGAACAGCTTGATGTTGCGTCCACGCCATTCCCAGTCAACGGAAATCGAATCGCGCGTGATACCGGCTTCGGGGCCCGTCAGCAGACGGTCTTCGCCGAGCATGGTGTTGATCATTGTGGACTTGCCTGCATTCGGGCGTCCAACAATGGCAATGCGCAGTGGCTTGGTCGTATCGTATTCCGGAATGATTTCTTCATCCGGGTCTTCGATATCATCACCGATCAGCTCACCAACCGCTTTAGGTGTGAAGGCCTCTTCCGCAGCTTCTTCTGCACGCTGATCTGCAAATGCACGTTCTTCGCCCAGAAGCTCGACAATCGCGTCGCGCAGATCAGGCATGCCCTGACCATGTTCAGCAGAAATCGCGCATGGTTCGCCCAAGCCGAGCTGGAAAGCATCGTACATGCCGGTTTGCGCGCCGCGTGCTTCCGCCTTGTTGGCAACCAACACAACGGGACGACCGGAACGACGCACCAGTTCAGCAAAAGTGCTGTCAGCAGGCGTCAGGCCGGCTTTGGCATCAATCACAAACAGAATTGCATCGGCTTCAGAGATAGCAGCCTCAGTCTGGGCGCGCATGCGTGCTTCCAGGCTGTCATTGGCTGCATCTTCGAGACCCGCAGTATCGATGACCTGAAACTTCAGATCGTAAAGCTTGGCATCATGGATGCGCCGGTCGCGCGTAACGCCCGGCAAGTCATCGACCAGCGCCAGCTTGCGGCCGACGAGGCGATTAAACAGTGTGGACTTGCCGACATTGGGACGCCCGACGATGGCGAGAGTGAAACCCATGGGTTCGTATTACTCCGGAGGTAAGCGCGGTTTAGCCTTGGGCTTCCGGCAAATTGATACCGGCGCCGCGCATGAGATCTAGCATTGTATTGGCCCGCTGGCGGATATTCGCCGGAGCCAGAGTGTCATTGGCAATCTGCTGATAAAGCTTGGCAGCATCATCGAAACGCTCCGCCTTCCATGCTGCCAGACCAAGAGCCTCGCGCGCGCTGGAGCGCATTGGATTGCCATCTGCCGAAAGCGTTTCAACGCGCTTTGCGACATCATCATAAGAACCAGAATCAACGAGCAGATAAGCTGCACGCAGACGGGCCACATCACGCATTGGCGCAGGTACGGCATTGTCGGCAGAAACAGCATCAAAGGCTGCAACAGCTGCTGTCACATCGCCCTTTTCTGCCTGAACGGAGGCAGCGCGCAGACGAGCCAGCACTGGATAAGAGCCGTAACCGGTCTTTTCCAGATCATCGAGTGCCGCAATAGCTTCATCGTTCTTGCCGGAAGAGGCCAGATCGAGTGCTGCCAGGAACTTGTCACCGGAAGCAGAGGCTTTGCTGTCAGTCCAATGCTGATAGCCAACCCAGGCGGCCGTACCAATGACAACCGCAACCGCAGCACCGATCACGACCGGGCCGAAGTTTTTCCAAACCTGCTTTGCCCGTTCTGAACGGAGTTCCTCGTTTACCTCGCGAATGAAACTGTCGTCTGCCATGGACCTGCCATCTTTAGTGGAGTGCGACACTTGTGGAGCCGCGCTCTAAAAACCGTTGATCTTAATTTATCTATTCTGGCGCTTTTAGTCGGAATTCGCGCCATATGTAAGACCTGTCGGCGAAATAAGCTGTAAGCGCAAGAAACAATGTGCATTTGCGTCGGAGCTTCGCCATATTTTGTGACTAACAGGCAACTTTTCCAGCCAGATTGCGTTCATTCCCCCATGCGTCTCATCACTCCCGCCGTCATCATCGCTTCCGCACTCGCTGCAAGTTCCGTCGTCGCTGAGACGACGAAGCCGCAATATGTGCTGATTTCGTTTGACGGAGCGCATGACAACAAGCTTTGGACGCGCTCGCGGGAGCTGGCAAAAAACAACAACGCACATTTCACCTATTTCCTGTCCTGCGTCTTTCTGATGACCAAGAAGGACCGTCGTGATTATCAGCCACCGCATAAGCGTGCTGGTTCATCCAATGTTGGTTTTGCATTAAGCGACGATGAGGTTGTGACCCGCCTCGATAATATCTGGCAGGCACATCTGGAAGGCAACGAAATCGCAAGCCATGGCTGTGGCCATTTTGATGGCACCAACTGGTCAACCGCAGACTGGGACAAGGAAATCAGGGAATTCCGTCGCATCACGGCAGATGCCTACAAAAACAATGGTATCGAAGGCGAACCCGACGGCTGGCAGGAGCTGGCCCGTAAAGGCATCAACGGCTTCCGCGCGCCTTATCTCGCAGCCTCCAAGCCCGTGCAGGATGCGTTGAAAGCCAATGGCTTCCGCTATCAGGCATCGTCCATCACACGCGGACCGGAATTACCGCAGATAAATAGCCGGTTTGCATCGTTTGGCCTGCCGCTTATTCCTGAAGGTCCCTCCCAGCGCGTTATCGTCGGCATGGATTATAATCTCTATGTTCGTCACTCAAAGGGCAAGGAAGCACCAGCCCAATCAGCCGAATTTGAGGAACGCGCCTACAAGGCGTTTCGCGCCGCTTTTGACAAGCAATATGAAGGCGAGCGCATTCCGTTGCAGCTCGGTTTTCATTTTGTGCTGATGAATGACGGGGCCTATTGGCGCGCCATGGAACGACTGGTGTCGGAAGTCTGCAGTAAGCCAGATGTTAAGTGCACGACCTATAATGATTATCTCAACAGCACCGACTCCCCGAGCGGCCATGCCACGCAGAATCGATCATAACACTAGGCTCCAAACCCAATTAAACATTTGATCAAATTACTTCTTCATGATTCACTCTCCTGATAACGGGAGTTTTGGAGCATGGCAGGAGAATTCTGGCTTGATGATCGGCAATGGGCAGTGATCGCTCCTTTGCTTCCAACGAACCAACCCGGCGCGCATCGAACTGACGACCGCCGGGTGATTAGCGGCATCATCCATGTGCTGCGCACTGGCTGTCGGTGGCAGGATTGCCCCGCTGTCTACGGTCCCTCGACAACCATCTACAATCGTTTCCATCGTTGGTCTGCCAAAGGCATATGGCGGCAACTATTCGAAGCACTGGTGCAGACGACCAATCGCGACATTCACATGATCGACAGCACCACCGCAAAGGCGCACCGATCTGCTGCTGGCGGAAAAGGGGGGCGGAAGCTCAAGCCATCGGTCGATCGCGAGGCGGCAGATCGACAAAAATACATGCTGTTGTCGATGGTTGTGGCCGCCCAGTCGCACTGAGAATAACCCCTGGGCAGCGCGGTGACGCTCCCATTGCCATCCCACTGCTTGAGCCACTGCCGCCAAGCAACCTGTGCGCTGCCGATACGGCTTACGATAGCAACGCGTTACGCGATTTTCTCAAAGCTCGCGGCACTGAACCGGTCATTCCAAATAATCCGACCCGTAAGCGGATCAAACCTTTCAACCCAATTGCCTACCGCCGCCGAAACATCATCGAACGCACCTTTTGCCGCCTCAAGGACTGGAGGAGGGTCGCGACACGATATGACAAGCTCATGCTGAACTTTACAGCCACATGCTATATCGCTGCCATCGTCACATGGTGGCTCAATTGAGTCTGGACCCTAGAGCTTGGTGTGCAGTTTATGCCGACAGACCGAGATTTTCCTGATCCAGTGCAGGCACTAGCGGCCCATCAATCGCTGCCTCAAAACCGCGCAAGCGCTTGTAGATTGAAAGCAGTTCAATAATCGTCGTCCATGAGTTGACGAGATATTGGAACGAGGTTCGCACTTGCTCGAAAACGTTGGAAATCTGGCTCATTAGACCCAGCGTCAGCTTACCCGCGACAATAGAAGGAATGAGGATCAGCAGCGGAAAGATATTATCCGCCTGCAGATAGAAAATGCGCGCGACGTTGAAATACACATAGTGAAAGTAGAGTCGGAAATAGTTGTGGCGCACATTTGAAAACAGCTCGCCCATGGTTATCGGTTCAGCGCGGTTCGCATGGTCTTCGCCATAAACAAGCTCCTTACGATATGCTGCTTCCACCCGCTGATTGTTAAATTCGAGACCCGGCAGCTTGATACCGACGAGCGCCAGAAAGGCGGTCCCGAAGATCGCCCACACAATAGCGGCCCAAACCAGCGCATGCGGAATAGTGCCAATAATCGGAAGTTCGCTGACCTTTTCCGAGAACGTAAAAAGCACCGGCAGAAAGGCGATCAGTGTCATGACGGACTTTACGAGGCTGACACCAAGCTGTTCCAGCGTCGTGGAAAAGCGCATCGTATCCTCTTGCACGCGCTGGGCGGCACCTTCGATATGGCGCAGTTTCTGCCAGTGCAGCATGTAATAATTGTTCATGGCCGTGCGCCAGCGAAAGATATAATGGCTGACGAAGAACATGCTCAGGACGCCAATCGTGATCGCCAGAAAAGCGATGCCCGCGAAGTCCAGTGCGCCCCAGTAAAAATCGGCGGCCGAAACGGCACCCGGCGTACTCAAAGCTTTTTGCACCATGTCATAGAACGGCCCGTACCAGGCATTGACCGCAACGCTGACCTGAACGCTGAAGTAAGTCGTAAACAGGATGAGAGCCGAGCCAAGGATCGACCAGCGCTGCCATGGATGCGGTGAGAACCAAGCCCATAAAGTGTAGAATGCCAGCGCCACCACCGCGAAATAAACATAGAACCACAGGAATGGTGCCGACCAGAAGATGCTCGCACCGATGATGGGGGCTGCATCAGCTGCTGCAGGTGGCAATCCGACCATGCCGCCCAGTTTAGCGCCCCCTTCATACCAGCCGAGCACAGCAAGGATGGTCCAGAGAAGTGCGGACGAAAAGAAGAGCTTGGGACGCGGGAAAAACGATACAAACATCAGGAAATCCAAAAATGCAATTCTGCATTTATGAAATGCCTGTCCCGCATCCTTTACCAGTTAAATTTTTGTAAGGTTTCCCATCACTTGGCGGTTCTCACAGCAGCAAGCCTAAAGCAGCAGACGATTATGTCTTACGAACAGGCACGCTGTCGGGCTGGGCCGAATGCAGGAAGTGCAGCAGCGTCTCATTGACCGACTGCAGGCGAAAAGCCGTATCACGCCAGCTGAAATCGATATCCTGTGGCACTGGTGTCAAACGCTCCGGTGTGTCGCCTTCATCCAAATTGCAATTGTGGATTACCGATTGCAGCGACCGTGCGATCCATTCAGGTGGTGAGGCTTCTTTCTTGCGCAGCGCATTGCCAAGCGCCTCGCCAAACAGCAAAGCAGATGCATAAAGACGAATGCCGCGGCGATCATAGCGGCCTGCCATTTCACTGACTTCGCGCGCGACGAGCCGTCCACGCAAGGACCAGCGCGCATTCGACCGCGCTAAAGCGATACCGTCGCCCAGAGCATTCAGCGCGCGCTGCGCCTGCGTGAACTGGTTTATGGCGCTTTGGGCATGGACAACGTCCTGCTTTTCAAGCGCTACCGCTGACTGTTTCAAGCCTTTCAGGATGTTATCGACAAGCCCACGCACGGCCCTGTCAATCAGCCGTACCGGATCAGGTGTCACCAATATCTGGCTGAACAGTAGACCAATGCCAGCGCCCACCAGCACATCGATGAGGCGTGTCATGCCCGCGACCTGCGGGCCCATCGCCAGCACAAGAATGGCGGAAACGCCGGATTGGATGGCTATTGCCGGCGCCAAGCCGAAGGTCGTTGCAAGCACCATCGCGATGCAAGTGACAACGCTCATATGCAGGACCGGAATTGTTTCCGGCAAAAGCAACGAGAGTTCGCCGACCACAACCCCCGTTGTGACACCGGTAATGACACCCACTGCCTGTTTTCCGTGATTGGGCAGATTAGGTGCCAAACAGATAACTGCCGTCACCATTGCAAAGACGGGTCGCGGCTGGCCGAGCATCCACTGACAAACCAGCCATGCAACCGCACCGGCAACGGAGGCAATCAGCGCATCGCGCCAACTGACCGACCATTGCTGGAAAACTCTGTCTAACCGCTTATGCATGATTTGGCCTGCCCGCTATCGTCATGTGAAGACATATTATCTAAGGCAAACCTTGAGATGCTCAAGCTTTGAAGAACATCTCGTATTGATCGGGCTTGAAGCCGACAGTCAGCTTGCCAGCCTTATCCAGTACCGGCCGCTTGACCATAGAAGGCTGCGCCAGCATCAGCTCGCGTGCCTTCGCAGCATCGACATTCTGACGCTCGCCATCTGGCAGTTTGCGAAAGGTTGTGCCTGCACGATTGAGCAGTTTTTCCCACTCAATGTCTTTTAGAAAGCGGTCGAGTGTCGCAGCATCGAGGCCTTCCTTCTTATAATCGTGGAAGGTGTAATCGATGCCATGATCTTCAAGCCATGTACGCGCCTTCTTCATGGTGTCACAGTTTTTGATACCGTAAATGGTCACGCTCATTTCCGACTCCTTTGATCTCGTGCCGCGATCAAAAGCCATCAACCGAAACGTTGCAACCCTTTATCGTGCATCGTGAAATATAATGCCCAGCGTATGACGCTTGCCTGAGCGCAGACGACTGACGCCGTGCCGCATTTTCGCCTTATAATCGCCACGTGTGCCACGAATTGGCCTGTCGTTTACCGCAAAAATCACGGCATCTCCCTGCCTTAAAGGCACGACTTCCGCCCTGCTTTGCATACGCGGGCGCTGCTCGGTCAGCACAAACTCGCCGCCGGTGAAATCCTCGCCCGGCTGTGACAGCAGAACCGCCACCTGAAGCGAGAAAGCCAGATCGCCGTAGAGATCCTGATGCAGGCAATTATAATCACCCTCGACATATTGCAGGATAAGTGGTGTCGGACGCGTCTGCCCTGCCGCATGACAGATTGCGAGATACGCATCATGGCTTGTGGGATATTGTACTCCGCTCCCAAGACGCTCGCTCCAACGATTGGCGATGGGACTTAGCCGCGCATATAGCTCTTGCCGTAAGCCTTGAATGATATCCGGGAGCGGGTTGGAAAAATACTTGTATTCACCACGCCCGAAGCCATGTCTTGCCATCGTGATTGTCGAGCGGAATGCATCGGGTGCATCATAGAGCCCGACAAGCTGATTGCATTGATGTGAGGACAAGATTTTTGCAAGCGTTGCAGTGCCAAACTGATCCAGCTCATCGGCGATTTTTCCCCAGTCATAAGAGGCCAGTTTATCCTTCATGACTGGCGCTCTCTTTCAAGCAGATCACGCTTGCGCTCCACACCCCAGCGATAGCCGGAAAGGCCGCCATCATGACGCACGACCCGATGGCAAGGAACCGCAACAGCAATCTTGTTGGCACCACAGGCTTGGGCCACGGCCCGCGTTGATTTGGGCAGACCGATTGTCTGGGCAAGTTCGCTATAGCTTACGGTCTTGCCCAGTGGAATTTCCCGCAAAGCTTGCCACACGCGCTGCTGAAAAGCTGTGCCTCTCAAATCAAGTGGCAGATCAAACCCAATACCGGGATTTTCGACAAAGCCAATCACCTGCGCGATATGATCCTCGAAATCGCGGTCTGCTCCGACAAGCTGCGCTTTCGGAAAGCGCTTTTCCAGATCGATAATCAGCTCCTGCGGATCATCGCCCATCAGAATGGCACAGACCCCCTTCTCACTTTCGGCCACCAGAACAGCACCAAGTGCCGACTGTCCGATCGCAAAGCGGATGGTCTCATTTTCGCCGCCGGACTTGTAGACCTTCGGTTTCATGCCGAGAATCTTGTCCGAAGCCTCATAGAAGCGGCTGGAGGAATTATAGCCTGCCTCATAGATCGCGTCCGTTACGCGGCTGCCATTGGCCTTGAGTGCTGCTCGCATTCTGCCTGCACGATGTGCATCGGCATAAGCCTTTGGTGTCAGGCCAGTAAAGCTTTTAAAGATGCGATGGAAATGTGCGGAACTTGCCCCTGCTGCACGCGCAATGTCTTCGAGTGCCGGAACTTCTTCGGCACTTTCAATGAAGCGGCAGGCTGCAGATACCATATCGGCATAACGCGCGTTGTTTTGTGCGTCGAGCGTCGCATCAATGTGTGGCTTGCACCGCATACAAGGGCGAAAGCCTGCATGCTCTGCATCTTCGCAAGCAACAAAAAACTGCACATTTTCGCGTTTTCCCCGCCGCGATGGGCATGAAGGGCGGCAATAGACGCCCGTCGTGCGTACAGCGTAAACGAATTGGCCATCTGATGCCTTGTCGCGCGCCAGCACTTGTCTCCAGCGGCTTTCATCAGTGTCGTTGCTGTTCGTTTGCGTGAGTGTCATCAGGTTCATGTCCGTTGTCCTTCCTAATATGAAGGAAATCTAACCCCAGACAAGACCGACAACACTCCGCTGCTTGCTTTCAAATTTCCGAAACGTTTTTAAGCCTTGCGCGCTTCCTTGATCGCTTCGATCAGGTCCTGCTCTTTCATCACGCCGCCATAAAGTCTGGTGCCAATGACGAAGGACGGAGTGCCACCAAAATTGAAGGCTTCACCCTGATCCATATTGCGTTCAAGAATGCCGTTGATCCGTGCAGCATCTGCTTTGTAAGCGGCTTCAAGCTTTTTCGGATCAAGACCAGCTTTCTTGAGTGCTGCATCCGTCTGATCTTTGGTCAGACGGCCCGGTGTTACCATCATGGCTTCCATCGCCTTGACGTAGTCACCAGACTTTTCGGCCGCCAGCACCAGCCGCGCCGGATAAGCCGAGTTGTCGCCAAAGATAATCCAGTCTTTCAACACCAACCGCACCTTGCCGTCATTTTCGACAACGCGCATGAGTTCGGCATGGCCCTTTTTGCAGTAAGGGCACTGATAGTCGAAATATTCAACGATGGTGACATCGCCATTTGGATTGCCGAGAACCGGGATGTCTTTGTCATAGAGGACATCGGCGACAGTCGGCACACGCTGGGCGAAGCTCTCGCCGCCAGAAATGGCAATTGTTGCGGCACCGGCTGCAGTTGCTGCCAGCATCTGACGACGATTGATCATTAGCTTTCTCCTTCAGAAGATTGGGCCCTTGATTGAGACTTATCCAGAACGACGACACGGCTTCCGCTGGAAACACGCTTATGAAGGTCGAGAATGTCCTGATTGAAAAGACGGATGCAGCCTGAAGATGCGGCTTTGCCGACCGACCATGGCTCATTCGTACCGTGGATGCGATAGAGCGTATCTTTGCCATCGCGATAGAGATAGAGGGCTCGCGCGCCGAGTGGATTGCGGATACCACCTTCCAGACCCTTGGCATATTTCGCGTAATGATCCGGATTGCGCTTAATCATATTCTGCGTCGGCGTCCAACGCGGCCATTGCGCCTTATACGCAACCTTTGCCTCACCGCTGAAAGTCAGGCCTGCACGACCGACACCTACGGAATAACGCATGGCTTTGCCGCCGGGCTGCACGAGATAAAGATAGCGCGCATAGGGATCGACAATGATAGTTCCGACCGGATGGCTGGTCTTGTAATTGACCTGCTTACGCAGATTACGCTCGGCGATTTTGCTCAGATCAAGTGCTGCAATCTGATTACCGCCATCATTGACTGCACCATACATGACTTCATATTCGCTCTTTGCCGTCTGCACTTCAGGTTCTGGCAAAGGCTCAACAACAGGTGCTGCAGCCACGGGCTGAGGAGCGACAGCAACCGTTTCTGGCATCGTCACTGCGATCGGGCTATCTGACGACGTCGTCGTACAAGCCGCAACGACTAGCGGCAGCAGGCTGATCAACAACAGCCGCGCTACGGACGCTGCTGTGCGCCCCTTTTGATTTTGAGTAGTCAATGCCCAATACCCCAAATGTCCCCGAGCCATGTTCAATTTAGAGCGCGTTTTGATCTGATTGCACCAGATCAGCGCTCCAACCTTTCGTTTTAACGCGCATCTTGTTCCGAAAACCGGTTTCCACTTTTCGGATGCGCTCTCATAAGCCTTGCTTCTGGTCGGTCCTCAGAAGCCCGACAGAGCGTTCAATGGTTGCCGACGATACATCGCCGACCAATCTTGTTCCTTCAGGCTCTTTGCTGGCATTGTTGAAGAAAACCATGGTTGGCGGACCTGCCACTTTGAGCTTTGCCATGAGATCGGCATTGCCCGCATTGAGGTCCGAGACATCCGCCTTGATAAGCTGATATCCGCCAAGCGCTTTCTTCACGCCTGCATCCGGCAGGACGCGCCGCTCCACAGTAGAGCAGCTTACGCACCAATCTGCCGTGAAATAGACCAGCGTCGGCTTGTCGCCGTGCGCCGCGTCCAGCTTTTCCTGAAGGGCAGAAACCGTATCGACCGGCGCGAATCGCAGCTCGGCCAAATTATGGTTAACGTCACGATTAACCAATGCCGCCAGCGGTTGCAATGGATCGCGGCCACCCGATGCCACGCCGAGCATCAAAATAACGCCATAAACGAAGGCCGTCGTGCCGATGGTGCGGGCGACAACACTGCGCCCCGGTATATTGAGAAAGGCAAAGCGCGCAACGCCAAACAGCAGCAAGGCCCAAAGCACCATATCCACGCCCGAGGGCAACAAAGGTGCCGCCATAAAGATAGCAGTTGCCAGAAAACCAAAGCCAAATACCTGCTTGAACAGTTCCATCCAGGCTCCGGCACGTGGCAAGGTGCCTGCACCAAGCGTAGCAAACGCAATCAAAGGCAGACCTTTGCCGATGCCAAGTGCGAAGAGAGCGCTGGCTCCGAGTGCTACGTTGGCGGTCTGCGCGATATAAAGTAGCGCGCCTGCCAAGGGTGCCGTAACGCAGGGGCCAACGATCAACACCGACGAAAAGCCGAGAATTGCAGCAGAGCGTTTTGAACCGGTTCGTTGACCAGTCTTGGCAGAAATTGCACTCACCCACGATGATGGCAACTGGATTTGGAACAGGCCGAACATCGACAGGGCCAGCAGTGTGAATATTCCGGCAAGTGCCAAGGCCATCCATTTGGATTGCAGCACCATTTGCAGGTTTTGGCCGGACCAGCCTGCAATAGCGCCAATGACTGCAAACCCAAGCGCAAGGCTGACAACATAGGTACTCGACAGAACAAAACCACGTCGCGCAGTCAGTTTTTCACCTTCTCGCGCCAGAGTTCCGGCAACAATCGGATAGATCGGGAACACGCAAGGCGTAAAGGCCAGTAGCACGCCGAAAGCAAGAAAAGCCGCAATCACCAGCACTGAACCACCCTGATCAAGCAGGTTCTCAATCATGCCCTTTTCAGGAGCGAGTGCGAAAGCTTTGCCTTGGTCATTCGGTGTTGGCGCGGCCGTAAATGCCGAGCCTTGTGAAAAGGCCTTACCCATCTGACTGCTGACTGCAAGCGTTACCGGATCGATGGTACGGGTTTCAGGTCGATAGCAGATGCCGTCTTCCTGACAGCCCTGATAAGTCAGTTGAATGGGTTCATTGCCTGCCGGAATACCGGCGCTTGCACGGGTATAATAGACTTCAAGGCGTCCGAAGTTCGGATCATCTTTTGCGATGCCTGGCTGGGTATCGACGGCCAGCGCCTGACCTTTTGTATCTTTTGCTTCGATATGATCGCGATAAAGATAGTAGCCGTCTGAAATCTGCCAATTGAAAATCAGTCGGTTATCGCCGTCCTTCACCACGCTTAGACGAAATGCATCATTGACCGGCAGCGGGCTTGCAGCCACTGCGGACGAAAGAACCATCATAAAAAAAGCGACGAGTATCGCAAAAAAGCGCATTCGAATTATTCCGGGTAATTTGATTCGTGCAAAATAGATTAGGTTGTAAAAAGCAAATGCTGCCGTCACCTTAAGGCAGCCTTAAGCTGGCAAAGCGAGAAGCCGCTTACAGTTGAAACAAGGCGGAAACAGGAAGACACATGCGCATTCTGGTGGTTGAAGACGATGCAATCCTGCTCGACGGGCTTTCCGTGGGACTGGGGTTGGCCGGCTTTACCGTGGACGCTGTCGCAAGTTGTGGCGATGCAGAGGCAGCCCTTGCTGCCCAGAATTACAATGCGATCGTGCTCGATCTGATGCTTCCCGACGGTTCCGGCCTCGACCTATTGAAAGCCATGCGACAAGCACGCGATGAAACACCAGTTCTGTTATTGACCGCTCGCGATCAGGTGCCCGAACGCATTGCAGGTCTTGATGCGGGTGCAGATGATTATGTCGGCAAGCCGTTTGATCTGCATGAGCTTGCGGCGCGTGTGCGCGCCATAGCACGGCGTGGCTCAGGTCGCGCCAGTGCTACACTTGAATGGCAAGGCGTAGAACTTGATCCGGCTGAAATGACGGTGCAATTCAAGGGCACCCCCCTGCGTCTGACGCGACGTGAGTTTTCGATATTGCGCACCTTGATGGAGCGCCCGACGGCTACCGTTTCCAAGTCATCGCTCGAAGAAGCCCTTTATGGCTGGCAAGAGGAAGTCGAAAGCAACGCAGTGGAAGTACATATCCATCACCTTCGCGCCAAGCTCGGCTCCGGCTTTATCGAAACTGTTCGCGGTGTCGGCTACAGGCTCGCGGGAGCCCATACATGAACTCCATTCGCAGTCGCCTCACCGGCATATTGATCGGCATCACCTGCCTCGTCTGGCTGTTTGCCGTGATCTGGATTCATGTCAGCACGCAGTCGCGCCTCGAAAAAGTGCTCGATGCGCGCTTGATGGAAGCCGCTCGCATGGTCAACTCGTTGCTGACTGAGCATCGCGTCGAAGTCGGCCCTGATGGGGATGGCGGGCAGCTTTCGCTGAAGCCCATGCCAGATTTCCCAATGTATGACCGCCAGCTTTTTTGCCAGATATGGGCGATCGACGGCAAGCTTGTGGGACGATCCGAAAGCGCGCCTGGCGAACGACTGACCGATGTAGCCAATGGATTCTCTGATACAGTTGTCGCGGGCGATCGCTGGCGCGTCTTTGCGGTCGAGAATACGCAACTGGGCTTGCGCGTGATGGTTGGCGACAGCCTTTCAGTTCGCGAGCGGTTGGTGCAAAGTGTGGTTACGGGCGTCGTACTACCGGCACTGCTTCTGCTTCCGATCCTCGCTATCCTGATCTGGCTATGCGTGCGGCGTGGCCTCAACCCACTAAGCAACCTTGCAGCAATCTTATCCAAACGGGATGCGAGAGACTTACGGCCACTGCGTGAAGAGAAGCTTCCGTCAGAAATTGCCCCGGCTGTTTCGGCGCTCAACGGGCTTTTCCATCGTGTGGAAGAAGCGCGGGAGCGCGAGCGTAATTTTGCAATCTTTGCGGCACATGAATTGAAGACCCCGCTTGCAGGTCTCAAAACACAGGCCCAAATTGCAGAGGGCGCAAAAGACGACGCCATGCGTATCAACGCCGTTCGTCAGATTGCCGCTGGAGTCGATCGCACCAGCCGTCTGGTCAATCAGTTGCTTGATCTGGCAGCGCTTGAAACAGGCGATGAAATGGAGCCTCCAGCCCCCGAGCCCGCTTGCCAGCTGCTCGTTTCAATCTCAACGGATATGCGGATGCTTGCGGCGCATCGCGGCGTCAAAATCGAGCTACCGGGCAATCTGCCACTGGTTACGATGCAATACCCGCACCTCTTCACGTTAGCCATGCGCAATCTGATCGAGAACGCCGTCAACCATTCGCCGGAAGGTGGTTCGGTACGATGCAGCCTTCATCAGGATGGCGAGCGTTTGGTCTTCACTGTTGAGGATGATGGCCTCGGAATACCGCCCGAGGAAATGATCCATGTGACTGAACGCTTCTATCGCGGTGCGAACAGAAGTGAAAACGGCAGCGGTCTTGGCCTTCCAATCGTCCAGATGGCAGCAACACGCATGGGCGGTGAAGTGCAATTGCACAACCGCATCGAAGGCGGCCTGCGCGCCCTTCTTATCATTCCGGCACAAACTGCGACATAAATTCCTGCCTGTTTAAGTTGAACATTAGGTCTCTTACTATATTAATGCAATTGCAAATCATTTGCATTAAGATTCGTATATTCGTTCGAGTTCAGATATCGCTTCTGAGAAAAGAAACCGAGACTGTTCATGCTGTTCAATCCTAGATCGGGGCCTAAATCAGAGCCCGACGCTTCACAGCTCTTGTCAAAGCACGTTCCTCGTTCTGGCAAAGAATGGAGACGGCAGCAGGCATCAACAGTCAAAGCGATTTTAAGACGGGCCGGGTTGCGCCCGACCCGTCAGCGCATAGCTCTCGGGTGCTTACTGTTCACTGACAAGCATCGGCATGCAACCCCAGATATGTTGAACGAAGAAGCCTTGTTGCACGGGGAAAAACTTTCGGTCGCAACAGTCTACAACGCACTTAATCAGTTCGCCGGTGCAGGTCTCATCCGCAAGATCAGCTTACATAGTGAGCGGACCTATTTCGATACGGATACGGGTGATCATACGCATTTCTACATTCATGACGAAGACAGGATCATCGACATTGCATCCAATGATGTAAGTGTTGGTCCCCTGCCTCCGCCACCTGCGGGTTACAAGGTCAGCAAGGTTGATATTCTCATCCATCTGACGCCCATCACTGACAGCAACTGATTTCCCAAAAAACTCCCAATTCGTCGCAGGCGCTCTAATCTTTTGTTTTGGCACGCATCTTGTCCGAAAACCGTTTCACACTTTTCGGGATGCGCTTAAGCGCTCGTTGATTTAGATCAATGACACCCTCTCGTAGAGAGCCGATAGAGAACTATCGCTATAGCTGTCTTCACTTCGACAGCTTCTGACTTGCGCTGCGAGGGGATTAGATGAACTACGCCGCTGGAACAGTCCTTTCTGGTCTGGGAGCACTTTTTGCCGTGCTTCTGGCCGGATTTTCTCATGATGAGTTGTTCAGAACCCATATGTGGATTCTGTTCGCTACACTTGCCATCTTCACCATTTTGCTGATGCGGAATGCCGATTACGGCCTGACGCCAAAGAAGGTTGACCAGTCCACCTATATGGATGGACCGATCCGCTATGGTGTCATCGCAACCGTATTCTGGGGCGTTGTTGGCTTTCTGGTCGGTGTGCTTATCGCAGCCCAGCTCGCTTTTCCGGATCTCAATCTGGAACCTTATCTGAACTTTGGCCGTCTGCGTCCGCTGCACACATCAGCAGTTGTTTTTGCGTTTGGCGGCAACATACTCATCGCCTCATCCTTCTATGTCGTGCAGCGTACCTGTCGCGCACGCCTCGTTGGTGGCGATTTGGCCTGGTTCGTATTCTGGGGCTATCAGCTCTTTATCGTAATGGCTGCAACCGGCTACCTGCTCGGTATCACACAGAGCCGCGAATATGCTGAACCGGAATGGTATGTCGATATCTGGCTCACCATCGTCTGGGTCGCCTATCTCGTTGTCTTCCTCGGCACCGTGTTGAAGCGCAAAGAGCCGCATATCTATGTGGCAAACTGGTTCTACCTGTCGTTCATCATCACCATTGCCATGTTGCATATCATCAACAATCTGGCGATCCCGGTATCGTTCTTAGGCGTCAAGAGCTATTCGGCCTTCGCAGGCGTTCAGGATGCCGTGACCCAATGGTGGTACGGCCATAACGCGGTTGCGTTCTTCCTGACCGTGCCATTCCTTGCGATGATGTACTATTTCGTACCAAAGCAGGCGAACCGTCCGGTCTATTCCTATCGCCTGTCGATCGTTCACTTCTGGTCTATCATCTTCCTCTATATCTGGGCTGGCCCTCACCATCTACATTACACGGCTGTTCCCGATTGGGCGCAGACGCTCGGCATGGTGTTCTCGATCATGCTGTGGATGCCTTCATGGGGTGGCATGATCAACGGTCTGATGACGCTTTCGGGTGCATGGGACAAGGTTCGTACCGATCCGATCATCCGTCTGATGGTTGCAGCTATCGCCTTCTATGGCATGGCGACCTTTGAAGGTCCGATGCTGTCGATCAAGGCAGTCAACTCGCTGTCCCACTACACCGACTGGACCATTGGTCACGTTCATGCGGGTGCGCTGGGCTGGAATGGCATGATCACATTTGCTGCCGTTTACTACCTCACACCCAAGCTGTGGGACCGTGAACGCCTCTATTCGATCCGCATGGTCAACTGGCACTTCTGGCTCGCAACACTCGGCATCGTGCTCTACGCCGCTGCCATGTGGGTTGCCGGTATCCAGCAGGGTCTGATGTGGCGCGAATACGACGATCAGGGTTTCCTCGTCTATTCCTTCGCCGAAACCGTGCTCGCAATGTTCCCATACTACGTCATCCGTACGGCAGGCGGTCTGCTCTACCTCGCCGGTGGATTGGTCATGGCATGGAATGTCTACCAGACCATTCGCGGCAACCTGCGCAAAGAAGTGCCAATGGGCGGTGCCCGGCCTGCTGCTGGCGCCCCAATGCAGCCAGCCGAATAAGGAGTGTGATTTATGTCTATTCTGAAAAAACACTCCAAGCTGGAGAGAAACGCGACCTTGCTGCTGATTGCCTCGCTTGCCGTGGTAACGGTCGGTGGCATCGTTGAGATCGCGCCGCTGTTCTATCTCGAAAATACCATCGAGAAGGTGGAGGGCATGCGTCCCTATTCGCCGCTGGAACTCGCGGGCCGTGACATCTATGTGCGTGAAGGTTGTTATCTCTGCCACAGCCAGATGATCCGCCCGTTCCGTGACGAAGTGGAGCGCTACGGCCATTACAGTCTGGCTGCGGAATCCATGTATGACCATTCATTCCAGTGGGGCTCTAAGCGTACAGGTCCCGACCTTGCGCGCGTCGGTGGCCGTTACTCCAACGAATGGCACGTGCAGCACCTCATCCGTCCGCGTGACGTGGTGCCGGAATCGGTCATGCCAAGCTACGCCTTCCTCAAAGATCGTCCGCTCGATGCCAACAACATCGCTGCGAACCTGAAGGCCAATGTGGCAGTCGGTGTGCCTTACACCCCCGAGATGGTCGACAATGCACTCGCCGACCTGAAGGCTCAAGCCGATCCGAACGCCGATACTTCTGGTGTCGAAGGGCGTTATCCCAAGGCACGTGTTGGTGATTTTGACGGTAATCCGCAGGTCATCTCCGAAATGGACGCGCTCATCGCCTATCTCCAGATGCTCGGCACGCTCGTTGATTTCTCGACCTACGACCAGTCCCCCAAAGCGCGATAAAGCGGAGATTTAGCGATGGATTACAATACCCTACGCACTTTCGCCGATAGCTGGGGCCTGCTCGCCATGGCGCTCTTCTTCGTCTTTGTCATTCTCTTTGCCTTCCGCCCCGGAAGCAAAAAGAAAGCCGATGAAGCGAAGGAAATTCCATTCAAGGACGACAAAAATGACTGACAAACAGATCGATGAAGTCAGTGGCGTAGAGACCACCGGCCACGAATGGGATGGCATTCGGGAACTCGACAATCCAATGCCACGCTGGTGGCTCTGGACCTTTTACGCAACGATTGTCTGGGCACTTGCCTATGTCATTGCCTATCCCGCATGGCCGCTGATTTCCAATTCAACCGCGGGCCTGATCGGCTGGTCGAGCCGCGGCGATTTCTGGAAAGAGAACGCAGAGATTGCGGCTGGTCGTCAGGGCATTATCGACCAGATCAAAGCCAAGGATGTGCATGAGATTCTGGCCGATGAAAACCTGCGCCAATATGCGATTGCGGGCGGTGCGGCTGCTTTCCGCGTCAATTGCGTGCAGTGCCACGGCTCAGGCGCACAGGGCGCACCCGGCTATCCAAACCTCAATGATGATGACTGGCTGTGGGGTGGTTCGGTCGACGACATCCTGACGACCATTCGTCATGGAGTGCGCTCGCCTGACGATAGTGAAACACGCGTTTCGGAAATGCCGGGCTTTGCGGATGTCCTCGAGCCCGCTCAGATACGCGATGTCGCAGCTTACGTGGTCAGCCTTTCCGGCACGCCACATGATCCGGCCATGGTTCCGGAAGGCCAAAAGGTATTTGCTGAAAACTGTGCCGTCTGTCACGGCGCGGATGCAAAGGGCCTGCGTGAATTTGGTGCACCAAATCTCACCGACGCCATCTGGTTCTACGGCTCGGGCGAAGACGCTATTGCGCGTCAGGTCGCGCGTCCAAAACATGGCGTGATGCCTGCTTGGGAAACGCGCCTCGGCGATGCAACCGTCAAGCAGCTCGCAATTTTCGTCCACTCGCTCGGTGGTGGTGAATAAAGCATTTCCAGCAAAAGTGCTTAGCAGTTTTACGTAGGATAATGCGTAAAAACAAATAGTTAGAGCGGCTCCAACGATTCAATCTTAATTGGAGCCGCTCTAACGACCACTGGCCCCGAAAAGGGGCCAGTGAAAACAAGGGCAGCTCCAATTGAACGGCAAATCGGGGCTGCGCTCATGTCACTGCATTGGAACGGACGGCGAATAACCACCCCGCTCTCAATTGTTGCAAGTACGATCTACCGGCAAGCCAGCTTCTGTCTGTCCGGCATCGCGCTTCAGGAGCAAGGCAAATGTCAGACGATGTCGAACGCATAGACGTTCAGGCAGTCAACTCCCCCAAGACCCGCCTCCCTAAAAGTGGGAAGTCGCTTTATGCGGCGCGGGTGAAGATATTTCCGAAGCGTGTGCAGGGTGAGTTCCGCCGCTTCAAATGGATCATCATGTTCATTACGTTGGGGATCTATTACCTGACGCCGTGGCTGCGCTGGGATCGCGGCCCCTATGCGCCCGATCAGGCGGTGCTGATTGATCTTGCCAATCGCCGCTTCTATTTCTTCTTCATCGAAATCTGGCCGCAGGAATTCTATTACGTCGCGGGCCTGCTCATCATGGCGGGCCTCGGTCTGTTTCTGGTGACATCTGCGGCTGGGCGCGCTTGGTGTGGCTACACCTGTCCGCAGACTGTCTGGGTCGATCTCTATCTTGTTGTTGAGCGCGCGATCGAAGGCGACCGCAATGCCCGCATGAAACTCGATAAGGCTCCATGGACCTTTGACAAGGTCTGGAAGCGAGTAACCAAGCACGGCATCTGGATATTGATCGGTATTCTGACCGGTGGCGCATGGATTTTCTATTTCGCCGACGCCCCCACTCTGCTTATGGATTTCGTCACGGCTAAAGCGGCACCCGTCGCCTATTTCACCGTCGCCATTCTCACCGCCACGACCTATGTTTTCGGCGGCCTGATGCGTGAGCAGGTCTGCACTTATATGTGTCCTTGGCCACGCATCCAGGCGGCCATGCTCGATGAGAACTCTCTCACCGTCACCTATAATGACTGGCGCGGCGAACCACGTTCACGTCACTCCAAAAAAGCAATTACTACGGGCGAAACCGTTGGCGATTGCGTCGATTGTAATGCCTGCGTTGCCGCCTGCCCTATGGGTATCGACATTCGCGACGGGCAGCAGCTTGAATGTATTACCTGCGCACTCTGCATTGATGCCTGCAACTCTGTGATGGACAAGGTCGGCAAGGAACGCGGACTGATCTCCTATGCAACACTTGCCGACTACAATTCGAATATGGACCTCGCCACCAATAACGGCACGGCTCCTATCGATCCCACGCGTGTCTATGAAGCGCCAAACAAGTTTTCCAGTGCGGTTGAACATCTGTCGCTGAAAAAAGTTCTGCGTCCGCGCATCCTGTTTTACTTCATCGTCTGGGCGCTGATCGGCCTCACGCTCGTTATCTCGCTTTCGATGCGTCAGCGCATCGGCATTAACGTGTTGCATGACCGCACGCCGCAATATGTGTTGCTGTCCGATGGCTCAATCCGCAACGGTTATACCGTCAAGCTGCTCAACATGATCCCCGTTCCACGCACTTTCCGTCTGTCGATAGAAGGGTTGCCGGGTGCAACGCTGACTGTTCAGGATGAAAACATCGATGCGGAAGGCAATTACGATGTGCCGGTAGAACCCGACCGGCTGAAGACGCTGCGCGTTTTCGTGACCCTGCCGCATGATGCAATTACGGAGCCACGCTCCGACTATGAAATCGAAGTGCGCGACGCGGACGGCTCCGAAAGCGCACGCTACAAAGCAACTTTCATGGCACCGGAGAAGAAATGATGTCAGTAAAATCAAAAACGTCAGGCACTTTTACCGGTTGGCACATGCTGGGCATCATGATTGCCTTTTTTGGCGTCATCATCGCTGTCAATATGACCATGGCTTACAAGGCAGTCAGTAGCTGGAGCGGGCTTGTGGTGAAAAACACCTATGTCGCAAGCCAGGAGTTCAACGACAAAGCCGAAACCGGCAAGGAACAAGCTGCACTCGGTTGGCAGTCCCAGCCATCTTACGCAGAAGGTGTGTTCAGCTGGAAACTCGCGGATCGCGACGGCAAAGCCATTACCTTGGCCGGTGGCACGGTTGAATTCAAGCGCCCGGTCGGCGATGTGCACGACACCAAAGTCACCCTCAGCACGGGTGACGAGGGTGTGCTGACCGCGCCGCTTGAGCTTGGTGAAGGCGCATGGATCATGGAAGTCAATGCCGATGCCAATGAAAAGTATGGCCTTGAAGATCCCTATCGCCATATCATCCGCGTTCTTGTGAAGGACGGGAGGATCTTATGAGTTGTTGCGTTGAAAATGCTCAGATAGCCACCGTCATTCAGACCGTTTCGCCCGATGAAATGCTGGTTGCAAGTCGTGCGCTGGGCGACGGCCTGCGCCAGCTTGATCTGTCGGTTCCCGGCGTTCATTGCGGCCTTTGCATCAAGACCATTGAAGAGGTGCTCGGTAAGCTGCCGGGCGTCGCATATGTTCGCGTTAATCTCACAGCGCGCCGCGTCACCATTCGCTGGAAGGATGGCGAAACACCGCCTGATGTCGTCGATCCGCTACGCCGCCTTGGCTACGAGGCGCATATTTTCGATATGGTTCAGGATAAGGACCCGGCCTTCACACGGCTGTTGATAGCGCTTGGGGTTGCAGCCTTCGCATCCAGCAATGTGATGCTGTTGTCTGTTGCAGTCTGGTCGGGAGCAGATGCCGCAACGCGCGATATGTTTCACTGGATTTCCGGTCTTATCGCCCTGCCGACATTGATTTATTCGGGTCGGATTTTCTATGTTTCCGCATGGAATGCGCTTCGCGCCCATCGCGTGAACATGGATGTGCCGATTGCACTCGCCATTTCGCTTGCCTTCGGCATGAGCGTTTATGAGACCATGAACCATGGGCAACACGCCTACTTCGATGCCTCGGTTTCACTGCTGTTTTTCCTGTTGATCGGTCGCACGCTCGATTATCTCATGCGCGCACGCGCACGCTCCGCTGTGCGAGGTCTTGCACAGTTAAGCCCGCGTGGTGCCGTGGTTATCGGCGAAAATGACGAGCGTAACTATCTGCCGGTCAATGAAGTCCGCCCCGGAATGCGGATCATCCTTGCAGCAGGAGAGCGCGTTCCCGTTGACGCGAAAGTGGAAGATGGACACTCGGAACTCGATTGCGCCATTGCATCGGGCGAAAGCGATGCAGTGCCTGTCGGTCCCGGCTCGGATATTCGTGCGGGCACCATGAACCTCTCCGCTCCACTCGTCATTCGCGCAACTGCCGAAGCCAAGGATTCGTTCCTTGCCGAGATGGTGCGCCTGATGGATGTCGCAGAAGGAGGCCGCGCCTATTATCGTCGTCTCGCTGATCGTGCCTCGGAGCTTTATGTGCCGATGGTGCATACGATAGCCTTTGCGGCATTTGTCGGCTGGATGATCTATACCGGCGGCGACTGGTATCGCTCTATCTATATTGCGATCTGCACGCTCATTATCACTTGCCCCTGTGCGTTGGCACTTGCCGTGCCAATCGTTCAGGTGGTTGCCGCGCGACGCCTGTTTGAAAATGGCATCATGATCAAGGACGGTTCCGCAATGGAGCGGATGGCTGAGATCGATACAGCCATATTCGACAAGACCGGAACGCTGACACTTGGTCAGCCGCGCCTCATTAACCGCGATATGATCAACCCGAACCACCTCGAAATTGCAGCTGAACTGTCGCTTTATTCGCGTCATCCATTGTCGCGAGCGCTGGCGTTGTTCTCTGGCGCAAAGCCAATGACTGCTTTCACACGCATTGAGGAAGTTCCCGGTTCGGGCATTGATGCAGCGTTGAATGGCACGGTTTACCGGCTCGGAAAGCGCGAATGGACTGACAGCAATGCGCATGCTGATACTGCCGACGGCCCAGAGACCTGCCTTTCCATCGACGGCAAGCTGGTTGAAACATTCCGCTTTGAAGACCAACCGCGCGAAGATGCAGCGAGCGCCATCGGCACTCTAAAACGCAATGGTTTGAAGCTGGAAATAATTTCCGGCGACAAACAGCCCGCCGTGCAAAAGCTTGCCGGTTATCTTGGTGTCGATACCTATCGCGGCGAAGTTCTGCCTGCTGACAAGTCACAACTTGTGCAGGAACTCACCGCCGATGGTCGCAAAGTTCTGATGGTCGGTGACGGGCTTAATGATGCTCCAGCCCTTGTTGCAGCCCATGTTTCCATGGCTCCCGCAACCGCTGCCGATATCGGCCGGAATGCTGCCGATTTCGTATTCCTGCGCGAAAGCCTCTCCGCCGTACCGCTGGCTTTTGCTGTATCGAAGGAAGCTGGCAAGCTGATCAGCCAAAACTTTGCGCTGTCCATAGGCTATAATATCATTGCTGTGCCGATTGCGATTTTCGGCTATGTGACGCCATTGGTAGCAGCATTATCGATGTCGCTATCGTCCATCGTGGTCGTCAGCAACGCCATGCGATTGCGGGCTGGAAAGCAAAAGCAGCCGGTGCAAACCACTGTCGCACCTGCTGCCATTTTGAAGGAAGCGCACAAATGAGCGGACTTCTTTTCCTTATTCCCATCGCGCTGGGCCTTGGTGTTCTGGGCCTTGCCGGTTTTTTATGGTCATTGAAAAATGGCCAGTATGAAGACTTAGACGGAGCTGCAACCCGGATACTTATCGACGACGAAACTAAGCCAATATCAAAATCGCTCTCAGATCATTGACGTTCGTTCCGGTGGGACCGGGCATGAACAGATCATCAATCGCATCAAATGCCGTCCATGCGTCATTGACGTTAAGCCGCGCAGCCCCGTCTTCACCCGCCTTTTGCAGCCGCGAAACCGTTGTGCCATCGGCAAAAGCTCCAGCATTATCTTCCGAACCGTCGATGCCATCGGTATCCGCTGCCAGCGCGTGAATATTCGTATAGCTATCTATATCAAGCGCGAAGGACAGTAGAAACTCGCTGTTGCGCCCGCCTTTGCCGCCTTTCGCACGAATAGTCACGGTCGTTTCACCACCTGACAGGATCACCACCGGCTTTTTAAACGGACGATCACGATCAGCCACTTCACGCGCAATCGCCGCATGAACATGAGCAACTTCGCGTGCCTCACCTTCCATTGAATCGGACAGGATCACCGCCTCAACGCCATGGCGCTCCGCTTCCTTGACTGCGGCCTCCAGAGAAACGGCTGCTGACGCAATCACACGTACTTCATTGTCGGCAAAGATTTTGTCGTCGGGTTTTGGCGCATGAGCCTTCTCGCTTTTGATATGCGCGAGCACAGCATCTGGCAGTTCAAGCTTATAGCGTTCGATGATTTTCAGCGCTTCGTCGCGGCTGGTTTTATCCGGCACAGTTGGGCCTGACGCAACAAAGGCAGGATTGTCACCGGGAATATCAGAAACGACCAGCGAAAAGACTTTTGCCGGATGGGCGCAAGCAGCTAATCTTCCACCCTTGATGGTCGAAAGATGTTTTCTCACGGCATTCATTGCCGAAATCGGCGCACCAGATGCCAGCAACGACTTATTGACGGCGATCTCATCTTCCAAGGTCAGGCCTTCAGGCGGCGATGGCAACAATGCCGAACCGCCACCGGAAATGAGCGCGACGACAAGATCATCCTCGGTGAGACCCGACACCGCGTCAAACAGTCGTTTTGAAGCAGCAAGCCCGGCATCATCGGGAATCGGATGCGACGCCTCAATGATCTCAATAGTTTTGCAGGGCGTGCCATAGCCGTAACGCGTGACTACAACACCTTCCAGCGGCGCTTCCTCATTCTCATGCCGCTCTGCCCATGCCCGCTCGAATGCAGCCGCCATCTGCGCCGAGCCTTTGCCTGCACCAATCACAATCGTTCGGCCTTTGGGCTTTGCAGGCAGATTGGCGCGGATCACCAGTTCAGGGTCAGCAGCAGCAACCGCTGCATCAAAGAGACTGGTCAAAAACTTCTTCGGATCGGTGATGGCGGTCATGAGATTCCCGATATTATTGTTGTTTGGCCGACTATTTCTGAACGAACTTATAAAATCAATGGAGCCGGCCATCTCCTCCAGACAGCCAGCTCCATGTTCTCCCCTCCAGAGAAATCAGGCGCTTGAATTAGGCAACGTCGTGATTTGCCATCCGTTCCAATGCGCGCACCAGCCCAGAATGATCCAGACCGTCATCGCCATGGGCTGCACAGGAGTTGAACAATTCCTGCGCCATTGCCGTATTCGGCAGCGACACGCCTAGAGCTTTCGCGCCCTGCAATGCCAGGTTCAAATCCTTCTGGTGCAGCGAAATGCGGAAACCCGGATCAAATGTGCGCTTGATCATGCGTTCGCCATGCACTTCCAGAATGCGCGACGAGGCAAATCCACCCATCAGAGCCTCGCGAACCTTTGCCGGATCAGCACCCGCTTTGGAGGCAAACACCAGCGCTTCGGCAACGGCCTCTATATTGAGCGCGACGATGATCTGATTAGCGACTTTGGTTGTCTGACCATCACCGCAATCGCCGACCAGCGTGATGTTTTTGCCCATCAATTTGAGCAGAGGTAGTGCTGCATCAAAACTTGCCTGTGCGCCGCCTGCCATGATGGAAAGGCTGGCGTTTTTCGCTCCAACTTCGCCGCCTGACACTGGTGCATCGATATATTCGGCACCAGTTGCGCGGACTTTCTTTGCGAATTCCTTGGTTTCGATAGGCGAAATCGAGCTCATATCGATGAGCGTCTTGCCCTTGCCCAAGCCTTCCGCAACACCATCCTCACTAAACAGAACGTCGGCGACCTGCGGCGTATCCGGTAGCATGAGGATAATTGTCTCACATTCCGCAGCCACTGCCTTGGGCGTATCGAGAACAGTCAGTCCTGCATCCAGCAAGTCTTTATGTGGAGGCTGCGTGTGCTTTGAGGTAAAAAGCTGGTGGCCTGCATTTTGCAAATGCTGCGCCATTGGCTTGCCCATGATCCCCAGTCCGATGAAGCCGATTTTGGCCATTTCGCTTACTCCCTATTCTAACTTATGCACTTAACCGTTCAGCTTCATATTGTTTGAACCAGCCCAAGCCCTCTTCCGTGGTGGTCTTTGGCTTGTATTCGCAACCGATCCAGCCTTTGTAACCAGCGGCTTTCAGCGCTTCGAACACATATGGATAGTTAATTTCGCCTGTGCCCGGCTCGTTACGGCCCGGATTATCGGCAAGCTGAACATGCGCAATCAGCGGCTTGTAGCGTTCATAGGTGGCAATCAGTTCACCACGCGTGCGCTGCTGATGGTAGAGATCATACTGGATGAACAGGTTGTTGCTGCCGACCTCGTCGATGATCGAAACTGCCTGCTCGACCGTGTTGAGGTAAAATCCCGGAATATCATAGTGATTGATCGGTTCGATCAGCAGGCGAATACCATGCTTGCCGAGTTCCTTTGCGGCAAGCCGCAAATTGCTGACGAAAGTTGCGCGTAGCACATCAGGGTCGGCGCCCTGTGGTGCAATACCCGCGAGGCAATTCACCTGCGAACAGTTAAGCGTTGACGCGTAATCAATCGCGTCCGCCACACCACGGCGAAATTCGTCAATTCGGTCAGGCAGAACTGCGATCCCACGTTCGCCACCGCCCCAGTTGCCGGCTGGCAAATTGTGCAACACCTGTGCCAGATTGTGCTTAGTAAGTGCTGCTTTCAATTCATGCCGGTTGAAGTCATAGGGGAAGAGATATTCGACCCCCGTGAAACCAGCTTGAGCCGCCAGCGCAAAGCGCTCCATAAACGGCACTTCATTAAAAAGCATGGTGAGATTGGCTGCAAATCTTGGCATAATCCATTCCTTCGAAATTAATCTAGCAGCGCTGCAATCGCGGTTGGCGCATCCTCGCCACGTTCGGCGAGTTCTTCAAACTCGACGACCTGATCGATATCCGCCCCCATGGAAATATTGGTGACGCGCTCGAGGATGAATTCGAGTACCACTGGCACCTGATGCTCGCTCATCAGCGCTTTTGCCTGCTCAAAACTTTCGGCAAACTGGTTCGGACTGCGCACCCGGATCGCCTTGCAGCCGAGGCCTTCGGCAACCGCCACATGATCGACGCCGTAACCCTTTTCTGCGTCACCCGATGCGTTGATGTTGTCGAAGGCGAGACTGACTTCGAAATCCATATTGAAGCCGCGCTGCGCCTGACGGATAAGGCCGAGATAGGAATTGTTCACGACCACATGAATGTACGGCAGCTTGTGTTGCGCACCGACCGCCAGTTCCTCAATCATAAACTGGAAATCATAGTCGCCTGAAAGCGCAACGATCGGACGATCAGGATCAGCAGCACGGACGCCGAGAGCAGCAGGCAATGTCCAGCCCAATGGGCCAGCCTGACCACAGTTGATCCAGTTGCGCGGACGATAAACATGCAGAAACTGTGCGCCAGCAATCTGACTGAGACCAATGGTTGTGACGTAACAGGTGTCGCGGCCAAAGGCCTTGTTCATCTCTTCATAAACACGCTGCGGCTTGAGCGGTGTCTGATCGAAATGTGTTTTACGCAGCATGGTCCGTTTGCGTGTCGCACATTCCTCTGCCCAACCCGACCAGTCACGCAGCTTGCCGGCGGATTTCCACTCGGTCGCCACATCAAGCAACTGCTTCAAAGCTTTGCCAGCATCTGAAACTATACCGAAATCCGGCGCAAAAACACGACCGATCTGGGTCGGTTCGATATCGACATGGATAAACTTACGATCCTTCTTATAGGTCTCGACATTGCCGGTATGACGGTTTGCCCAGCGGTTTCCGATGCCAATGACGGTATCGGACGCAAGCAGGCTCGCATTGCCGTAACGGTGCGACGTCTGAAGACCGCACATGCCCGCCATCAGACGGTGGTCGTCCGGAATAACACCCCAACCCATCAGGGTTGGGATGACCGGAATGCCGGTGATTTCAGCAAATTCGACCAGAAGATCGGAAGCATCGGCATTGATGATGCCGCCGCCAGCAACGATCAGCGGGCGCTCCGCTTCGTTGAGCATGGCAATCGCCTTTTCTGCCTGTGCCCGCGTTGCTGCTGGCTTATAAGCTTCCATCGGCTGATAGGTATCGATGTCAAACTCGATTTCAGCGAGCTGGACATCGATCGGCAGATCGATCAGCACCGGTCCGGGACGACCCGACTTCATAATATGAAATGCCTTCTGGAAAACAAAAGGCACCAGTGCTGGCTCCATAACCGTAACCGCCCATTTGGTAACGGGAGCTGCGATCTTGGCAATATCGACTGCCTGGAAGTCCTCTTTGTCGAGGCGTGCGCGGGGTGCTTGGCCTGTAACGCAGAGGATTGGAATTGAATCGGCGGATGCCGAGTAGAGGCCGGTGATCATGTCCGTACCAGCTGGGCCGGATGTGCCGATGCACAGGCCGATATTGCCGTGCTTCGCACGGGTATAGCCTTCAGCCATGTGTGAAGCGCCTTCAACGTGGCGCGCAAGAATATGGCGGATAGAACCCCGCGCCTTCATGGCCGAATAAAATGGGTTGATCGCAGCGCCTGGCACACCAAAAGCGCAATTGATCCCTTCCTTCTCCAGCACAAGTACGGCTGCATCGACTGCACGCATTCTGGCCATGACGGCTTCCTCCTACGGAAAATATATCCATTTACAAAAGCTACAGTCAATATATGGAAATGCATACCATTATATGGAAATAAAGATTTTCAACGAAATGGAGATAATCCCCACGCCCTTTCCGATGTCATGGGGATAAGGTAGTGATAGAAGAACACGGAATCGGAGGCGGCTCATGGAACAGGTAAAAGCAAAGCGGGGCCGCAAGGCAGCGGAAAACGCAGCACCTTCATCCGTTCAGGTTCTGGATCGCAGCCTCAAGCTTCTGGCACTGATTGCCGAGAATGACGGTTCGACATTGACCGATCTGTCTGATGCAAGCCACATGGCGCCTTCCACGGTGCATCGGCTTCTGTCTTCACTCGCGAACCACGGCATGGTTTCGCATGATGCGGAAAGCGGCGACTGGACCATCGGCGTCAAGGCATTTGAAATCGGCAATGCCTTTCGCCGCTTCCGCAAGCTTGGCACTTTGGCGCGGCCTTATCTCAAGCAATTGATGGAATCGAGTGGGGAAACCGCCAATATCGGGGTCGAAGACGATGGCGACGTCGTGTTCATTTCGCAGATCGAAAGTCATGCCCCGATGCGTGCTTTCTTCCGTCCGGGGCGCCGGGGGCCGATCCATGCGTCCGGCATCGGCAAGGCTGTTCTTTCGACATGGTCGGATACAGAGATTGCGCGAACGCTTTCGGGCAGAACGCTTGAGCACTTCACGCAGCGCACGCTCGACACACTCCCCGCCCTGCTAAAAGACATTCAGGCAACCCGCACGCGCGGCTGGTCGATTGATGATGAAGAACACACGCTCGGTATGTGCTGCATCGCAGCGCCTATTTTCAACGAGTATGGAGAAGCAATTGCGGGTATTTCCGTTTCTGGGCCTGCTGTGCGTTTGCCTAAGAAAAAGCTGGAAGAACTTGGGCCGATGATCCGCACGACAGCCGATGAACTGACCCGGACCATGGGCGGTAAGCGGCCAGAAGAGCTTTAGGCTCCAAACCCAATTAAACATTTGATCAAATTACTTCTTCATGATTCACTCTCCTGATAACGGGAGTTTTGGAGCATGGCAGGAGAATTCTGGCTTGATGATCGGCAATGGGCAGTGATCGCTCCTTTGCTTCCAACGAACCAACCCGGCGCGCATCGAACTGACGACCGCCGGGTGATTAGCGGCATCATCCATGTGCTGCGCACTGGCTGTCGGTGGCAGGATTGCCCCGCTGTCTACGGTCCCTCGACAACCATCTACAATCGTTTCCATCGTTGGTCTGCCAAAGGCATATGGCGGCAACTATTCGAAGCACTGGTGCAGACGACCAATCGCGACATTCACATGATCGACAGCACCACCGCAAAGGCGCACCGATCTGCTGCTGGCGGAAAAGGGGGGCGGAAGCTCAAGCCATCGGTCGATCGCGAGGCGGCAGATCGACAAAAATACATGCTGTTGTCGATGGTTGTGGCCGCCCAGTCGCACTGAGAATAACCCCTGGGCAGCGCGGTGACGCTCCCATTGCCATCCCACTGCTTGAGCCACTGCCGCCAAGCAACCTGTGCGCTGCCGATACGGCTTACGATAGCAACGCGTTACGCGATTTTCTCAAAGCTCGCGGCACTGAACCGGTCATTCCAAATAATCCGACCCGTAAGCGGATCAAACCTTTCAACCCAATTGCCTACCGCCGCCGAAACATCATCGAACGCACCTTTTGCCGCCTCAAGGACTGGAGGAGGGTCGCGACACGATATGACAAGCTCATGCTGAACTTTACAGCCACATGCTATATCGCTGCCATCGTCACATGGTGGCTCAATTGAGTCTGGACCCTAGAGCACGCATCTTTTCCGAAAACCGTTTCATACTTTTCGGGATAGAGCGCCGTGCGCCCTCTTGGGCGCACAGAGGTCGCTCTAACACTTTATATTTACAGCATAATTCCTTAAACTGATTCAAGTTTAAGGAATTATGCTGTAGGCTTTAAAAACAGAAAAACCCGCAGCAGATTGCTCCGCTACGGGTCCTCCCTCTCCCTCCTCCAGAGATTTCTTAGGCGAGTTCGGCCTTCAGCGGCTTTCCCGCGATATAGGTCTCGACAATCGCACGGTCATCACCGACCGTTTGCAGCAGGAACAACTCCTGCTCAAGCGTTGCACCGGCTGCCATGCGAAGACGCATAGGCGATGTCGCTGCTGAATCCAGTACCACAATATCTGCTTCCGTACCCTCATCGAGCGTACCGATTTTATCTTCCATCGACAGCGCGCGGGCATTGCCGAGCGTCATCATGTAAAAAGACTGGAACGGATTGAGGCGCTGCTCGCGTAATTGCAGAATCTTGTAGCCCTCGTCCATGGTGCGCAGCATCGAAAAGCTGGTGCCGCCGCCGACATCGGTCGCGACCGCCATGCGCACGCCCGATGCTTTCAGGCGGTCGCGGTCGAAAAGGCCGGAGCCGAGAAACAGGTTCGAGGTTGGGCAGAAAACCGCAATCGCACCGGTTTCCGCCATCACCTGCACCTCACGTTCTTCAAGATGGATGGAATGGCCGAGCAGCGTCTTGCTGCCGAGCAAGCCATAATGCTCATAGATGCCGAGATAATCCGGCGAATCCGGATAGAGCGACTTGGTGAATGCTATCTCGTCATGGTTTTCCGACAAATGCGTCTGAATAAAACATTCGGGATGTTCGCGGGCAAGCGCCCCGCTCAATTCGAGCTGTTCAGGTGTAGAGGTGATCGCAAAACGCGGCGTAATTACATAATCAAGGCGATCCTTGCCATGCCAGCGCGCGATCAGCTGCTTGCTCTCGTCATAACCTGATTGTGCTGTATCGCAAAGTGCGGGTGGTGCATTGCGGTCCATCATCACCTTGCCGCCTAGCATACGCATATTGCGATGCTGCGATGCACGGAAATAGGCGTCAACGCTCTGCGGATGCACCGAGCAATAGGCAACAGCCGTCGTTGTGCCGTGACGGATCAGTTCGTCCAGAAAGCGCTCTGCGATAAATTCCGCGTGCTGCTCATCGGCAAATTTCTGCTCTGCCACGAATGTATAGGTGTTGAGCCATTCGAGAAGATTGGCGGCATAGGACGCAACAACCTGCGTCTGCGGATAATGGATATGCGTATCGATGAAGCCGGGCAGGATGAGATGTGGCCGATGATCGGCAACCTTTACGTCGCTGCCTGCTTCAGCGCTTATCTCGGCATAATCTCCGAGGCGCGCGATGCGGCCATTTTCGACAAGCACAGCACCATCTTCGATATAGCGATAGGATTGACTGTCATCCAGACTTTGCGGTTCGTCACGAAAGGTCAGCACGCGGCCACGGATGAGAAGTTTGCTCATTATTATTTTGCTCCAGCAGTAGCGGATTCATACCAGGAAGCGAGCAGCTTGCGCTCCTCATTGCTCACGCCGGTAACATTGGCAGGCGGCATGGCATGGGATCGACCAGCCTGCAAATAGATTTCGCGGGCGTGGGCTGCGATATCCCTATCTGTTTCAAGAACTACACCTTTTGGTGGCACGATGATGCCTTCCCAACCCGGTTCCTTGGCATGGCACATCGCACAACGTCCCAGAACGGTATCCCGCACTTTTCCAAAGTGCGGGTCCGAGATGAAAGTCTGCTGCAGCGATGAAACCTTCTGTTCTTCTGGTTCACCCGTCAGAATCTTCGGTACAGTCGACAGCCACATGATGATGATGAACAGGATAACCGTCACCAGCCATGTCCATGTCGGGCTACCCTTGCGGGCGTGCTGCGTGTTGAACCAATGGCGGATTGTCACGCCCATCAGGAACACCAGCGAGGCGATGATCCAGTTGAACTCGGTGCCAAATGCCAGCGGATAATGGTTCGACAGCATCAGGAACAGAACCGGCAGCGTCAGATAGTTGTTATGCGTTGAACGCTGCTTGGCGATCTTGCCATATTTCGGATCGGGCTTACGACCGGCGATCAGATCCGCGACCACGATTTTCTGGTTCGGAATGATGACCATGAAAACGTTGGCCGACATGATCGTCGCTGTGAATGCACCCAGATGCAGGAAGGCTGCACGACCGGTGAACAAATGCGTATAACCCCAGGCCATCACCACCAGAATACAGTAGAGAATGACCATCAGGAGCGTATCGCTCTTGCCGAGCATCAGCTTGCAGATGGTGTTATAGGCGATCCAGCCGAAAGCCAGCGAGGCGATCGAAATAGCGATTGCCACCGGTGCTGAGACATCGAGCACATTCGGATCGACCAAATAAAGATCGGCGCCCGCATAATAGACGATGCAGAGCAAAGTGAAGCCTGACAGCCATGTGGCGTAGGATTCCCATTTGAACCATGTCAGATGCTCAGGCATCTCGGCAGGTGCAACCAGATATTTCTGGATGTGATAGAAACCGCCACCATGGACCTGCCATTCTTCGCCATAAGCGCCGACCGGTAAGCCCGGACGCTGGCGCAAGCCAAGGTCCAGCGCGATGAAATAGAAAGACGAGCCGATCCACGCAATCGCGGTGATGACGTGTAGCCACCGCACTGCGAAGCCCAGCCAGTCCCAGGCCACGGCAAGATCATACATCCGGCACTCCCATTACTCGTTTTACTTTTTTGCGTTAACGCGCATCTTTTCCGAAACCCGCTTCACACTTTTCGGGATGCGCTTTTCTCTCTACGCGCATCTTTGCCGAAAACCGTCTTACACTTTTCGGGATGCGCTTTAGTTCCCTGCTTTATTATTTGCCAAAGCTTTGCGCCTGTGTGAACGTCGCATCAAGACCATCACTTTCAAAAAAATATATACAATGGTGGAACGTACGCATGTCTTACCTTGATAATCTGCGTGTTTTTGTGCGCGTTGTCGAATTGGGAAATTTGTCGGCGGCAGGTCGCGACCAGCGCGCCTCGCCAGCCGTTGCAAGTAATCGAATCAAGGAGTTGGAGAAGCATCTTGGTGTTCGGCTCTTCAACAGAACCACACGAAAACTGACCCCGACAGAGCATGGCCGCATATTTTATGACGGCGCGATGAAGATACTCGAAGCGGTGGATGAAGCCGAAGCAGCAGTCGCTGAACTGGCAAAAAATCCAAAGGGTTCGATTCGCATTACTGCACCTTTGGGGCTCGGTCGAAGGCTCATTGCTTCCGGAATTCCCGAGTTTCACGACAAATATCCGGACATTGAAGTGCGCCTGCGACTATCTGACCATGAGATCGACATCATGAGCGAAAGCGTTGATGTTGCTTTCAAATTGGGTGTTTTGGAAAATTCAAATCTGCGGATGCGCGGCATTCTGAACTGCGAACGCGTGATTTGCGCAGCCCCTGACTATCTGGAAAAGCACGGCACTCCACAATCACCCGAAGAGCTTCTGGGCGACCAACACGATTGCCTTCTCCTGCGCTTTCCCGGCTCCAAGGAATTTTATTGGTCGTTGCAAACACCCGAAGGTCTTCGGAAGTTCGAAGTCACTGGCCCATACGACTCCGACGATGGCGACGTATTGACGCAATGGGCGCTTGGCGGACGCGGAATTATCAACAAGCCACTGTTCGAAGTGAAAGAATATCTCCGCGATGGTCGGCTGATTCCTATTCTTGCAAGCACACCACCAGCGTCTATCCAGCTGGCCGCAATCTATCCGCATAAGCGTTTTCAGGACCCGAAGGTGCGTCTGATCATTGATTTCATGACAGAGCGTTGCCAGCGTCTGATCCGCGAGGCATTGGCCTAAAAGAAAGCCCGCCTGATTATAGTAATTCCAGCATAATGCGCGAAGCGGTTTTGCGTGAGATAATACCAAAGTTCATTGAGTAAGACTCATCGGACTTTGGTTAAGCCCGTGTGGCGATTGAACATTTTCAAGGCGTGATGCGTCAGCATCTTGAGCCGCCTTGGTATAATGCGTAAAACCAAACAGTTGCAGCGGTTCCAACGATTCAGTCTTAACTGGAACCGCTGTAATTGAATTAGGCGGGCTGCAAGACTTTGCTGGAAACCAGAACTGCGGTCAGAATTTCCGCAGCGGCTAAAGCAGCAATGACTTCCGGTCGTTTGTCTTTCACGACTGTTCCGCCGACCGGGCAAATAAGATTATTAAATAAATCGTCGCGACCAATTTCACGTTTCAACCAAGTTTTGAAAGTGGCTTTCTTGGTCTTTGAGCCAATCATGCCGACATAAACGGCATCGCCACGCTGCAAAGCCTCGGCCACGATCAGGAAATCAAGCGCATGGTCATGAGTAAGCACGATAAAGGCGCTGCCGGGCGGTGCTGAACGCACCACCTGCTCAGGCAAGGCGGCAAGACATGTCTCGACCCCTGGCGCATCGACGGCCATGAGTTCCGCTTCGCGCGTATCCACCAGAATGACCCGCACCGGCGTCAGCGACAATGAATAGGCTAAGGCGTCACCTACATGGCCGGCACCAAAGACATAGACATGCGGACGGGTGGAGATTTCGGCATCGACCTTAGCAATAAGCTCTTCAGCCAGTCCGCGATTGACGCGCCGGAAGCTTAAACCGACACGACCGCCACAGCATTGGCCGATTTCGGGACCAAGTGGAACGTCCATCGATGAATCCCGCCCACCCAGCAAGATTTTACGCGCATGGTCGATCGCCATATATTCGAGCTGCCCGCCACCGATGGTGCGGAAGATCATGTCACGGGCGACAAGCATCCATGCACCCGCATCACGTGGTGCGGAACCTCTGACATCGGTGACTTCGATCAGCACGCTGTCGGATCGCTTGTTGAGAAACGCTCTTATGTCATCCCTCGCGCCCGGCATCGCATTAGCCCTTCTGACTGCGCAGCCGTTCGATGGCCATCAGCACACGCTCCGGCGTGGCAGGCGCATCGAGGCGCGGACTGATTTTGTGATCGGCAACGCTGGCAACAGCATCCGAGAGTGCATAGAGCACCGACATGCCATGCGGCAGCGGCGGCTCACCCACAGCTTTGGAGCGATGGATAGTTGGTTCGTAAGCTTCCGACCAGTCCGTCAGCGCAACATTGAAAATCTTTGGACGGTCTGATGCCAATGGGATCTTGTAGGTCGATGGCGCATGTGTGCGCAACCGCCCTTTATTGTCCCAGACAAGCTCTTCCGTGGTCAGCCAGCCCATGCCCTGCACGAAGCCGCCTTCCACCTGACCAATATCAATGACACGGTTCAGCGAACGGCCCGTATCGTGAAGAATATCGGTGCGCTCCACCACATATTCGCCAGTCAGTGTATCGACAGAAACTTCCGAACAGGCTGCACCATAAGCGTAATAATAGAAGGCGTGGCCTTTACCCTTTGCGCGATCCCAATGGATTTTCGGCGTTTTGTAATGACCCGATGCTGATAACTGAACGCGGCCGATATAAGCTTGCTTCACGAGATCATTGAAGCTGATTTCCTGATTACCAACGCGGATGCGGTTGGGAAGGAAAACGACCTGATCTTCCGGTACCTGATGTTGCTGCGCTGCAAAATGAATGAGCCGCTTCTTGATCTGACGCGCCGCATCCTGCGCGGCCATACCGTTCAAATCAGCACCGGACGATGCTGCCGTGGGAGCTGTGTTCGGCACTTTCGCAGTCGTCGTTGCAGTGATCTTTACACGATCAAGGTCAATCTGGAATTCTTCTGCCACCACTTGGGCTACTTTGAGATGAAGCCCCTGCCCCATCTCGGTGCCACCGTGGTTCATATGCACCGAGCCGTCATTATAGACATGCACCAGCGCGCCAGCCTGATTAGATTCCGTCTTGGTGAAGGAAATACCGAATTTCACCGGCGTCAGCGACATGCCACGTTTCACATAGCGGCTTTTCGCATTGAACTCGCGGATTGCTTCACGACGTTGCGCGTAATCAGCGCTTTCCTCAAGCTCGGCAACGATGCGCTGAATGATGCAGTCTTCCACCTTCTGGTGATAGGGCGTCACATTGCGCGCACCGTCGGTTCCCATGGCATCGTAGAAATTGAGCTTGCGGATTTCGAGAGGGTCTTTGCCAACAGCAAACGCCACTTCCTCAATAACGCGCTCGGCACCCACCATGCCCTGCGGGCCACCGAAGCCACGGAATGCCGTGTTGGATACGGTATTGGTATAAAGCGGTGCCGACTGCGCATGAACGGCCGGGAAGAAATAGGCATTGTCGCAATGAAACAGCGCACGGTCCCCAACAGGGCCAGATAGATCGGCAGAGAAACCCGCATTCAGAGCAAAAAGATAATCGACACCGAGAATGTTGCCTTCATCGTCGAAACCGACTTCATAATCGATCATAAAATCATGCCGCTTGCCGGTTGAGGTCATATCCTCATCACGATCAAGACGAACTTTAACGGCGCGTTTATGTTTCTTGGCAGCAATTGCAGCAATGGCTGCCCATTGATTGGCTTGCGTTTCCTTACCGCCGAAACCGCCGCCCATACGGCGTACTTCGACCGTCACCGAATGGCTCGGCACACCCAGCGCATGTGCAACCAGATGCTGCGTTTCGCTTGGCCCCTGCGTTGAGCAATAGATCGTTACATCGTCATCCTCGCCGGGGATGGCGAGTGAAGCCTGACCTTCGAGATAGAAGTGATCCTGCCCACCAACAAGCATACGCGCTTTGACTTTACGCGGCGCGTCGTCAATGGCCTTGCGGGCATCACCCCGATTAAGCGTCAGTGGTGTGAAGACCAACTTGTCCTTGTAACCGTCAAGACCAGAAATCGAAAACAGGCCCGGCATTTCTTCATATTCGACCTTGGCAAGACGGGCTGCGCGGCGCGCCTGATCGCGCGTGCGGGCAACAACCGCAAAGATCGGCTGACCGTGGAACTGAATGTTATCAACCGCGAAGATCGGATCGTCATGCATCCCCGATGGCGAGACATCGTTTTCGCCCGGCACATCCTTATAAGTCAGCACGTCGACCACACCGGGTGCCGCACGCACTGCGGACAAATCAACAGCATTGATTTTAGCGTGCGCAACAGTCGAGAAGCCGACGCCGATATGCAGCGTCCCTTCAGGCTCTGGAATATCGTCGATATAGACCGCTTCACCCGTCACATGCTTATGCGCGGAATCATGGCGCTGATCGGTCGCGACGCCGCCTTTAATACGGGCAGCTTTAAGAGCGTTTGCAGGATGCTTGTTCATGTCATCCTCCCTATGCAGCTTCAACGCTTGGCACGCGCAAAGGTTCGGCTTGCCCTTGCGTTTCAGCATAAAAGCGGCGGAGTAAATTCTTGGCGACCAGCAAGCGATAATCAGCCGTCGCGCGCATATCGCTTAGAGGCTGATAGTCGAGGCTATAGGATTCAAGCGCTGCTTCAACGCTCTCCTCGTCCCATAGTTTACCCGTCAGTGCTGCTTCCACATTGAATGCCCGCTTTGGTGTTGCCGCCATACCACCATAGGCGATGCGGATGGATGCAACCTTGCCCTCATTATCGAGTGTCAGATGGAAGGCACCCAGCGTTGCCGTGATGTCTTCCTCAAAACGCTTGGAAATCTTGTGAATGGCAAACTGGCTGCCTTCGAGCGGCACCGGCACATGCACGGCTTCCACAAACTCGCCGGGCTGGCGATCCTGCTTGCCATAGGCGATAAAAAACTCTTCCAAAGGAATCGTCCGGCGTTCCGTACCCTTGCGCAGAGTGAGCTTCGCGTTCAGCGCAATCAATGGCGGTGGCGTATCGCCAATCGGCGAACCATTGGCAATATTGCCGCCGATGGTACCCATATTGCGCACCTGCTCGCCGCCGATGCGATTAATGAGGCTTCCCAAAGCCGGAATGCGCTTTGCAAGGAAGGAGAAAGCTTCCGTATAGGTTACGCCCGCACCAATAGTGATGACGCCGTCTTCCTCGCTGATGGTGCGCAGTTCAGTGAGATGACCGATAAAGATGACCGGCGAAATATCGCGCATCATTTTCGTGACCCAAAGGCCGACATCGGTAGAACCGGCAACAATTGTTGCCTTGGCTTCGGCTGCATAAACAGTGGCAAAATCATCGAGACTGGCAGGCACGACCAGACGATCTTTACCACTACCCACTTCAACCCGCGCGCCGTCGCGCAAGGCCGTCAACTGGCTGATAACATGCGCACGTTCAGCCGCAAGCGGATCGTCGATCAGTGTGCCGTATTCGGAGATTGCGCGGGCTGCACGCATGATGGCTTCATAGCCGGTGCAACGACAGAGATTGCCCTGCAACGCCTTTTCGATCTGCGCGTCTGCGGGTTTTGGATTGCGCATCCAGAGGCCATAAAGCGACATGACGAAGCCCGGCGTGCAGAAGCCGCATTGTGAGCCGTGAAAATCGATCATCGCCTTTTGCACGGGATGCAGGCCACCATCCGACCCGCGCAAATGTTCGATAGTCACGACATGACAGCTATCGAGCGATCCGACAAACCGGATGCAGGCATTCACGCTTTCATAGATCAGCTCGTCATCCACAATCTTGCCGACAAGCACTGTGCATGCACCGCAATCGCCTTCGCCACAGCCTTCCTTGCTCCCACGTAGTTTGCAAGAAAGACGCAGATAATCGAGCAAGGTTTCGGTTGGCGAAACGCGGTCGAGTTCAACCGTCTCGCCATTCAGCAGAAAGCGGATACTATGTCTGACGGCTTGACCCATATCGCTTAGCTCCCGCGATAGGTTGAATAGGAAAATGGCGAAACCAGAAGCGGCACATGATAATGCGCCTTTTCATCCGAAATGCCAAAGCGCAGCGGCACGACATCCAGAAATGGCACGACGTCATCGCTCTTTCCAAAATATTCACCAACATGGAAAAGCAACTCATATGAACCAGTATGTAACGCATCGCCTGCCAGCAGTGGCTCGTTGCAGCGACCATCCGCATTGGTGCGGATTTCGCGCACAGTTTCAGCCTGCTGATTCTCGATGCGGCGTAATTCAATGCGGAGATTTGCTGCTGGTTTGCCGCTCACCGTATCAAGGACATGCGTCGTCAATCGGCCCTGACCGCTTATTTGCCTACCCATTTGTACTCCTGCCGCTTGTACGATTCTCTCGATCCCACGATTGGAACCGTTGCAAGCACTTGATTTAGTGCGGCTTATTCTGGTCAAACCATAGAAGTTTGCAAACCGCACTCGTTCCCTATTTTGAGTATTTACCGACTTCGTGTCTTGGGAAAGATGATAATCGTTGGATGTCTTTCAAAATTTTGAGGGGGAATGGTCCGCGTAAATCTTTATTATCATGGGCAAAACAGACAAAAACTGAGGGAATTCCATATGAGTTATCCGCGCAATCTGGTTGGCTATGGCCGCAACACACCAGACCCATGCTGGCCGGGTGGAGCCAATATCGCCGTGCAGTTCGTCGTAAACTACGAAGAAGGCGGCGAAAGCTGCATTCTCGATGGCGACCCGGCATCTGAATGCCTGCTTTCCGAGATCGTTGGCGCACAGGCATGGAAAGCCCAGCGCAATCTCAATATGGAATCCATCTACGAATATGGATCGCGCTCCGGCTTCTGGCGCTTGTGGCGCGCATTCACGCGACGCAATATGCCGGTCACGGTCTATGGTGTGACGCTCGCCATGGAGCGGAACCCCGAAGCCATAGCCGCCATGAAGGAAGCCGATTGGGAAATAGCCAGCCACGGCCTGCGTTGGTGGGAATATAAGGATGTTCCCGAGGAAGTGGAACGTGAACACATCCGCGAAGCTGTGCGCTTGCACACGGAAATTACCGGTTCACGTCCGCTTGGCATTTATCAGGGCAAACCGTCCGATAACACGCTCAAGCTTGTGATGGAGGAAGGCGGCTTTCTCTATTCCGCCGATTCCTATGCCGATGAACTGCCTTATTGGGTCAAGGGACCGAAAGGTCCGCATCTCATTGTGCCTTATACGCTCGACACCAATGATATGCGCTTTGCAACACCACAAGGCTTTAACTCCGGCGATCAGTTCTACACCTACCTCAAAGATACGTTCGACGTGCTTTACCGTGAGGGTGCAGAAGGTGCGCCGAAGATGATGTCGATTGGCCTTCACTGCCGTCTGGTTGGTCGTCCGGGACGCGCGGCAGCACTGGAGCGTTTCCTCGATTACGTACAGAGCCACGACAAAGTCTGGATCGCCAAACGCGTCGACATTGCACGCCACTGGCATGAACATCACAAGCCAAAATCGACCGATGTTATGCCATCCAAGGCCAGCAAGGCAGATTTTGTCGCCCGTTTCGGCGGCATCTTTGAGCACTCTCCGTGGATTGCCGAACGTGCCTATGACACGCGCCTGACTGAATTGGCCGATTCAGCCTCCGGCCTTCACACAGCTTTGGTTCGCGCTTTCCGTGCGGCATCCGACGACGAAAAGCTCGGTGTGTTGCGCGCGCACCCCGATCTTGCGGGTAAACTTGCGGCAGCCAAACGCCTGACGCCGGAATCCACCGCCGAGCAGGCTTCTGCCGGTCTTGATGCATTGACAGACGACGAGCGGAAGACATTCACCGAACTCAACGACGCTTACACGCAGAAATTCGGGTTTCCTTTCATCATTGCGGTTAAAGGCCGTAACAAAAAGGAAATTCTCGACGCTTTCAAACGGCGCGTCGAGAATACGAAAGCTGCCGAGCAGGAAACTGCGTCCGAACAGGTCGAGCGCATCGCGCTGCTACGGCTCAAAGACATTCTTCCAGAGACACTTTACTGATTAGGAAAAGACCGATGAGCCGAAATTATTATGCACCGACGGGTGGCTTGCCGCCACAGACGCAGCTGCTGACAGACCGCGCGATGTTCACCGAAGCCTATGCGGTCATTCCCAAAGGCACGTTCAGCGATATTGTCACAAGCTTCCTGCCCTTCTGGGAAAAGACGCGGTTGTGGATCATCGCCCGCCCGCTGTCAGGTTTTGCCGAGACATTCTCGCAATATATCATGGAAGTGCAGCCGGGCGGCGGCAGCGACCGCACTGAGCTGGACGATGGCGCACAGGGCGTGCTGTTTGTTGTCGAAGGCGAAGTAACAGTCACGCTCGCAGGTAAAGACCATGTGCTGACCGAAGGTGGATATGCCTATCTGCCGCCGAAAAGTGGCTGGCGACTTCGCAACAACAGCAATGCCGTCTCCCGTTTCCATTGGGTACGCAAGGCTTATGAGCATGTCGACGGCCTTGATGTGCCAGAACCTCTCTTCCTTAACGAGAAGAACATCGCACCCACGCCGATGCCGGACACCAATGGTGCTTGGGCCACAACACGCTTTGTCGATCCGAACGACCTGCGTCACGACATGCACGTGACCGTCGTCACATTCGAGCCGGGAGGCGTAATTCCGTTTGCAGAAACCCACGTGATGGAACACGGGCTTTATGTGCTCGAAGGCAAGGCCGTATATCGACTCAACCAGGATTGGGTGGAAGTGGAAGCAGGCGACTTCATGTGGCTGCGCGCTTTCTGTCCACAGGCTTGCTACGCAGGTGGACCAGGCAAGTTCCGCTATTTGCTTTACAAGGACGTCAATCGTCACATGAAGCTGTCGCGCTAAGCGTCATTCTCACAGAAAAAGGCCGATCTTGATCCGGCCTTTTCTTTTGATCACCGCTTTAGAGCGCGTTTCGATCTGATTGGTCCAGATCAGCGCTCTAACATTTTGTTCTAGCGTGCACCTTTGTCCAAAAACCGTTTCACACTTTTCGGGATGTGCTCTAATTAAATTTCGTCAATAAAAAAAAGACGGCGGACCGAAGTCCGCCGCCACCATTCTTCTGACTGGAGATCAGATTGAATTAACAAATCAGTCCTTCTACTTCGTCGAATGGTATTTCAATATATCTAGATTTCTAATCGCGTATAATACCAATATATATTGATAATATTTGTATTAAATTTAGTGACTTGGAATTTAATTATTATGAAATTTCGTATATTGGCCGCTACGCAATGTAACGGCCAACATATTTATTAGAAAGAACGCTGGAAGCGAACCATGCCCTGCCATGCGTCCTTACCCTTGAGGTAAGACTTGTCGTCCTGCCACTTGGTGTAAGAAACTTCTGGAGTAACGGTGAAGCCCGGTACCAGTTCGTAGGCCACGTTAGCGGTTGCTGCGAACGTGCTGCTACCATCGTAGGCAACCTGTGCATTGAAGGTAGCCTGATCGGTTGCTTTGAACGCTGCTCCACCCCAGACAGCCCAATCGCCACCCCAAGTGCCATAAAAGCTGCTGATGGCACGGACCTGGCCAACAACGTTGCCGGAGCCGTCTTTCACGTCGAAGTACTTGTCCTTATTCGACTTGTAACCGCCCATGACCCAGAGCGAGAAGCGATCGGTGATATTCACGTCGCCGCGCAGCTTGCCTGCCCATTCTTCATTACGTGCATCATAAGCTGCAACGGCTGCGATCTTGCCCCAGCCCTGTTCGTATTTCACGCCGCCAACGACATGCGGGGTGTAATCCTTGATTACGCCCTCATAACCGTATGCATTATCGGTATCGACGTTGTTACCCTGTTCAAGCGATAGAATAGCGGACAGTCCATTATCACCATTGAAGGTATAGCTAATGAGGCCGGTGCGATAACCGCCTGCAAGGATCACGTCATCGTTGATGACATTGCCAAGATATCCAGGGAAGGTCACGAATGCCGATTCATCAAGACCAACGCGCAGACCACCGAGCTGGATATAGCCATAACGCAGTGAGCCGGATGCACCTTCTTCGCCATTACCCCAGTCATAGCGGGTTTCAGCATAGGTCTTGAGGGTGCCGAGTTCAGTTTCCGAAGCCGTGCTGAAGCGGAGTGTGAAACGAGCCTTGTTGTCCCAGGTCTTGCGCTTGTATCCGTCGCTGGCAACAGCAGCACCGTCGCGATCAGTAAATCCGCGGCCATATACATCGTTGCCGCCAGTCACATCATAGCGAACATAGCCGGAAACGCGCAGGCAAGTCTCTGTTCCAGGGATGTAGAAGTAACCTGCACCATATGCATCGCAAACGCGTACGTATTCAACGGCCTCTGGTTCTGGTGCAACAATCGCATCAGCGGCTTGAGCAACGCCAGTTCCCGCTGCAATGACTGCTGCTGAACCCAGAAGAAAACCCTTAATAGTCATTTTGATATGCCTCCAGCAAATCTGAATAATTAACACTGCCGACTGATAGAATGAATCTGTCGTAAATCTCAATTACAACTTATAGAGAATGACTATTATAAATAACTATGTGACAAATCTGGCACTATTTAATAGTATATTATATTCACCCAACTAAATATTACTTTATTTACATGCAATTTATATTTCGCTGTATTTTGCCAACAATTAATTGGCTGTCATTTTATAGATATTTAGAACACGGTTATTTAAATTTTCTATTGCACCATTGATTATGCTGAATGCCCAAAGCCCGCGTTTGACGGCGCATCATCCGACAAGGCCACACCATGCGAAGGTGCCTGAAACCTGCCTTCTCTCAAGTGTTTCATATGCGTATTCTATTCGAATATTTAATATTAGAGCGGATATATTTTAGAAAACATTTATATTGTTGATAGATGTCAATATATTACATATTGTATTCAATTACGTTTATGACTATGAGTATCGTTGGGCTCGCAGTTTGTTTAACGACCTTTCTCATTACCGCTTAAAAGAGAATGTATTTATGAAAACCTATACACCAATCGGTCTTGCAATTGGCTTTGCTGTGATTTCGAGTGTTCCAGCGTTTGCTGCCCCTCTCCCGGGCGGTGCAAGTACACTGCAGGAAACGTATCAGGACTGGACAGTTTCCTGTCAGTCCGAAAAAGAAACAACTGTCTGCGCTGTACGGCAGGATCAAAGCAGCACGCAGACGGGTCAGCGCGTTCTGACTGCCGAGTTGCGCAATACAGCTGGCGGTAAGGTTGAAGGCGTCATTCTAATGCCGTTTGGCCTTGATATCGCTAAGGGCGTAACGCTCAAGATTGATGAAGCTGACGGACCACAGCTGGCTTTTTCGACCTGTCTGCCACAGGGTTGTCTGGCACCAGTGAGTTTTGATGCCAAGCAAGTGGCCGCTTTGAAGGCCGGTACTAATTTGAACGTGAATGCGACTGCGCTTAGCCCAAGTCAGGCCGTGGCTTTTAAAATTTCATTGAAAGGCTACGGCGCAGCGCTCGACCGTATTATTGCACTCACGAAATAATTTGGGGGCACTTGATTTTAGCGGGTACAAAACGATATCCGCAGCATCGCAGATCATGCCGTATGGTTTCTACCGTGCGGCATTTTTTTGCGATCCGCGCTGATTGAAAATCTTATGCTTGTCCAGCCTGAAAAAGCCCTTCAAACTTAGAGCGGCTCAGGTGGATACATAACCCTTGTACCCGCTCCAAATGTTTGTCTTTATGCAATATACCACGTAAAACTGCATCGCGTTTGTGGTTCAAATGCTCCAAGTTATTTTGATACGACACTGGAGCGCGTTTCGATCTGATTGAATTGGATCGGCGCTCTAACTTATTATATTTAAAGCATAATCTTATCGACCCTCGTTTTACTCCGGTCGGATTATGCTCTAATGCGCATGAGAGAACGTCGCCAGCGCATGGTCATCAGCACCGAAACTATCGCAAGCCCTGCGGCCAGACCAAGCCAGACGCCTGAACCACCAAAGCCAAACTGGAACGCAAGCAGCGCGCCGAACGGCAACCCTACACCCCAGTAGCCGACCAATGCCAGATACATAGGGACGCGCGTATCTCTGAGGCCACGTAGCATGCCTGCGGCTACTGCCTGTGCCCCATCGACAATCTGGAAAAGTGCCGCAAGCGCAAGGAATGTGACCGCAAGTTCGATAACGGCGAAGTTTTCCGGGTCCTTCAGGTTAAGAAACACACCGATAAACAAACGCGGAATCAGGATCATCAGCAGTCCCATGATCGCCATGAAACCAACGCCAAGTGCATAAGCGCTCCATCCCGCATAGGCCACAGCTTGAGTATCGCCGCGTCCATAGGCACGCCCCACCCGTACCGTGGCAACCTGCCCGAAACCAAGCGGCACCATGAAACTCAGAGAAGCGACCTGTATCGCAACCGCATGGGCTGCCATTGCAGTAGGGCCTATATAGCCCATCATGACAACGGCCGCATAAAAGATCGACGTTTCAAACACAAAGGTCAGCGCCATCGGAAAACCAATGCGCCATAGCTCTATGAAACGCGGCCAGTCCGGACGCCAAAAACGTCCGAACAGCCGATAACGGCGAAAGCGGCGGTGGCGCATGGTAATGAATGCCATGCCCAAGAACATCATCGTGCTCGACAGAGTGGTGGCGATACCCGCCCCATGGAGCTCCATTCTTGGAAAACCGAAGTGGCCGAAAATCAGTGTCCAGCCAGCCAGCGCATTAAACCCGATAGCAACCGCCGCAACAATCAGCGTCCACATCGGCTTTTCCATCGCCGCGAAGAATGAGCGCAGCACGATATAAAACAGATACGGCAACAGCGCCCATTGCAGCGTATGCATGAAATCGGTCGAGCGCGCGGCAATATCCGGTTGCTGGCCAAGGAAGAGGAATATTTCCTCGCAATGCCAGAGTACGATCCAGATCGGAATCGAGATGATGATCGCCGACCACATGCCCTGACGCACGGTACGGCGCACATCGCGCACTGAATGACGGTTCCTGCCCAGTGCAATAGCGATCATTGGCATCACAGCCGAAACCAGACCCATCGAGAAGATCATCAGCGTGTGATAAAAACTCGTGGTCAATAGCGCCGAGGCCAGTGTGTCCTTGCCAAGACGGCCAATGAAGATCACGTCGGTTGCCGTCAATGCAGCTTGCGAAAGATTGGTCAGAATCAGCGGCCAGCCCAATTTGAGAGCCGTCGCCATTTCCCGGGTCCAGCGCCGAACGCTGCTCATATGTGGCTCGTGAAAGCCCGCATCAAATGTATTGGTCACAGTTCACTCCCCCGAACCATCCGGGGCCGTCAACCCACCGGACAATCCATAGCTAAAACACGCGCCGAGACATCAAAGGCTCAGAGACCATGTCGATCTGAGGAGAATGGCGTGTGATACGAATATCGATCGTCCCATGCCGGCTAAGAGTGTTCATCGCTTCAACAGCGATAACACCCCCACTTTTCGGGTTGTTCAATTTCTAACGGGAACGTTGTGGATGTTCCAGAAATTGATCCGGAGCCAAGCGGGCTGCGCATCGATTTGCACAAATTAAGAGCACAATGGATATCAGACTTGCTTAAAGAAGCAACACACCCTGGGAAGTAAATTCTTACCTCCTGACATGTGAGGAAATCAATTTCCAGACATGTCGCAAAAATGCACTTTCTGGTCTGCAGAACAGTTGACCGTTACATCTGATTATCTAGGAATATCGCAAATGCAATTTTGCGAGGGAAATCATGCGCAGCACCAAAGTCATCCATATTGTCGGCTGTCACGCAGAAGGCGAAGTCGGTGATGTCATCGTCGGTGGCGTGGCCCCTCCTCCGGGCAATACAGTGTGGGAGCAGTCGCGCTTCATCGCCAGTGACGAGACCTTGCGCAACTTCGTGTTGAACGAGCCGCGTGGCGGCGTGTTCCGCCATGTCAATCTGCTGGTTCCACCAAAAGATCCGCGCGCGCAGATGGGTTTCATCATCATGGAACCCGCCGACACCCCACCAATGTCTGGCTCCAATTCGATCTGTGTCTCCACGGTTTTGCTGGATAGCGGCATCATTCCGATGCAGGAACCTGTGACACGCATGGTTCTTGAAGCACCGGGCGGTATTATTGAGGTGGAAGCTGAATGCCGGAACGGCAAGGCCGAGCGCATCAGTGTCCGCAACGTGCCGTCCTTTGCAGATCGTCTGGATGCTACATTGGAAATCGAAGGGCTTGGCACAATTACCGTCGATACTGCTTATGGCGGCGACAGTTTCGTCATTGTCGATGCGACGCATATAGGCATGAAGATCGAGCCGGGTCAGGCGCGTGAACTGGCCGAAATCGGCGTAAAGATCACCAAAGCCGCCAATGAACAACTCGGTTTCCGCCATCCTGAGAAAGACTGGAACCACATTTCATTCTGCCAGATCACTGAACCGGTGACACGCGATGGCGATGTACTCACCGGCGTCAACACCGTGGCGATCCGCCCGGCCAAGCTTGATCGCTCACCAACCGGTACCGGTTGTTCGGCGCGTATGGCAGTGCTGCACGCAAAAGGCCAAATGCAGGTCGGTGAAAGATTTATCGGCAAATCCGTACTTGGCACCGAATTTCATTGCCGGCTGGACAAGGCTCTGGAATTGGGCGGGAAACCCGCTATCAGCCCTATCATTTCCGGTCGCGCATGGGTGACAGGCACTTCGCAGCTCATGCTCGATCCAAGCGACCCGTTTCCGAGTGGATATCGCCTGTCAGACACTTGGCCGAATATGCCGGAATAAACTCACACCTCATCCTGAAGTGCGGCGCGTAGCGCAGCCTCGAAGGACGAGGTCCAGTGAGCACCTGAAACACAATGACCGCGCCTCTCGCAGCCAACCCCTCGCCCTCAACCCTTCGAGACGCCCCTACGGGCCTCCTCAGGATGAGGATCGAGGGGAGAACAACAAGACACACAACAAAAAACCCCGCTCAAAGCCATGGCATTGGGCGGGGTTTATTTTAAATATTCAGGCCAAGATTACGCAAAATCGAGAGCGCGGTCGCCATCTTCATCCTTGATGCGCGATGACAGGCCGATATGGTTGAGGATGTTGAGGAAAGGCTTTGGATTAAGCTCTTCCACATTGACCATCTTCTTCACATCCCATTCGCCCGAAGCGATCAGGATCGCGGCTGCAACCGGTGGTACGCCTGCCGTGTAGGAAATGCCCTGCGAACCAACTTCGTTATAGGCTTCCTTGTGGTCGGCAACGTTATAGATGAAGACTTCCTTCTCCTTGCCGTCCTTGGTTCCCTTGACGAAATCGCCAATGCATGTCTTGCCGGTATAGTCTGGTGCCAGCGACGATGGATCAGGCAGAACGGCCTTGACCACCTTGAGCGGCACAACTTCCAGACCTTCAGCTGTCTTGACCGGCTGTTCGGACAGGAGGCCCAAATTGTTCAGCACCGTGAAGACATTGATGTAGTGATCACCAAAGCCCATCCAGAAACGCACATCAGCGTTCGGATAGTTCTTTGCAAGCGAATGCACTTCATCATGGCCGGTCATATAGGCCTTGCTCGGGCCAACGACAGGCAGGTCAAAGGTGTGGCCGACTTCGAACATCTTGTTCGACTGCCAATCGCCATTCTGCCAGGAATAAACCGTGCCGGTAAATTCGCGGAAATTGATTTCCGGGTCGAAATTAGTCGAGAACCAACGGCCATGTGAACCGGCATTGATGTCAACGATATCGATGGATTTGACTTCATCGAGATAATCGTCAGCAGCCAGACGCGCATAGGCATTGACCACGCCCGGATCAAAACCAATGCCAAGAATGGCAGTGATGCCCTTCTCTTCGCATTCCTTCAGGTGTTTCCATTCGTAGTTGCCATACCACGGTGGAGTCTCGCAGATCTTTTTTGGGTCTTCATGGATCGCAGTGTCCATGTAAGCCACGCCCGTATCGATACAGGCGCGGAGGACCGACATATTGAGGAAGGCCGAGCCGACATTGATGACGATCTGAACGCCTGTCTTCTGGATCAGAGCCTTGGTGGCTTCCACATCCAGAGCGTCCAGCGCATGCGCTTCCAGCTTCACCTCAGTCTTGAGGCTCTTCTTTTCATGCACGCTATCGATAATCTTGCGGCATTTCTCAACCGTGCGGGACGCAATATGGATATCGCCCAAAATGTCAGAGTTTTGCGCACATTTATGTGCAACAACCTGTGCCACGCCCCCGGCGCCGATAATGAGAACGTTCTTCTTCATTTTCTGTCGATGCTTCCTCTTCCAGCGGTTACCCGCCATCTGTTTCTCGTCCCGATCACTTTCCCGTCGGAACACATGAGTTCATTGCAGTCTGAACCGCTGCAACAGGATCTTTATGAAAGCGACCCTTCAAAATCCGCATAATCAAATTCGCGGACAACTGTGACCGTTCCATCAAGTTCGCGCACGGCAATGGCTGGCATTTTCACGCCATTAAACCAGTTCTTCTTGACCATCGTATAACCAGCCGCATCTTCAAATGAGAGGCGGTCGCCGATTTGCAAAGGCTTGTCGAAATTGAACTCGCCGAAAATATCACCGGCAAGGCAGGACTTACCGCAGATCATGTAGCTATGATCGCCGTCGTTTGGCGCCATCTTCGCCTTTTCGCGATAGATGAGCAGGTCGAGCATATGCGCTTCAATCGAGCTATCGACGATGGCGAGGTTTTTGCCATTATAAAGCGTATCGAGAACCGTCACTTCCAGTGTCGTGGTCTTGGTGATCGAAGCTTCGCCTGGCTCCAGATAAACCTGTACGCCGAACTTTTCCGAAAACGACTTCAGGCGTGCGCAGAAATCATCGACCGGATAATCATCGCCTGTGAAGTGGATGCCGCCGCCAAGGCTCACCCATTCAACGCGATGCAGGAGCGAGCCGAACTTTTCTTCAATATCGGTCAGCATCTTGTCGAAAAGACCAAAATCAGAATTTTCGCAATTGTTATGGATCATGAAGCCGGTAACGCGGTCCATGACCTTCTCGACCTTCGCGACATCCCATTCGCCAAGACGGCTGAACGGACGCGCCGGATCGGCAAGATCAAAGGTCGACGAGGAAATGCCGGGATTAAGACGCAAGCCGCGCTTGATATGCGACGCTTTATCGGCAAAACGCTCGAACTGGCCAATGGAATTGAAGATGATCTTGTCAGCATGGCTGATGACTTCATCAATCTCATGATCAGCATAGGCCACGCTATAGGCATGGGTTTCGCCGCCAAATCTCTCATGACCAAGACGCACTTCATTAAGCGAAGACGACGTCGTGCCGTCCATATATTCGCTCATCAGATCAAACACCGACCATGTGGCAAAGCACTTCAGCGCCAAAAGGGCCTTTGCGCCGGATTTCTCGCGCACGTAGGCAACCTTTTCCATGTTGCGCTTCAGCTTGGTCTTGTCGATCAGATAGTAGGGCGTCTGGATCATGAGCGTTCCGGGTCGTCAGTTGGGAAAATATGGCCTGTCCAGCTAGGCTGGCGAGCGCGTTGTTAGCTACAGGAGCTGTTACTGGACAGGCTTATAGGAAGCTTGTGACAGAAACACAAATCCGCCACAGACGTTTAGAGAAAAAATTCTCTGACGCGGCAGCGGATTCTGTAATTCTCAGCTCCATATAGAGTTTTTCCGCCGAATTTGAACCCCTTTGAATTTTTATTGATGCCGTTTTACTTCATCCCCCATTCCGAAGATCGAAAAAGCATTTTATAAGGTCGGCCATCGCGTGCGGTCAGCGGGCATCAACCCGCCACTGAAATGCGGGATAGGACCAGGGAAGAAATGCAGAATGATAATCCAGCCGCCACTGCAACAGCAGGGGCTACCGCAGGCTGGGGAGAATTGTTCGCGGGCAAGAATGCGATCCGTTCGCTGACGCTCGTGGGCGGCGTAGCACTCCACGCCATCAATGTTTTCATTGCCACAACCATATTACCAACTGTCGTCGCCGATATTGGCGGCATGGACTATTACGCCTGGAACACAGCGCTGTTTGTGACAGCCTCCATTCTTGGTTCGGCCCTTGTGCCAAAACTTCTTTCGCAGACCGGTCCACGTAACGCCTATCTTGTGGCAGCCATCATCTTTGCAGCCGGAACACTTGCCTGTGGTCTGGCACCGTCCATGCCAGCTATGCTTGCAGGCCGTGTCGTGCAGGGGGTTGGCGGCGGCATGATGCTGGCGCTGTCCTATGCCATGATCCGCATCGTCTTTGATGAATCGCTCTGGCCACGTGCCATAGCGCTCGTGTCCGGCATGTGGGGTGTGGCAACACTTGTTGGCCCGGCCATAGGCGGCATTTTTGCTGAACTTGGCGTGTGGCGCGCCGCCTTCTGGTCGCTCGTGCCGGTGATTGGTATCTTCGCCGTCATGGCAACATTGATCCTGCCAAAGCGCACGGGCGATGACGAAGCCAAAGACAAGCTTGCATGGCCGCAGCTTATTCTGCTGACTGCCGCTGTTCTGATCGTTTCGGCTGCGAGTATTTCGGCAAGCACATTCTGGAATGTCGCTGGCGTTTCAATTGCTTTTGCTGTGCTGATGCTGCTTGTCTGGGTAGAGCACAGATCCACAAAGCGCATCCTGCCAAAAGGCACATTCAGCATGAGCCGCCTTGGTGCACTTTATCTCACCATGGGTTTCCTTGGCGGGTCAGTCACGAGTTCTGAAGTGTTCGTACCGCTGTTCTTTCAGGTACTGCATAACCAGTCGCCACTGGTGGCCGGTTATCTTGCAGCGCTCATGGGCGGCAGCTGGACACTTGGCTCCATCGGCTCATCCGGCGTGACAGGCAAAAGCGTAAACCGGGTTATCCTTGCCGCACCCATTATGGGCATCGTCGGCATGATAACACTCGCAATTCTGGTGCCTCCGGGTAGTGAAGGGCATTGGTATAACCTGCTGCCAATCTGTCTTGCCATGGCAATTATCGGCTTTGGTGTGGGCATGACATGGCCGCACCTGCTTACCCGCGTGTTCAAACGTGCAGAAGCAACGGACCAGAATCTGGCTTCGGCATCTCTGACTACGGTGCAGCTTTTTACTACGGCTATGGGTGCAGCACTTGCAGGAATGATTGCAAATCTGGCAGGCCTCAGCAATCCCGGCGGCTTTGCTGGAATATCAAATGCGGCCCTCTGGCTGTTCATTGGTTTTGCCGTCATGTCGAGCATTGCACTCTTTGCAGCGATAGCACTCGTTCGCAGCTCTCGCTGAGACAGGAAATATAGCCTCCTGAGCATATCATGCTTCGGAGGTGATCGTGATTAGAACAGAATTCCTTGAGACTGCATTTGGATTCGATTTAATTGCGCGGAGAATACCAATCGATGAACTCTTGATGTCGGGACGCAGAAGCATTATTCCAACTTCCGTAATCGCTAGAACGCCGTGCGCCTAATTGGGCGCAAAAAGGTCGCTCTAGAATTTTATGTTTGCTGCAAACTCCTTAAAATTTTTCAAGTTTAAGGAGTTTGCAGCGGCCGACTATGGTGCAGCATACCGGCAAATCACGACCTCGCGGAAGCCACCCTGAAGGCAGCCAGACGCGATCCCCTATGATTGCGATAAAAGTCGCTCACTTCCCACGAAGCGAGCACCGTGAAAAGCGAAACAGAGACAGTTCCGACAATGAGCAGCAATTTTAATCAGGAAACCGTTCTTGACGTTCACCACTGGACCGACAGGCTGTTTTCCTTCCACACCACGCGTGACCAGGGCTTTCGCTTCCAGAGCGGCCAGTTCATCATGATCGGCCTTGAAGTGAACGGAAAACCGCTGTTGCGCGCTTATTCGATTGCTTCCAGCGTCTACGACGAACAGCTCGAATTTTTCTCGATCAAGGTGCAGGACGGCCCGCTGACTTCACGCCTGCAGCATTTGAAAGAGGGGGACAAGATTCTCGTCGGTAAAAAGCCGGTCGGAACGTTGCTCTATGACAACCTTATTCCGGGCGACAATCTGTGGCTGCTTTCGACCGGTACCGGCCTTGCGCCGTTCCTGTCGATCATCCGCGATCTGGAAGCCTATGAGCGCTATAAGAAAATCATTCTGGTCCATGGCGTGCGCGAAGTGAACGAGTTGGCCTATGCCGATCTCATCACCAAGCAACTGCCGGAAGACGAGTTCCTGGGCGAAATGGTGCGCGAAAAGCTCATCTATTACCCGACCGTGACGCGTGAAGAATTCCGCAACAAGGGTCGCCTCACCGACCTCATCAGCTCCGGCAAGATTTTTGAAGATCTCGGCCTTCCGAAATTCTCCGAGCAGGACGATCGCATGATGCTTTGCGGCAGTCCAGAAATGCTCGCCGACATGCGCCAGATTCTGGAAGGCCTCGGCCTTGAAGAAGGCAGCCAGAGCGAAGCCGGTCACTTCGTGATCGAAAAGGCTTTCGTCGAGAAGTAAAACACGAAGCATAGAGATGAAAAGGGAGGCACATGCCTCCCTTTTGTTTTTTGAGTGCTTTATGCAGGTCTCAACGTACCTGTTTATAGGATCGCCTTGAAATGTTTCTGAGATTATTTGCTTTCGTTATCGCTGTTCTTTTGCTCGCGCCTGTAGCGAATGCCGGGGATTTTGCTGGCAGCGGCCTCAAGAAACTCGCCGTTGTCGATCCAGTCGATAGCCGCCCGATGGAAGCAGTCGTCTTCTTTCCCAGCCCAGCAAATACAGACGAGACTCAGATCGGGCCTTATCGACTTGTCGCATCACCAACGGCCCCAATTGCAGAAGGCCACTTTCCTGTGATCCTGTTGTCGCACGGCACAATGGGCAGCATGTGGGGGCATCATGATCTGGCCGAGGGCCTTGCCCGAAATGGCAATATCGTTGTGACCGTGACCCATCCCGGCGACAATTTCAAAGACCCAAGCCGACTGGGGACCACAAGCTCAACATACGGTCGTCCGATGCAGATTTCGGCAGCGCTAAATTCAGCGCTCGAAGATACGACCCTTGCTCCTCATATAGACAAGGATCGTATCGGTTTTGTGGGCTTCTCGGCGGGCGGCACGACGGGCCTTATCCTTGCAGGCGCAAAGCCCGATCTTTCGGGGCTTGAACATTACTGCGCCCAACGTCCGGATGATCACAGTGTCTGCGAGGCTAAGGGTAAAATCAGAATTGATCGTCCTAATCTAACGCCAAAGGCTGACCCGCGCATTGGTGCTTATGTCTTTCTGGCACCGCTCAGCGTTATCTTTGCACCTGACAGTCTGAAGGCAGTGAAAGCGCCGACCCTGATCTATGTCGGCGATCGGGACGAAGAATTGTCGTCAAAAGAGAATGCTGTGGTTCTTGCTTCTGAGCTACCCAAAGCACAATTGCAGATAATCGAACAAGCCGGACACTTTACGTTTCTCGCGCCTTGCTCAACGGAACTTGCTGAAGCGGCGCCAGTGCTATGCACCGATAATCCCGGTTTAGATAGAACCGCGCTTCATGAGCGTATCAATATTGAAATCGCTGCATTTTTCGACAAAACTCTGGGGAAGCCAAACTAGAGCGTATCAGGTTTAATCGCACCCATGGTGCTCGCTCTAGATTCTTTTAATTGTCGCATGTTGCGAACGTTAAATGAATCCATTTAACTGAGACATGCTTTAGAGCGTCGTGCACCCACTTAGGCGCACAAAGGTCGCTCTAACACGTTAAAATTATGCTCTAGTACGTTCCTGCTTGGCTTTCGGCATTGTGGGCATTATGCTCGCGATCATGATAAAGTGTTCGAGTACCCCCTGCATCGCGCTCCTGTGATTACATCACAAGTTTCATCACTGGGAGCATGAACGCATGCAACCTTCCGGTTTCTTGCGGGTCTTTCGTTTGCATATATGTAGGCGAATAAATGCCGATTTGATCGGCGATTGTGCATTATCCCGTACAAAGCTGCTTCGTCACTTTTGCGGGATATGCTTGATGCAGTGAGCATTATCATGAAAAATTACTTCGAAAGCCCATTCAAGGGCATCACGCTCGACAACCAGGTCACAAATCCGAACATCGTCGTTGGGCGCTACAGCTATTATTCTGGCTATTATCATAGCCATAGTTTTGACGACTGCGCCCGCTTTCTCCTGCCCGATGAAGGTGCCGATAAGCTTATCATCGGCAGCTTTTGCTCGATCGGATCGGGTACCGCTTTCATCATGGCGGGTAATCAGGGCCATCGACACGACTGGATCAGCACCTTCCCGTTCTTCTTCATGCCAGAAGTGGACATATTTGCGGGTGCTGAAAACGGCTACGCCCCATCAGGCGATACAATCATCGGCAATGATGTCTGGATCGGCTCAGAGGCTATTATCATGCCCGGCGTGAAGATCGGCCATGGCGCGATTATCGGCACACGTGCATTGGTCACGCGCGACGTCGAACCCTACGCAATTGTCGGCGGCAACCCTGCCCGCACCATCCGTTCGCGTTTCGACGAAGCAAGCGTAAAAATGCTCCTGGAAATGCAGTGGTGGGATTGGTCTGACGATCAGTTGAAGGGGGCCATGGCCATTTTAACGAGCGGTGATACTGCAGCGCTTTATCACTATTGGCAGAGCGCCGTTCACGGCAAGTGACCTATTACAGTGGTTCCAGTTAATATTGAATCGTTGGAGCCGCTTTAACTATTTGTTTTTACGCATTTCCGAACGCAAAACCGGTTCCCACTTTTGCTGGAAATGCTTTAAACCGAGGCCTGTTCGCAAACTGCGAACAGGCTATCAGCGTGATGCGGCAACGAAGTCTGATCTTCGCACAATGTAACGCCAGTTCGTATTTCACAAATGAAAAAACATGATTGCAATATTCATATTTACATGGCAATTATAACTGACTGACTATCAGTCAGTGTAAGCGACAATCTGGAGGGCTGGCTAAAGTGTGCGTGCAGGTCTTTCAGGTTGTCGCCTCAAGAATGAACCAAAGATGGTACTGCGGTTCGGTTCGATCTGACTGTTTGTTCCTAAAACGTGAAATCCCGGACCTGTTTTAAACTGTTCGGGATGCACGCGATCCTTATTAACGCGCATCTTCACCGAAAACCGCTTCGCACTTTTCGGGATGCGCTCCAAGACTGCTGCGGCAGAAGCGAGATCCTATGTTCCACGATACAGAACAATGGCCTTACATAGTTACCCTTGCCAAAGGCCCATCCACGATTGAAGATGTGCGCGCATTTTTCGACAGCTGGAACGCATGGCTGGACGAAGGAAAGCCGTTCATTGCCATCCGTCGCTTTGTTGACGAGGCAGCTCTCGTTCATCCAGACGGTGCTCCACGCGAAATCAAACAATGGTTTCAGCAAAATGCCGAACGTATCCGCAATCAGGTTATGGCGATGATTAGCATCGTGCCAGAATCCGTGTATGAGGAAGCAAGCCGTATGGATGCGGAAAAGCTGTTTCGCGTGCCAGCAGGCACATTTTCTAATGTCGATGCGGCGCTGCATTGGCTCGAAGACAGAGTTGTGCGTCCCAATCAACTTGCCTTTGACAGGGTAGCGATCCGCGCAAAACTGGAGACATAGATTGCCTACAGCCAAGACCAAGCCCCGCACGAAACCGGCTGAAATACGCCGCAGTGAGTTGATGGCGGCTGCTGAAGCAATCTTTCTGGAAAAAGGCTTTGCGGCCACAAGCGTCGATGAAATAGTACGCAAAGCCGATGTGGCCAAGGGCACATTCTATCTGCATTTTCGCAGCAAAGATGAGATTCTGGTCGCGTTACGTGAGCGGTTTGTTCATTCTTATTGCGATGCCCTCGACAGGGAATTGGACGCAGTGCCGATGGGTGATTGGAACGGGCGTCTTGCGGCCTGGGCAGCAACCGGTGTCGCAGGTTATCTTGATAATTACCGCCTACACGATCTTGTTTTCTATGATTTTCACCCACCCATGAGACATGTGAAGCAGGAAAATCCGGCTATCCTTCGCCTTGAGAAACTCTTAAGCGAAGGCAAAGCCTCCGGGGTGTGGAAAATCGAGAATACGCGCCTGTTGGCAACGCTCCTCTTCCATGCCTTGCATGGCGCGGTTGACGACTTTATCATCCGCTCAGACGCGATTGAGCGCACCGAAATGGTTCTTGGCGTACAAGATCTTTTTCTCAAGTCAGTGAGGGTTTAGACCTCAAAGACTATTACTTTTTGGCACCGAACACGTGTTCGGGCCCCGGGAAAGACCGGGCGCGCACTTCTTCCGCGTAGGCTTTTGCGGCGTCTGAAACCTGCGGTGCAAGTTCAGCAAAGCGTTTCACAAAACGCGGCGTGAAATCCTGAAACAGTCCGAGCATATCGTCAGAAACGAGAATCTGGCCATCACAAGCGGATGACGCACCAATCCCAATTGTGGGAACTGTCAGCGTCGCGGTGATCTCGCGAGCCAATGGCTCGAAAGTACCTTCGATCACCAGCGCAAAAGCACCCGCATCTGCAATTACCTCTGCATCGCGGCGAATCTGATTGGCTTCTTCATCATCGCGCCCCAGCGAGCGAAAACCGCCGACCGTATTGACCTGTTGTGGCATCAGCCCAACATGGCCAAAGACCGGAATGCCGCGCTTGACGAGAAACTCCACCGTCTCCGCCATCTCCTCGCCACCCTCAAGCTTCACGCCGTCGCAGCCAGTTTCCTGCATGATGCGCGCTGCGTTGCGGAAAGCCTGTTCCTTCGATTCCTGATAAGAACCGAACGGCATATCAACGATAACGCACGCATGCTCAACGCCACGCATGACTGCCTGTCCATGCGCAATCATCATGTCGAGCGTAACGCCGAGGGTCGAATCCATCCCGTAAAGCACCATGCCGAGCGAGTCACCCACCAGCAGCAGATCGCAATGTGGATCGAGCAGGCGCGCGATTGGCGTCGTGTAGGCTGTGAGGCTGACAATCGGGCGCTCGCCCTTCATCGCCTCTATGGCTTTGGGCGAAAGACGTTTCTTTTTAACGGTCGCGCTCATTTCAGGCGGCCTTTTCCTGCGCCAAATGCGCAATCACCCGGTTATCAAGAAGGCGTGTGGAGCCCAGCCGTACAAACAGCGCCACAAGTACTGGCCTTCCCTGCACCGAGGTCAGACGCTCAAGTGTTTCAGGATCGCGTAATGCCACCACTTCAGGAACAGCCAGCGGTTCCGCTTCAATGAACGCACGGATTGCAGCCTCAAATGTTTCCGGATCATCAATACCAGAGCGATAAAGTCGCTCCGCTTCATCGAGTGCTTTTGGCACAATAATCGCAGCGGCACGCTGTTCTGCTGTCAGATAGACGTTGCGTGATGAACAGGCGAGCCCATCATCTTCACGCACGGTTTCAACACCAACCACGCGCACGGGAATAGCCATATCCTCGACCATGCGACGGATGATAACGAGCTGCTGGAAATCTTTTTCGCCAAAATAGGCGGCATCGGAACCTACAATATTAAAAAGCTTGCTGACCACGGTAGCAACACCAGCAAAGTGTCCCGGACGCGCCTCGCCTTCCATCTGTTTGCCAAGTGTTGGCACATCGACCACGGTCTGCATCGGGCGCGGATACATGTCGGAAACGGCAGGCGCAAAGAGAAAATCCACATTTGCATCGCGGAGCAGATTCGCATCGCGTTCAAGATCACGCGGATATTTATCGAGATCTTCATTGGCACCGAACTGCAGCGGATTGACGAAAATCGACACGACCGTCGCGTCGTTTTCTCCGCGCGAGCGGCGAACAAGTTCGAGATGCCCTTTGTGAAGATAGCCCATCGTTGGCACGAGGCCGATGGATTTACCGCTCTTGCGCGCCACGCCAAGCGCCTGCCGCAAATCTTCAATCGTATGGATGATCTGCATAACGGTCTCCCTGCCAGCAACCAGATTTGGTCGCCAGTCCTACAGCGCGCCCTCAGATATGACAACAGCGCTTTTGCTAATGAATATCTGAGGGATGCGATGCGCCTCAGTTGCCGACCGTGCCACTCACCGTGTTGCCAACTGTTCTGCCAAACCTATCGATCTGCTCATTATAGGTTCGACGAGTATTCGGGTCGAAGACTGCGATCGGCGCGCTGACGACGAGCGAAGCAGCACTGCCCACGCCCTGCGCAGTGCCAAGTGCAACAGCACCCAGCCGCTCGCCCAGCCCAATATCCGAATCGGTAATAGTCTGCCCTGTTACGAGACGTTGACCGATCAGCTGAACAACTTCAGGACTTGAAGCGAACTTGCCGTGGTTGAGGCTGTCACCCGCTTTGAGCTGCGTGAGATCAATCACCGTGATTCCCGCTTTTTCAAGCTGCGAACGGTAGGGCTCAACCGAAGGATCGATTTGCCCCAGTCGATCAACATTGCCGGAGATAAAGCGGGATGCCCGGAGCGCGCGATCATCGCGTGAAGTAAACAATGTGAAACGCGGATGATCTTTGCCCATGGCGCGGAACTGCTGATTGAATACATCCACATCCAGATCGGGCGACGCGAGAATGACGTCGGTAATCTTCGGATTAACGCGCTTATCGCGGATCGCCATCTGGCGCAGTGCTTCAACCGTCAGCCAGCTGCCCATGGAATGGGCCATGACGGTGATGTCTTTTACACGCGGGTCTTCGGCGATCTTGCGCAAGGTCATTTCCAGCGCGTCCCGCGAATAATTCGTGCTTTCCTTGTCGTAATTATAATCGAACACACTACCGCGCGATGGCCAGGTAAAGATCACCGGTGCGACATCGGCTCCAGAATCATGCACAATCTGCGCAAAACGATACACCGAATCCTCATAGGTATTATTGAAGCCATGGACGAAGACCATGACCCGGCGGGATTTCGGCAGGCTGTGATTGAGCCATTGGCGGGCGCCGGATTCTGTGCTGATCGCTTTAACTTCAACGGTCGTGAAATCCTTCAGCGGATTTGCCGGGAGCTTTTTGGGCCACTGAACTTCACCAACCTTGCGGTTCTTTTCCGGCGGGATGGAGACCATGATCTCTGTCAGGCTAATTTCCTGATCACGTTCGCCGGAAAACAGCGTTCCGGGATTACCGGAAGGCGCACGGGTTGTCGCCACCAGAAGATCAACCTTGGAGGCACCGGGAACGCTTTCCGCAACGGGAATAAGAACACCGTCAGGACGGCTGGCGCAGCCCGCGATTAGGGTCAGGCAGACAAGTAATGCCGGGGCAGTACGACGAAAAATGCTCCGCAAAACCTAGATCTCCCCAAAAGACACACAACCGCACGCCTCTCCTACACGGATTAGCGCCCGGTTAATATATTCTTTACCTGACGAGAGAAGCCAAGCCCCAATTATTCAAGACTGTGGAAAGATACCGTCGCTGCGGCTTCTCGGTTACACACTGTTTCATTAACCGACACTTTCCCACACGCCTCTTGCGCCCAATATTGAAGCCAACAGCGCAGACAATTCCGCTTTTTGCGCAGGAGGACACAAAATGACTTCAGACCTTACCCCGCAACTCACAGGGTTGCATCATTTGACAGCAATCACCGCAGACGCACCCGGCAACAGGCGCTTCTATACCGACACGCTCGGCCTTCGCCTCGTCAAGAAGACCGTCAATCAGGACGACACCAGTGCCTACCATCTGTTTTACGCTGATGGGCTGGCCTCGCCCGGCACCGATATCACCTTCTTCGACTGGCCAGTGCAGCGAGAACGGCGCGGCACGCATAGCGTTTCCCGCACCGGATTGCGTGTAAATGGCGTTGAAAGCCTCGACTGGTGGCGCAACCACCTCAAGGAGAAAGGCATCGAAACTGGTGATATATTCGAGATTGCTGGTCGCGCAGTGCTTGATTTCGAGGACCCTGAGGGTCAGCGCCTGCGTTTGACCGATGATGGAGGCATCGGTGCGGCACATAGCTGGGAGAAAAGTCCTGTTCCTGCCGAGCGGCAGATACGTGGCCTTGGCCCCATTACGCTGAGCGTTCCTGATTTGGCACCGACAAAAATCGTGCTGGAAAAGGTAATGAACATGCGTGAAGCCGGTGACTATGCTTCGCCCGATGGCGAAGGACATGTCCACGTGTTTGAAATGGGATCAGGCGGTGCCGGCGCAGAACTCCATATCGCTGTGCAGCCGAACCTGTCACCGGCTGGTCAGGGCGCAGGTGCCGTGCATCACGTTGCGTTCCGCACACCGGATCAGGAAACCATGCAGGAATGGGTGGATCGTCTGCGCGCACTGCGCATTCCATCCAGCGGCGAGGTCGAGCGTTATTACTTCCGCTCGCTCTACTTCCGCGAACCCAATGGTGTGTTGTTTGAGATTGCAACAGATGGTCCCGGCTTTGCAGTCGATGAACCTCTCGAAAGCCTTGGAGAAAGCCTGTCACTGCCACCCTTTCTGGAAGGAAAAAGGCAGGCGATTGAAAAGGGCCTGAAGCCACTGGATTAAACCAACAAAAAGGGCCGCCGGATTTATCCGGCGGCCCTTTTCTTTATCTAACACAATCGTGTCACAGCTTTTGCTGTAGCCACTCACCTGCCATACGGACATCTTCAGCAGTCACACCATGGCCACCTTTAGCGGAACGGATATCGAGTTCAGCTCCATCGGTTCGCAATGCCTGTGCGAGTTTGCCCGACGCATCGCCAAACGGATCGCCTATTCCATTGAGCAACAGTATCTTGGCATCCGAAAGATCAGCAATCGGCTGCTCTTCCAAAACGTCCATAGCACGCAGCAACACGGCTTTGCGTATGACATGCGGATGCAGCCGCATGAAGGCCGCGAGCATATTGGCGCCATTGGAGTTGCCAATGAACGCAGTCCGCTCGGGGTCGATACGGTAAGCCGCAATTGCACCTTGAACGAAAGCCTCGAAAGCCTCTGCCTCAGACCTAATGTCCTCCTGATCGAACCGTTTCAGGTCGAAACGGCGAAACCAGCGCTGAATACCCTCTTCCGTGCTGCGTCCGCGAACGCCGAGAAGCGTTGCACGTGGTGCAACCAGACGAGCAAGCGGCATGAGGTCGTTTTCATTACCGCCTGTGCCGTGCAACAGAATAAGCGTAGTCCCATCTGGATTTTCCGGCTGGTGGATACGGTGCACAAAAGGCAAGTCGCGATAGATCACCCGCTCCTCACCCGGCAAGCCAAATTGCGGCATGCGAGCTCGGATCGCATCCGCCTGATGCTCGTTGCCCGGCGGTACGAACAGAACCTGACCCAGCGTTTCCACCGGTTCATCCAACGTGAACCCGGGAGTATCGGTGGCAAATTCAAACAGGGTTCCGCCCGGCTCGCGAACATAGAGCGACGTGAAGTATTTGCGATCATGCACGTTCACTTCACTGGAATTGAGTTTTGAAAGCTCCTTTTCCAGTGTTGTCACATCCTGCGTTGTAGCCGCACGAAATGCCACGTGGTCGGCAATGCCCGTTCCGGGAATACCCGGCCAAAAGCCACTTGCGTCGCGCACGTCAATCACATCGCCTGAATCGGAAACCAGACGATCGATTGTGCCTTCCCTGGCCTGAGCGCGAAAACCAAAATAGCGTTCAATGAAGCCAATTGTCTGTTCTGGTGTCTCCGACAAAATGGTCGCCGAGCGTATCCGGCGGACCGCATGTTCCGCAGGAATATCGCCTGAAACCCATGCATCATTGGCTGCAAGATCGCTGCCGACCAGCTTGACGATAACACCATCAGGATCGCGCAGACGCAGTACCGGTTCGCCAAATTCCTGCACAGGACCTTCAGACTGCACGTGATAGCGTAGTGCCCGCTCCAGCCAAAAGCCGACCGAGGTGCGGTCAATAGCAAGAGCGATTTCGCTCACTTGACCATGCCCGACTCGGCCCTTTGCGCCATCTTCCCAAACAAGGAAAGTGATCAGGGAGCCCGGCGTGCCGGAATGATCGCCATAGAACAGATGCAGCTGCTCCGCATCTTCAAATCCACCTGTCTGTTTGACAATGCGCAGGCCAAGAAAGCCAGCATAGAAATCGACATTGGCCTGAACCTTGCGCGTAATCAGCGTGAGGTGATGGATACCGCTGGTCATGATTGCAATCTCCCGCGTTTCGTAGCGGCAAGTCTCTCAGACGGAGACAATCACCGCAAATGTGAAGTTGCACGAGAGATAGTTTACATCACCACGCTTGCCCATATGGCGATGCGGCGACGCACCGTTAACAGATCAGGATATTGGGGGATCAGAAAAAGAAAAAGGCCGCGCGGGAGGAGGATGCGCGGCCTGATCTTGAATACGGCTGGGAGGAGGAGTGCCGTATCCGTCATCGGGTTCTGGGAGGAGGAGTGAACCCGATGACCAATGAATACCCGCAGCCTCTTTATTCAACAACGGCCAATAACGCATATCAGTTATGCAAATACGCCGATGCTTAAGATTATTGCAGAAACAGAAGCGGGATGAATATGCTTATATAATGAGCATATTATAAAAAATATGCTGAAAAATCAGCAACTCAGAGAAGCTGGGCGATGAATGGTGCAGCCAGAACATTGACCAATCCGACCAGAACCATGACGAGTCCGGCAATCGAGCCTTCCTCGCTGCCGATTTGATGCGCCTTGGCTACACCTGCGCCATGTGCGCCCATACCGAACAGCGCGCCGCGCGCAAGAGCTGAACGAAGTGGCAGCCAGTTGAGCATGACTTCGCCGAGCGCCGCGCCAAATACGCCGGTCAGCACCACGAAAATGGCTGTCAAATCGGGTGTACCGCCAATATCACCGGAAACCGTCATGGCGAAAGGCGTACTCATGGAGCGCGGCATAAGGCTGAGGCTTATTGCATCGTTCAGACCAAGAAGCTGCGCAAGACCCCAGGCTGAAAACATCGCGGACGAACTGCCGACCACAACACCAACCAACAAAACCGGCCAATAGCGACGAATGGTTGCGCGCTGCTGATAGATCGGAATGGCGAAAGCCACCGTCGCAGGCCCAAGCAGTGCGACCAGCCAATGCGTTGCACTGAAATAGCCGCGATAGTTTTCATTGAGACCAATGAGAAGAGCCATAAGCAACAGCGGCGTAATGGCAAGCGGCGTCAACCACCACATGGGAAAGCGGCGATAAACGCGCTTTGCAGCAAGATAGAGAAGGATTGTGGCAGCAGACCAGAACAGTGTCGCCACATAAGGATTACTTAGTGGCATAGCGTGCGCTCAGCCGGTAGCAGAAGTCTACTGTCAGTGCAGTCACAGTCATAACGGTCAGAGTGCCAACCAGAATGACGGCCATAATCTTAACGCCCAGCATACCAAGCAACTCCTGATGCTCCAGAACTGCCAGAACGGCAGGCACAAAGAACAGCAGCATCTCTGCCAGAAACCATTCTGCACCGCGCTTCATGCTGAAAAGGCTTACACGGCCACTCAAAAGCAGGGCCAAAACCAGTGCCATACCAACAATGCCACCCGGCAGCGGCAGACCGCTTAAACGAACAAATGCTTCACCCGCCAACCAGAAGCCGACCAGCGTCGCAATCTGCATCAAGCGGCTGTTGTGCAGCGCATAGCGAAAGCGGATCATCAGGTTATGGGCATTCATGATTGTGTTCCAATGCTGGTATTTGTGAAAACACTATAGGCGCTGAATTGATATTCCAGAAATGAATTGATTTCATTGCAGCTATTCCATTATAGAATAGCTTATGAACTTACGTGGCTTTCAGGCATTCGTGGAAGTGGTGCGGCAGGGCGGCTTTTCCGCTGCGGCCCGCACGATCAATGCCACGCAATCCACCGTCAGCAAGACGGTGCGTCAGCTCGAAGATGAACTTGAGATCATCTTGCTCGATCGCGAAGCCACCCCTCCCCGCCTGACAAGTGCAGGTGAAATCGTTTATCGACGTGCACTGGCCATACTGACAGAAAAAGACGACATGCTGACTGAGCTTGGCGAGTTGCGCGGGTTGAAGCGCGGTCTTTTGCGCCTCGGATTGCCACCCATCGGCTCCAGCGTTCTGTTCGCCCCAGTCTTTGCCACCTTTACCAAGCTCTATCCTGACATCGACATTCAGCTCGTCGAGCATGGCAGCAGGCGACTGGAAGAATTGCTGCTTGCAGGTGATATCGAGCTTGCCGCTTCGCTTCTGTCCGTCGAAAGCAGCTTCGAGTGGCAGGCCGTTCGTTGTGAGCCCGTGGTGGCCCTGCTTCCCGCCAACCACAGCTTCACCGACAATGACGGCATCCCTCTGCACGACATTGCCAGCCAGCCCTTCATTCTTTTCGAAAGCGGCTTTGCCCTCAATCACATCATTCTCGATGCATGTCATTCGCAAGGACTGTCCCCACACATTGCCATGCGTTCCAGCCAGATTGATTTTATCGTGGAGCTGGTTGCAGCAGGTATGGGTATCGGCTTTCTGCCACAGATGATCGCCGAACAGCGCAAGCATCGCGATGTCCGCATCCATAAAATCAAAGACGCAGAACTGAACTGGGACATGGCCCTGATCTGGCGAAAAGGCGCATTTTTATCCCATGCGGCACGGGCCTGGCTCACACTGTGCAAGAGCGAAAACAGCAGCAACAAGGCTTGAAACCTGGGCTTTTTCGCCTATCTCAATTGAATACACCGACATAAAGGGAGCTATAGGCTCTCATCACCCATACGGCTTTAAGAGGAGGCCATCATGGAAGGTCAGGTTATATTCTACAAAGACGACAGGATCATTTACCGACACCACGTTGAAGTGCAGGAAGACGATTATTCAAAAGGCGTCAATGATGCCCTCATCGCCTTCCAGCGCAACTATGCGGGCTTTGATCTTGCGGATGATAATATCCACATCCGTTTTAAGCGGCCAGGTGAGGTTTGAAACCAGCAGACTGCGTGGAGAAAGTTTCGCCTGAGAAATCAGGCGAAAGCAGCCTCGTGTGCAACGCGGCGGATATCTGTGCGTGACAGGCCGAGATCATAAAGCTCGCGGTCGCTGCAGCCGCTGAGTTCGCGCAGGTTTTCGCGATACTGCATCCAACGGGAAAACTGGGTACGAAGGTGGTTCATGGTGGTATCCCCTTATGTGCCGCGCTGTGAAAGCGCTAAGCTTTTGCCTTCCTCCCGATATGAAGCTTCCGCCTTTTTAATCGTTTTGAGAAGTGCATAAACTGCATGGCTGCAATGCCAAACCTGCGACCTTACGAGGATATATAAGTAACGCAGTTCGCTAGCCTGCGCGACAAAAGTGATCGTCAAAACTGGCCTCACAGCTGTTGGGAGAGGCTTAGAAACTTGTAATCTTCGAATTTTAATTAAATCTATTTAATTGGCTTAACAGGATAAGATTCCCCAACGTATGAACAAAACGATATTTATTGTCGGCAATGGTCCGCTGGACCGTGATTTGTCCGCCGAAATTGACGCCGCCGATCTTGTCCTTCGTTTCAATGAACCACGCGTCTCTCTTGGAATGAGTGGCAAAAAGACTGACATGCTCATGCTCGCCACGTCGAGCAAACAGATGGAGCAATGGATCAAGGATCCAACCTTCATCAATTCGGAAATTGTCCGAAATACGCCGGAAGTGCTGTTTGCCTTCCACCCGAGCATCATCAAGCGGTTCCATCACCACCCAAACATTCTATCACGGCTCAAGGGTCGTCGCGCTGACTGGACCAATGAGGCGATTGACTATTTCGGCCGTGCTGGCAAGAAAATCCGCATCATGCCTTCGCAGGATTATTTTGCCGTTTGCGACGAGCTTGGCATTGGTGCCGATCGGATGAAAGAAGTCTTCCCCAGCACCGGTTTTTTTGGCATCTGGCTCGTCTTGCGCAAATATTCCTTACCTGACTGGGATATCAAAATTTGCGGCTTTAGCTGGGAAGGCTGGAAGCGCCACGACTGGAATGCCGAACGAAAGTGGATTGAAGAAAAAATCGCCGCAGGACGTCTACATAAAGTAGGCTAATAAGTGTGACTTGCGAAAATCATGCGCATAGCAGATATAGAACGCCGCTTCGGCTGAAATTACTTTTCGCGCGCTTAGGTTTTACATGAACATCAAGGCTTTCATCATTCATTTAGCGCGCGCGACTGATCGCAAGCCGCAAGTGGAAAAGCTCATTCACGAATTGCCGGTAAAAACGGAAGTAATCGACGCTGTGGATAGCCACGTCCTCACAGGCGCCGAGATAAGCCGCGTTTACAAGCGGCAACTTCATGCGCCCCGTTATCCGTTTGAGCTTAGCAAAAACGAAATTGCCTGCTTCTTGTCCCATCGCAAAGCATGGCAGGCGATCGTCGACCAGCAGCTCGACGCGGGCTTCATCATCGAAGACGATATTGAACTCACTGATGTTTTCAATGCTGCCTTCCACGCGGCCGGCAATCATTTCGAGCCGGGCGGCTTCGTACGTTTTACCTTCCGCGATGACCGTGAGGTTGGGCGCGAAGTTTTCCGTAACAATCAGGTGCGTATTATCATTCCAAACCCGATTGGGCTCGGTATGGTCGCACAGCTTGTAAGCTTCGATGCTGCAAAAAAGCTGCTTGCGATCACCGAACAGTTTGATCGCCCTGTCGACACAACAATCCAGATGCGATGGGTTACTGATTTGCAGCCGCTCGCAGTCATTCCCGGTGGCGTGAAAGAAATTTCTGCGCAGCTTGGCGGCACGACCATTCAGCACAAGAAATCCTTTTCCGATAAGCTTAAAAGGGAAATCCTCCGTCCCATCTACCGGATGCGCGTGCGCGGGTTCTCCTCAAGATCGAAGTGAGACAAATGGCGGTCCCTGTTCTTCTTTATCACCAGATTGCCCCTCTGCCGCACAAGAAGATCCCGTTTCGCGGACTTTGGGTTCATCCGGACAAGTTTCGCAGCCAGATGGCATGGCTGAAGCGGCTCGGCTATCAGGGCCTCTCGCTGCGAAATGCCATGCCCTATATCAAGGGCGAGAAAACAGGGAAGGTTGCAGTCATCACCTTTGATGACGGGTTTCTCAATAATTATGAGAATGCCCTGCCAGTCCTTGCGGAATTCGGCTTCACCGCAACGAATTACTTTGTCGCCAATCAGATTGGCGGCAGCAATATCTGGGATCAGTCCATGGGTGTTCCCTTAACACCCTGCATGTCTGTGACACAGATGCGCGAATGGGCCGCCTTGGGCCATGAAGTTGGCGCGCATACGGTCGACCATGTTAATCTGGAAAACACCCCGGAAGAGGAAGCTCGCCGACAGATCGTGCAGTCCAAGACCATGCTTGAAGACATATTGGGATCGGAAGTGACAAACTTCGCTTATCCCTATGGCGGGAACCACCAGATTCACCGCGACATGTGCCGCGACGCCGGTTTTGAAACTGCGACAACGACCGTTCATGCACGGGCGCGTGCAAGCGATGACCCCTTTGGCATGCCGCGCGTTTATGTCCGCCGCAGAGATTTGGCGCCAAAATTCATTTTCCGCCTGATGACGAAATAACCAACTTTTTCGCCCACTGCCTGAAAACCCGCTATTTGTTTGATTTTGATCAATGCAGTTTCACGAAAGCGTGGCAAATTGCCCGTCATTGCGCCATGGACGCAATCACGCAAAAGCGGTACTAGAGCAGTAACAAGGAGCGTATAATGGACTATCGCCGGTTTTTTGAAGAAGCGATCGACCAGCTGCACGCCGAGAAGCGTTACCGCGTTTTTGCCGATCTTGAGCGCATTGTTGGACGTTTCCCCCGAGCTACCTGGCGCAACAATGGTATTGCACGTGAGATCACCGTCTGGTGCTCTAACGACTATCTGGGCATGGGGCACCATCCTGACGTCATCCAGGCGATGTGCGATACCGCCAACAGCACCGGCTCCGGCGCAGGCGGCACTCGCAATATTTCGGGCAACAATCACCCACTTGTAGAACTTGAAGCCGAACTTGCTGACCTGCATGGCAAGGAAGCTGGCCTCGTCTTCACGTCCGGTTTTGTGTCCAACGAAGCATCGATTTCGACCATTGCACGTTTGCTTCCAAACTGCCTGATCCTTTCTGACGAACTCAACCACGCTTCGATGATCGAAGGTGTGCGTCGTTCGGGTGCAGAAAAGAAGATTTTCCGTCACAATGACGTCGAGCACCTGGAACAACTTCTCAAGGCTGCGGACCATTCCCGCGCCAAGCTGATCGTGTTCGAATCTGTCTATTCGATGGATGGCGACATCGCGCCAATCGAGAAGATTGCCGATCTGGCCGACAAGTATAATGCCATGACCTATATCGATGAAGTTCATGCAGTTGGCATGTATGGCGTGCGCGGCGGTGGAATCACGGAACGCGACGGCCTTGCACACCGCATGGACATTATCGAAGGCACGCTTGCAAAAGCATTCGGCGCATTGGGCGGTTACATTACCGGTTCACGCGCTATCATCGACGCCGTTCGCTCCTATGCACCGGGCTTCATCTTCACAACTTCTCTGCCGCCGGCAGTAGCAGCTTCCGCGACCGCTGCGATCCGCCACCTGAAAGTCTCGCAAGTTGAGCGCGATGGTCAGCAGCGTCAGTCGCAGCGCGCCAAGGATGTTCTTTTGGCTGCCGGTTTTCCGGTCATGCCGTCTGAAACCCACATCGTACCAATTCTGGTTGGCGATCCGGAACTGTGCAAGAAAGCCAGCGACCGTCTGCTCGACGTGCATGGCATCTATATCCAGCCGATCAACTATCCAACTGTGCCACGCGGCACAGAGCGTCTTCGCATCACACCGTCGCCATTGCATGACGACCTGCTGATCGACGGCCTCAAAGATGCGTTGCTGGAAGTATGGAATACGCTCGGCATTCCATTTGCCGAACCGGATGCGCCGAAGGCTGCAAACTCCGACCGCGTTATTCCGCTGATGGTTTCAAAAGCAGGCGGCTGATAAACGCAGTCGTAGGAAATTGAAAAAGGCCGGTTTCACCGGCCTTTTTTATTTTGGACACGCATCTTGCGCGAAAATCGTTTCACACTTTGCGGGATGCGCTTCAGAGATTGTTGATCCAGCGAACCAGCCTTGCCGCGGCCTCATCCACCTGCTGCGGATCACGGCAGAAGCAGAGGCGGAAGAAGCCCTCGCCGCCAAGCCCGAATGCACTACCCGGTGCGAGGCCCACATTAGCATTGTCGACCATGTCGATTGCAGCTTTGACCGAATCCTTCACACCATCCACACCGAAGAACAGATAAAATGCGCCCTGCGGCGGTGTCAGACGTACTTTTCCTGTGCTTTGCAAACTAGCACACAGGTGATCTCGCGTTGAGCGCGCGCGTTCCACCTGCATGGCAATGAAATCATCGCCATGATCGAGTGCTGCAACCGCACCACGCTGCATGAACTGCGCGACACCCGAATTGGAATACTGGATCATGTTTTCAACGACGGGGCCAATCGAAGGATGCACGGTCATCCAGCCCACGCGCCAGCCAGTCATCGCCCAGTTCTTTGAGAACGAGTTGACGAAGATGATGCGGTCGTCGGGTTCCATGATATCCATGAAAGACGGAGCACGCCCCCCACCGTAATAGAAGTGAGTGTAAATCTCGTCGGCTATGATCCAGAGGCCCTTCTCACGCGCCAGATCGAGAATAAAGCGCAGCGTTTCGCGATCCGCAGTCCAACCCGTCGGGTTGGATGGCGTATTGATGAACATTGCGCGCGTGCGTGGCGTGATGGCGCTCGCAATCTTTTCAGGATCAAGCAGCCAGCCATTGGCTCCGAACTCGAGTTCCACCGGCACTGGAACCGCGCCGGCAAGTCCAGCTGCGCCGACAAAATTCGGCCAGGCTGGAGACAGATAAATCGCTTCTTCGCCAGCACCCGTTGTTGCCTTCAGCGCCATTTCAATGGCGTGCATGCCCGAACCAGTTACATAGAAATTTTCTGGTTTGAAGGACTGCGCAAAATGGCGCGCATGGTAGCGAGCAAGTGCTTCACGCAGATCAGGAATACCAGCCTGCCATGTGTAGAAGGTTTCGCCGTCGGCAATTCCCTTCTGCGCCGCCTCCCGAATGAAATCAGGCGTACACAGATCACCCTCCCCGACCCACAACGGAATCAGGCCCTCTTTGCCACGACCGTGATTGGCTACGGCAACGATGCCGCTTTCAGGTGATTGAGCTGCTTCACGGCGGAGATTGGCGATAAGCGTCATTTGTTCCCACATAAAATTCGAATTTGATTACACCTGCTTAGCAAGGCGCAATCATGAAATCACGCGGCATTTTGTGATGATCCGATCAACCGCATTGATGGGTCTAACCAACTATCGTCTTTGGGAATGAGCGCACAAAAAAACGGAGCCATAAAGGCTCCGTCCTTTGTCGACTGTTCTGGAAAAATCAGGCTTTGCTCTGCTTTGCGAGAAGATCGCGGATTTCAGCCAGCAACACTTCGTCGCGTGGCAGTTCTGCAGCGGCTTCCGGCTTGGCTTCTTCCTTTTTCTTGAGCCTGTTCATGCCTTTGACGACGAGGAACAAAACCCATGCAATGATAAGGAAGTTGATAAGCAGCGTGACAAAGTTGCCGTAAGCGATGGTCGCACCGGCTTCACGGGCTGCAGCAAGCGTTCCCTTCGGATCGCCAGCAAGCTGGATATACATGTTGGAGAAATCGATACCGCCCGTCAGCAAACCGATGATCGGCATGATGATGTCATTGACGATAGAATTGACGAGGCCACCGAACGCCCCGCCAATGATAACACCGATGGCCAGATCGACCATGTTGCCCTTGAGAGCAAATTCTCTGAATTCTTTCAACATTAGCCTGTATCCCTCTCGAACACGAACTTAAACCGGGCCGTCTTTGCTGCGGATAAGGTTCGCCAGATAAAATCTATACGATGAACCGATGGGATCGGGGAGGATCACAAATGTTCACTCCCTAGTTTGTAGGCTAAAATACCCAAAGAAAAGATGAACTATGCAAAATGCACCGTTTAGAGGTGTATTTTTCTGAGTTTGCTGATGTTTTGGAGCTGGAGGCGCAAAAGATGCGCCTCCTTAAGAAGCTTAAGCAGCAAAACGCTTGGTTGCTTCAATCAATTCATGCGTAATACCGGGTTCGGTCACCGCATGACCGCTGTCTTCAACGATTTTGAGATCAGCCTCCGGCCACATCTTCTTGAGCTGCCATGCATTGATAAATGGCGTGCAGATATCATAGCGGCCATGGACAATTACGCCCGGAATCTGCCGGATGTGTTCAACATTCCGCAGAAGCTGATCGTCGCTGTCAAGGAAACCACGGTTCTGGAAGTAGTGGCATTCGATACGCGCAAAAGCGATGGCGTGATGATCTTCGCCAAAGGCTTCAACGCGAGCGGGATCGGGCTGCACCGAAAGCACCGAACCTTCCCACCGCGCCCACAAGCGAGCGGCTGCAAGCTGCACCTGCGGATCTCGGTCGGTCAGACGCTTGTAGTAAGCTGCGATCATATCGCCGCGCTCTTCTTCAGGGATATGCTCTTGATAGGTCTCGAAGTGATCGGGGAAAATGATGCTCGCACCATTGGAATACATCCAGTCAACTTCAAACCGGCGCACCATGAAAATGCCGCGCAGAATGATTTCCGACACGCGTTCTGGATGGGTTTCAGCATAGGCAAGGCCCAGCGTCGAACCCCATGAACCACCGAAAACCTGCCACTTCTCTATGCCCAGATGCGCGCGAATATGCTCCATATCGGCCACCAAGTCCCAGGTGGTATTCTCGCGCAGTTCTGCATGTGGCGTCGAGCGACCGCAGCCGCGCTGATCGAAAAGAATGATACGGTATTTCTCTGGATCATGCAGGCGTCGCATTGCGGGCGTGATGCCGCCGCCCGGCCCACCGTGGATCATGACAACAGGTTTACCATCAGGATTGCCGCACTGCTCGACATGGATGCGGTGCAATGACGAAACCTGCAGCATCTCTTCCTTGAAGGGCTGAATTTCCGGATAAAGCGTATTGCGCGTCATATAGTGCCTTTTCGTTCCCGCTAGAGCATTCTTAGTTTTACTGGGAATGCTCTCGTTCATAATTAAAATTAGCACATAATGCGGCCAGAAGGCGGCAATGCGACATATGAATCCAGCTAAGCAACGCTATTTTTGGTTGCCCGGAACGAAAAACGGCATAAAACGGAAGAGCTGCATGTAAAGTGCAGCACATGGGGAGGACTTTCAGAATGGCGTGCGAGGCTTATGCAATTCATCATCGCTGACGACCATCCGCTTTTCAGAGGTGCGTTGCGACAGGTTCTGTCGAGCCTTCCTGAAGAAGCAGAAATCCTCGAAGTCGGCGATTTCGATGCAGCGAAAAAGCTGGTCGTAGAACGCGACGATATCGATTTGCTTTTGCTTGATTTGACCATGCCCGGCGGGACTGGCCTTTCTGGCCTGGTCACGTTGAAAGCACTTCAGCCTGCATTACCGATCATTATCGTCTCGGCCACTGATGACACTGCAACCATCAGGCACGCCGTCGAGCTTGGTGCATCTGGCTTCATCTCGAAATCCGCAAGCATGGAAACTATCGGCGAAGCAGTACACGCAGTTATTGCAGGCGATATCTGGACACCATCCGATATCGACCTCGATCAGGCGCACGACCCTGAAATCGAAGCGCTCATCAACAAGATAAGAACACTTACCCCCCAGCAGACACGCGTACTGACCATGCTTGCCGAAGGCCTGCTCAACAAGCAGATCGCCTACGAACTGAATGTATCAGAAGCGACGGTCAAAGCACATGTCTCTGCTGTTCTGCAAAAACTCGGCGTTGATAGTCGCACACAGGCGGTCATTCTTTTATCGCGGATTGGCAACGACGCACTGACTTCAGAAGCCAGCTGAAACTAAAGCGTGCCGCGTTTTACAATATCCATGTGACACGCTTTAATTCTTTGTTTTTAAGCATGTCTTTCTCCCAAAACCGATTCCCACTTTTGGGAAACATGCTTTATTTGTCTTTACTCATTATCCTACGCACACCGCTTCGCGCTTTTACGGGAAAAGCTATAAAGTCATTCTGCAGCTGTTGGGCGGCTGGAAGCACCTTCACGTTGATGTAGCGCGCTCGATAGTAGCGAACGCAGAGCTGCCGGACGCAATGGCTTGTGCAAGACAATGACATTTTCGTCGTCAGCCCGTTTGCGAACTTCTTTGGAGCGGTCGGCTGTCAGCAGAATAGCCGAAATTTCTTGTTTGAAGCTTTCCCGCGCAAAACCGATCATGTCCAGCCCGTTTTCATTGTCGAGATGATAATCTGCCACGATAACATCGGGGGCGACTTCGCGCTCGATGCAAAATACCTTCAACTCAGCTCCTCTGCGCAAAGTGGTGACATTGCACCCCCAACCAAGCAGAAGCGTTTCCATCCCAGCCAGAATATTGGCGTCATTGTCGATACAAAGCACATCAAGGCCAGTGAGGCTTGATGCGCGCTTTATGCCCTTACGACTTGCAACCTCTTCGATGGGAGCAGGTGCTGCGCTGATCGGAATGCGCAGCGAGAAAACGCTGCCCTTTCCAGGCGTTGAGGATAGCGTCAAGGGCAGCGACAGAACACGGGCAATACGATCAACGATGGAAAGGCCCAACCCAAGTCCTTCCGCCTCACGCATGCCTTCATCAAGACGTGTAAACTCACGGAAAACCAGTTTCAGCTTCGGCTGCGGGATACCGATACCGGTATCAAGCACTTGCAGCTCAATGAAATTGCCACGTCGGCGAACACCAAACAGAATGCCACCCTTGCGGCTATATTTGATTGCGTTTGAAACCAGATTCTGGATGAGGCGTCGCAGCATGTTGCGGTCTGTCTTCACCACAATGCTCGAAGGCACAACGCGCAGTTTAAGGCCTTTTTTCCGAGCCATTGGTGTGAAGTCCGTCGCAATTTGGCTTAAAAGCTTATCGAGACGGAACACCGAGACTTCTGGCTTGAGCGCACCCGTATCGAGCCGCGATATATCGAGCACCATTCCCAGAATGGCCTCAACCGATTCAAGTGAAGAATCGATGTTGCGGGCGAGCTGGCTGGTTTCCGCACGTCCAAGCTTTTCTGTTAGCGCCGTACTGTAAAGCCGTGCTGCATTGAGTGGCTGCAGAATGTCGTGGCCAGCTGCTGCCAGAAACCGTGTCTTGCCAAGGTTTGCTTCTTCGGCTGCGGATTGTGCCTTTGCAAGCTTCTGGTTCACATGCGTTAGTTCGGCAGTGCGGTCAGCGACGCGCTGTTCAAGCACCTCAGCCGCCTTCTGGCGCATCAGATCGGCCTCAACTTCGGCAGTAATGTCTGTATAGGTCGCGACAAGTCCGCCATCCGGCATGGGGTTGGAGTTGATCTCCAGCACCTTTCCGGTCGATTTTAAAGTCATCCGCCATGGCTGTCTGAGAGTTGCAAGGGATCGTATGGCCGAGTTTTGCGCATTGACGGCAAGATCGCCGCTGCTGGCCAGATGTTCGACAATCTCGGACACCGGAATCCCAACCTGCATCACTTCATCCGGCAGATCAAAATGGGCACGGAACTGACGGTTCCAGCATGTCAACCGCAGATCCTTGTCGAGTACCGTTATGCCCTGATCCATCTGATCGAGCGCAATTTGCAGGAGGTCACGATTTTGTTGCAGGGCGACGGAAGCATCGTCAAGCAATTGCCTTGCGTCACGCGCAGAAGCATCGTTGCGTTGAAGTAGCAAAGACAGGACGAGGCGGGCCGACGAGGAACCAACTGCCGTTCCCAGCAATTGCTCGGCGTAACGGATCAACGGCGTGTCCACCGTCATGCCGGGATCGAGCCTGCGTTGCTCTCGTCCTTCAAAACGCAGGAAAGCACGCTCAACACGTTCGCCCCCCAGATAGCGAGCCATAGTCGCTTTGAGTTCTGCGACCGTAACCGTTGTCCGAAAACGCTTGAGGGTCGGTGTACCAATGAAATAGCGCGGCAGGAAAATGCTCGCCTGAATGCGTTCAAGCGGTGTTGAAGCACGTGAAAGCGACCCAAGAATGTAGAACAAGGTGTTAGCCGCAAGGCTCCACATGACGCCATTGGTCAGAGGCAAAGCATCTGTGCCAAACAAGGCTTCAGGTCTTAATGCGGTAAAGCCAAGAAAGCCTTCGCGCAATATCTCCGCATCTTCTGGAGCCATGGTTGGCAGAAGCAACGTATAGGCCCAGATGAGAAACCCTGCCGACAAGCCGAGCATTGCGCCACGTCCATTGGCGTTGCGCCAGAACAACCCACCGATGAACGAGGGCATGAACTGTGCAATAGCTGCAAAAGATATAAGGCCGATGGACGCGAGGTGGATATTATTAGACGCCATGCGGTAATAGACGAATGCCAACGCCAGAATGCCGATAATCGTCAGTCGCCGCGTATTGAGAATGATCATCGTCAGATCACGCTGTTCCGTCGGATGACGAACAGCGAGCCTGCGAATTATAAGCGGCAGCACAAGGTGATTGGAGATCATAATCGCCAGCGCCACGCAAGCGACGATGACCATCGCTGTCGCCGCCGAAAGCCCGCCGAGAAAGGCTATCAGCGCAAGCCAGTGCGCACCAGCTGACAGTGGCAGTGCCAACACATAGAGATCACCACTGACTGTATTGCCAAGCGTCATGACGCCGATGAGTGCAATCGGGAAAACGAAAATATTGATCAGGATCAGATAAAGCGGAAACAGCCAGGAGGCGGTGCGCAATTCTTTTTCACTGCGGCTTTCGACAACCGTCACATGAAACTGGCGCGGCAGCATGATGATAGCGGCAGCACTCAGCGTTGTGTGCACGATCCACGTACCGATTGAGGTTTCATAATGAAAGGCCTCAAGGGCCGCAGGAGATTGCGAAATCTTCTCGATCAATTCTCCCGGTGAGCCGAAAACAAAGAACGTGCAGGCAAAACCAACTGCAAGAAATGCGGAAAGCTTGATCACCGATTCAAGTGCAACAGCCAGAATCAGGCCGTTCTGATGTTCGGTCGCATCTGTGTGGCGTGTGCCGAACAGAATGGCAAAGACAGCCAGAACAGCCGCCACCGGCAAAGAAATATCGCCAAAAACAAAAGAGGCTGGGTCAAAAGCCGAGCCGTAATGCTCCATCACCAACCCGACGCTGCCAGAAACGGCTTTGAGTTGCAGCGCAATATAAGGAATGGAGCCGACGGCTGCGATACAGGTAGCAAGAGAGGCCACGCCAAAGCTCTTGCCATAGCGAGCGGCCAAAAAATCAGCGATGGAGGTGATGTGTTCTGACTTCGCCAACCGCACGATGTGGCGCAAGAGGCGATTGCCAAGCGTGAAGACGAGAATCGGGCCGATATAGATGCCCAAAAACTCAAGCCCTCGTTGGGCCGAAAGGCCGACGGAGCCGAAGAATGTCCACGATGTGCAGTAAACCGCGAGGCTGAGTGCATAAATATAGGGGCGTGGAGCGCTGCTCCAGCGAGCGGCGCGCCTGTCGCCGATGCTTGCAACCGCAAACAGCATCAACAAATATAAAAAGGCCGCGCCTATAATACCCCAGCCCTGCATTGCCGGACCATCCTCCCCTGCTGTTACCCTCATAATTGGAGGTAACACACAGGGGAAGGCAAGCATTTTCATAGTTAGCGCGCAAGGTCTACCCTATTATCAATTAGTTAGAGCCGTCCCGCAAAAATGCCCCCTTCTATTGAGCGGGTGCCGCACCCTCTGCGGGCTTATCGGTCTCGCTGTCGAAACTCTTCGTTACATCCATGAAACGACGCATGAAACGCTCCATATAGCCAAGAGACTGCTCGAACTCCGCATCTGTTGGCAGCTTGGATGCAGAAGCAGATGCACCACCTGCTTCAAGAGCTGTAACCTTGCCCTCAAGCTTCTTCACCCGATCCTGCAAATCGGAAATATCATTTTCGTAAGCTTCTCGATCCTCGGTCGCCATCTTGCAGATAAGCTGCCCCTGCTGCTCGTTGCAAACCGACAATGCGCCGGTGCGAGTATCGAGCCGCACGTAACCGGTTTCGGTGCCTTCAAGGCGATAGCGCCCGTTTTCCTCAGCATGAGCACCGCTTGCTGCAAAGCTTGTACCCAGCAATGAAACAGCGGCTAGTGTGCGAAATAACGGGATGGTTTTGCCAGACATGTTTCGATCTCCTTTAACGCATGTTCTAAGCGCAGCTTGTCCGAAATCCGTGTCACACTTTTCGTGACGCGCTTTCAACTTCCCCCCATCATATGGGAGCTATGCAAGAAAAACGAACACGTCATGCTTTGATTTTCTAACTAATTCGGTCTAGAGAGCTGCCATGACCAAAACGACCATCTACAAGATCGCCCCGCGCGATCTCTGGGCGCAGGCAGAAGAAGCTGGCATTTTTACCGGGGCACCGGTTGATATTGCTGATGGCTATATCCATTTCTCTACCTATACACAGGTGCGGGAAACAGCCGCCAAACACTTTGCCGGGCAAACGGATCTGCTGCTTGTGAGCGTGGATGCGGATTTTCTTACAAGCAGTTTGGGCGATGCGCTGAAATATGAAGCCTCGCGTGGCGGAGCACTCTTTCCGCATCTTTATGCAGCGCTGCCAATGTCGGCAGTCACAAAAGTCGAGCCCTTGCCGCTCGACAAAGATGGTCTCCATATCTTTCCGGAGCTTGAGGATAAATGAGCGGGCTTTTTGAACTTATCGGGCGACGTGCATTGTTCTCGCTCGATGCCGAGCAGGCGCATGGTTTGTCCATTGCCGGTCTTAAAACCGGCATCGTTACATGCAACCGCTCCAATGACCCTGCGCTTTCGGTTAAGATTGCAGGACTGCAATTCCCGAACCCGCTGGGCATGGCCGCAGGCTATGACAAGAATGCCGAAGTGCCGGATGCGCTTTTGAAAATCGGTTTCGGCTTCACAGAAGTCGGCACGATCACCCCGCGTCCGCAAAGCGGTAATCCACGCCCGCGTATTTTCCGCCTGCCAGATGATCACGCCGTCATCAACCGGCTTGGCTTCAACAATGAAGGCCACGATGCAGCTTTCAAGCAATTGTCGCAACGTGCAGGCAAAAGCGGCATTGTCGGCGTCAATATCGGTGCCAACAAGGATGCTGAAGATCGTATCGGCGATTATGTGGCTGGTATCCGTAAGTTCTATCAGCTTGCGCGCTATTTTACCGTCAATGTTTCTTCGCCCAACACGCCCGGCCTGCGCAACCTTCAGTCGCGAGAGGCATTGCGCGAACTGCTATCGCGCGTGCTTGCAGCGCGCGACGAAGAAGGCAAGATGTGCACGCTGAAGCGGCCTGTCTTTCTCAAGATCGCACCCGATCTCAGCAATGAAGAACTGGACGATATCGCGGCCGAAGCTACAGCACAGAAGCTCGACGGCATTATCGTTTCCAACACCACGCTTTCACGCCATGGCCTGAAAAGTGCCGAGAACCATGAAGAAACCGGTGGTCTTTCTGGCGCACCACTTTTCGAGCGTTCAACAGTCATTCTGGCCCGTATGCGCGAACGCGTCGGCGCTGACATGCCGCTGATCGGCGTAGGTGGTATCGATAGTGCCGAAACAGCGCTCGCCAAAATCAAGGCTGGTGCCGATCTCATCCAGCTTTACACCGGCATGATCTATCGCGGTCCGGGCCTCGCGTCAGAAATCCTGCGCGGCCTCTCAGAGGCTGTGAAAAACGAAGGTGCTGCCAATATCGCCGAACTGCGTGACCGCGATACCAAGCAATGGGCCGCGCGTCGCCTTCCGGATTAATTCCGGGAAAATTCTGATCGATATCTGCGCGGCAGCAGCGTCAGAAGCGTTACGCCGCGGATCGATAAAAACAGATTGAGTGCCAACCAAAGCCCGTGATTTCCCATCATGGGCTTTGCTGCATAAAGCACCACCAAAAAGAATATCAGCGAGAAGAACATCATGTTGCGCATATCACGCGACCATGTTGCGCCGATATAGACGCCGTCCATGTGAAAAGCGAGAAGACCCGTGAGGCCTGTCAGTGCTGCCCACGGCAGATATTTGATCGCCTCATCACGCACGTCTTCGGCCTTCGACAGCAGACCAATAATCGCATCACCAAACACCATCAGGATGAGCGCAATCGCGCTGGCCATGACCAGTCCCCAGACGAAGGTCAGCTTGGCACCACGCACAAAAGCCGGGCTGTGACGCGCGCCGACCGAACGCCCGACGATCTGCTCAACCGCCGCCGCCATTCCATCAAGGAAGAAGCCACAGACGAGGAAGAAGTTCATCAACACCGCATTTGCTGCAAGCGTCACTGGCCCAAGCTCCGAGCCCGCGCGCGTGAAGAAAGCAAATGCCGTCAAAAGCAGGATCGAGCGGATCATGATGTCTCGATTGAGCGCGATCATCCGCACAATACCAGCCTTGTGCAGAATGTGCTTGATATCTGGGTGGCGACCCGTTTGCTTGTGAAAATGGCGCATAACAAGGAACAGCCCGACAATAGCGGCCACCGTTTCGCCAGTCACTGTCGCCCAGGCAACGCCTTCGACACCCCAGCCCAGTTCCAGACCGAGCACGATGCACAGCACAATGTTAATGCCGTTGATAAGCACCTGGAGGCTCAAGCCAAGCACGCCCTGCCCGCGGCCAAGCAGCAAACCGAGCACTGAATAATTGATCAGCGCCACAGGTGCCGACAACATGCGGATGGAAACATAGCTTACCATCGCAGCCTGTGTTGCAGGCGTTGGATGAATAAAATCGGACGCGACAGTGAGAACAAGCGGCAAGCTCAGGATCATCAGACAACCCGCAACGATTGCAATGATGATTGCGCGCCAGAAGATCGCCTGTTCTTCTGCCTTGTCCTCCGCACCCATGGCTTGTGCCACAAGGCCGGTCGTGCCCGAGCGCAGGAAGCTGAACATCGTCAGCAGAAAATCGAAAACTAGCGCGCCAATTGCCAATCCGCCAATCAGTTCGGCCTGCCCCATCTGACCGACCACGCCCATGTCAACAAGGCCGAGCAAAGGCGTGGTGACAGCCGCCAGCGTCATCGGCACGGCGATCATCATCACCATGCGATGCGTCACATCAAATGGTCTGGAAACGATGCTCTTTTCGTGCAGCATCTGATCCATGGCTGACCCCAACAACTCATTAGCAATTGGAGGAAGCTCTACTCTGGAATTTCTGGAAACGACAGAAAATTCGGCCACCGCATTGTCGCAGGCCTGACAACACTATGTCCGCAGAGTTTTCGATTCATTACAGCGGCTCCAGTTAATATTGAATCGTTGGAACCCCTGTAACTATTTGTTTTTACGCATTTCCGAACACAAAACCGGTTCCAACTTTTGCTGGAAATACTTTTAAGCGTTCGGAATGCGCGCAATAACCTTGATTTCGAAGTCAAAACCAGCAAGCCAGTTGACGCCCACAGCGGTCCAGTTTGGATACGGCTTCTCGGCAAACATGCGCGCCTTCACGTCCATGATTGTCGTAAACTGGTTTTGCGGGTCTGTATGAAATGTAGTCACGTCCACGATGTTATCGAATGTGCAGCCCGCCACTGCCAATACATTGCGCAGATTATCGAATGCGCGTTCAACCTGTGCTTTGAATTCAGGTTCGGGCGATCCGTCTTCACGGCTACCAACCTGCCCAGATACAAAGAGAAGGTCGCCGGAGCGAATGGCAGCCGAGTAACCGTTTTGTTCATAAAGGTCCTGGCGACCATCGGGAAATATAGCGATGCGGGTCATGGAACATCCTTTCGATATACAGCTTTTTTTAAGCCTACAAGTTTGATATACGTAACGTATGTGTATTTCATATACGCACCGTATGTCAACACCGGAGATTTGCATGGCCCCGAGGTCTCGTGCTGAAACCATGATGGAAAACCGCCAATTGCTGCTGGTTGCAGCGAGGAAAGCCTTCGCCGAAAAAGGCTTTGCAGCCGCATCCATGGACGATCTAACCGCTGAAGCGGGGCTGACACGCGGCGCGCTCTATCATAATTTTGGTGACAAGAAGGGCTTGCTGGCCGCCGTCGTTGCACAGATTGATGGTGAAATGGCTGCACGTGCCAAGGAAGCAGCGTCCGTTAAAGCTGACCCTTGGGATGCGCTGATAACGGAGGCTAAGACCTATATCGAGATGGCATTGGAACCAGAAGTGCAGCGGATCGTCCTCTTAGATGGCCCGGCTTTTCTGGGAGACCCTTCGCAATGGCCCAGCCAGAATGCCTGCCTCGACGTCACGCGCAAAACGGTTGAAGTTCTGATCGCAGAAGGTGTTTTGAAGTCCGTCGATGTGGACGCTGCGGCGCGCCTGTTAAGCGGAGCAGCACTGAATGCAGCGCTTTGGGTTGCCGCAAGCGACAATCCAGCGTCAGCGCTGAAAAAGGCTGTAGATGTGTTTCAGCATCTGGCTTCCGGACTCTTGGTCGACAAAAGAATTTAAAGCCCCAACATCATCGCCCAATAAATGCGACGCGGATTATTTTCAGGTGTTGCCCAGGCAAGGCCATAATGCCCGAATGTGGGATCGAGCATGTTTTTGCGATGGCCGGGCGATTTCATCCAGGCATCGAATACCGCTTGGGTATTGGGCTGGCCCGAAGCGACGTTTTCCGCAGCAGGACCGCGAATGCCTGCCTGCTTAAGCCGCGAGACGAAGCCATTACCCCAGCCAACCGAGTGGCCAATCTTGCCATGGGTTGCCATACGCCGTGCCTGATAAAGCGCGGCCTGTTCGAGCTTGCTATCGGTCGCCATCGACGACAGGCCGTTGGCCTTGCGGATCTGATTGAACAAGTCCGTTGGATCGACGTCTGCTGCGGCATCCGCAAAGCCCGCAGGCAAGGCGGCGAAAGCCAGTGCACCACCGGCGAGGATCAAAAATCCCCGCCGGGAAAGAATAAACGTGTCGTTCTGCTGCATTTGTCCGGTTTCTGAGCGGTTCAAATTGAAGCATTGTTCGGCACAAAAATGCTTCGCACTCTTGGCTCAAATGCTCTGATTATTTCCGGTAACTCAGGATACGGAGCAAAATAAAGGCAGGAATAACGACTGCCGCACCAAGAATGAGATAATCGGCAAAACCAGCAATTGCTGAGAAGCCCATATTCCACAGACGCAGCACAAAATCGCGGATGCCATAGAGAATATCATACGGCGTCCAGTGGAATGCGCTCATCACCACGCCCACAACAAGCGAGATCAGTACCAGCTTGATCAGCACGCGCGCTGGCGTATCGCCAAGAAAACGGTTTACACCATCAGACATGCAAATCTCCTGCATAAAAGCATGTCTCCGAAAAGCGGGAACCGGTTTTCCGTTAAAGACATGTGTAAAAACAAAGGGCATTAAACGCGCGGTATGGATACGATAAAATGCGACGCGTTTCAGCCCCTCTGCCAAACTGGCAGTTTCGTCGCGGAAAATAGGAGGTCAGTGGGGGATTCGCAAGCTATCTCACAAGCTCAGTGCTGTTTGCGATATTCGCGCGGGGCTTTTTGCTTCTGTCTGATAAACGAACGGTTCATGCTGCGGGTGTCGGTAAAGCCGCTGGCGACCGCCACTTCCAGAAGCGAGAGCCCGGTTTCAGACAACAGCTCGCGCGCCTTCTTGACCCGTAACTCCTCACGGACCTCGAAAGCGGTGCGCCCAACAGCCATGCGGAAACCTCGCTCCATCTGGCGGACAGAAATACCGAGCTTGCGCGCCACATCAATCATCGGCACTGGCTCTTCCAGCGTTTCCTCGAAAATGCGGATCGCCTTGCGGATCATCGGTGAGCGAACGCCATTGAAGCTGAGCGCCGGTTGTTCAGATCGCACCAGCTCATAAGGGATCATCAAAATGGATGCGCTTTTGCGCGCCAGTTCCTCGGAGATTTCATTCTGAATGATCGACAGCGAAAGCGACGCAGCGCCCAGTCCGCCTGCACAGGTGTAGTGTCGGCCGCTGCGATGAAAAAGGCTGGTTGTATCAGCCGTATGACCGTCGAAAAGATCGACGAAGTCGTCGCGGTGAAACCAGCTGACGCAGCAATTGCGGTCATCGAGCAAACCGCCTTCGGCAAGCAGGAAAGCTGCCGTGCAAAGGCCCACCACCGTCTTGCCGCGTTTGTCGGCTCGTTTGATGAGATCAATCAACGCTTGCTGGCGCGGGCGATATTGCGCAAGCAAACCGCCAACCACCGCCACATAATCACATTCATCAAGTTCACCTATGGGCGCGGTCGGTTCAATGACCATGCCGGAACTGGACGTAACCGGATCGCCAGACAAGGTGCAGATTTTCCACCCGCATCTGATCTGACGGCTCTTGTCACGGTCATCGGCTGCCAGTCGAAACGGATCAAGAAACAGGCTGAGTGCTGTCAGTGTAAAGCCCGGCAGCGCGACGATACCCACCAACAGACGGCGCGGTGGCACATCTACTGTGTTTTCCCGTACATCATCCTTACCATGCTTCACTCTTCCGGCCTCCTCCACTTCGCTCCAATTTATAGAAGTAGGATCGGGAAGAGCGCAATCACCTGAAATGCTTGGAGAGCTTGAGTTGCTGCGCCTGATAGTTCGATCCGAGATCGACACCGTAAAGCGCCTTCGGGCGATTCAACATATGCTCATAAACAAGACGGCCGACAATCTGGCCATGTTCGAGAATGAACGGGACTTCATGACTGCGCACTTCCAGAACCGCGCGGCTTCCAGTGCCACCAGCAGAGCTATGGCCGAAACCTGGATCAAAGAAGCCCGCATAATGCACACGGAATTCACCAACCAGCGGGTCGAAAGGCGTCATTTCAGCTGCGAAAAGCGGCGGCACATGCACGGCTTCACGCGAAACCAAAATATAGAACTCATCAGGATCGAGCACGAGCTCTCGTGAACCGCGATCATAGATCGGCTCCCAGAAATCGAGCACGTCATGCGCGGCGCGTTTATCGACATCGACGACAGCCGTGTGATGCTTGCCGCGATAACCAATTAATCTGTCTTCGCTGCCTGACAGATCAACCGAAAGCGCGATGCCGCCGCCTGAAATATTCGGCATTTCAGAAGCAACCAGCGTCTCGTTCTGATGAAGGATTGCCAGTTCCGCTTCGCTCAACTGCGCGCGGCCCTTGCGGAAACGGATCTGCGACAGGCGAGAACCAGTACGTGCCACAATCGGGAATGTGCGTGGGCTGACTTCAAGATAGAGCGGGCCTTTGTAACCAGCCGGAACCTTGTCGAATTCCTGCGCACCATCGGTGATGACGCGGGTGAAGATATCAAGACGACCGGTCGAGCTTTTTGGATTGGCGGATGCTGAAAGCTCTGGCGAAAGTGACAGGCTTTCAAGCAAAGGCACGATATAGACACAACCCGTTTCAAGCACTGCACCCGCAGTCAAGTCGATCTCGTGCAGCTTGAGACGTTCCAGCTTGTCGATAACCGGGGTTCCGGGACCCGGCATGAAGGATGCGCGCACACGATAGGCTTTGGCACCCAACCGCAGATCAAGACTAGCAGGCTGAATCTGATCGGCATCCAATGGACGCGCAGATGCCAGCAAACCGCTTTCAAACAGTGCAGCAATATCCGCATCTGCCAGAATTCCCGCATCCCTCTGCGTCATAACACTGAACTCCGTGACTTACTTAAATTTGGTCTATGACCATTGACCGCTCTCGACCCCAATGCCAACCCTGAAACCCCACAGCTCGCGGGTTTTCCGCAGGAATCACAGCCATCAGAGCTTTGGCAGACAGGCGTTTTCCTGAAAACTGATCCTTCTGGCATTGACGACCCCGCCCAAGAGGCATAAGGAAAAAGTGTTCCGTGGTGATTTGGCCGGCCGGCTTGCAGCCACGTTAAAGAATTCGCTAAATGAGGCCGCGGTTCGTTACCGGCCTTTTGCGTTTTCGCAAGGCCGGTTTTTTATTGGCCGCCGAGGCAATTCCGCGCCCCGGCCGACCAGCTTTCGACAGGTTGGAAAAATGACGAATGAGACTACCCGCAAGTTCCGCCCGGCAACTCAGCTCGTTCACGCAGGATCGCTGCGTTCGGGTTTCGCAGAGTTGTCAGAAGCCCTCTATCTAACGCAGGGCTTTCTTTATCCAACGGCGGAAGCCGCTGAGGCTCGCTTTAAGGGTGAAGACCCTGGGTTCATCTATTCGCGTTATGCCAATCCAACCACCGATATGTTTGAAAAGCGGATGTGCGCGCTTGAAGGCGCGGAAGATGCTCGCGCACTGACATCAGGCATGGCAGCAGTTGCTGCATCCATTCTTTGTCAGGTACAGGCTGGCGATCACCTGATCTGCGCCCGCGCCGTCTTCGGCTCGTCGCGTTATATCGTCGAAACGCTATTGCCACGATATGGCGTGGAAATTTCCGTAATCGATGGCGCGAATATCGAGAACTGGAAAGCCGCCGTCCGTCCCAACACCAAGGTAATGCTGCTTGAAAGCCCGTCGAACCCGACGCTGGAAGTCATCGACATTGCCGCTGTCGCAGATATTGCCAATGAGATCGGTGCCAAGCTGATCGTGGATAACGTCTTTGCGACCCCCCTCTTCCAGAAGCCACTGGAACTGGGCGCGCATATCGTCGTCTATTCGACGACCAAGCACATCGACGGTCAGGGTCGTTGCCTCGGCGGCATCGTCCTTTCCGATCAGGAATGGACTGAAGAAGTTTTGCAGCCTTACTTCCGTCATACCGGTCCCGGCATGAGCCCGTTCAATGCATGGATCATGCTCAAAGGTCTTGAAACGCTCGGCGTACGCGTGCGTCAGCAGACACAATCGGCAGCAGCCGTTGCAGACGCGCTTGCAGGCCAGGCTGGCGTCAAGCAAGTTATCTATCCGGGCCGCGCCGACCACCCGCAGGCCGACATCATCGCCAAGCAGATGACTGGTGGCTCGACGCTGATTGCTTTGGAGCTGGAAGGCGGCAAAGAAGCGGCGTTCAAGTTTGAGAATGCGCTTCAGGTCTTCAGCATCTCCAACAATCTGGGCGATGCAAAGAGCATCATCACCCATCCGGCGACCACTACGCATCAGAGCCTCACCGACGAAGCCCGAAGCGAGCTTGGCATTTCAGATGGCATGCTGCGCATCTCGGTGGGTCTTGAGGACACGGACGATCTGATTGAAGACGTGTTGGAAGCGCTTGTCGCCGCTCGTTAATAAAAATCGACTAATTTAGCGCCTTTTGATCGCAAAATGATGCATAAACAACGCAATTGCCGGAACATTTCGGCAATTGTAGCGCAATTGTCCGCTTCAAATCGTTGACCTCCAGCGCAACTTTGGCGATAGGTTGAAGATGAAGACTTGATGCGATTCAAAGGCGGGTGCGTATGTACAGAGCGGTGACGCGGGGTATCGAAGTAACAGCCGAGCCCTTTTATCTTGAAGATCAGTCAGAGCCTGAAGAAAATCGCTATGTCTGGGGCTATCGGATCACGATCGCCAACAATTCTTCCGACACCGTGCAGTTGCGCTCGCGGTACTGGCAGATTACTGATGGCAACGGCCACATAGAAGAAGTACGCGGAGACGGTGTTATCGGAGATCAGCCGACGCTCAACCCCGGAGACTCCTACCAGTATTCTTCAGGCTGTCCACTCAACACCACATCCGGCGTGATGGTCGGGCGCTATCAGATGCAGGCATCTGATGGAAAAGCTTTTGAAGTCGATATTCCGGCGTTCTCGCTCGATATTCCCGAAACACGCCGCACGCTGAATTGAAAAAGGCGCTTCTCACGAAGCGCCTTTTTCTTGTTCTTATTTCGCAAACTGCGCTGGGTCAAACTCGTAATGTGTCGAACAAAACTCGCACGTCACTGAAATCTTTCCGTCCTCGATGCTGTCCTGAATTTCTTCAGCCGAGAGATTGGAAAACACACCTTCAATCTTCTCGCGCGAGCACGAGCATTCATCGAGAACCCGAACGGCTTCATAGATGCGCACACCGCGTTCATGGAACAGACGATAAAGCAGACGTTCCGAGCCAACTTGCGGATCGGTCAGCTCAGAGCTTTCAATCGTGCCGACCAGCGAACGTGCCTCATCCCAGCCGTCATCTTCCAGATCACGCGCAACCGTGTTTTCATCGCCATCACCACCCGGAAGATCCGGTATGCGCGATCGCAATTCGGACTCAGGCAGGAACTGAATAACCAGCCCCCCGGCGCGCCAACGCTCGACAAGTTTACCGTCCGCACCGCGTTCAATAAGCTTGGCAACGCTCAGCTTCATATCGGTCGGTATCTGTTCCGACTGGCGGAAATATGTGCGTGCAATCTCTTCCAGTGTCGATCCATCAAGAGCAACGATGCCCTGATAGCGCTGCGTATAAGCACCCTGATCAACGGTGAAGGCCAGCGTGCCGCGACCGAGTAGCTCCTCAGGACGCGTCTGACCAGCCGCTACCGCTTCCTTTACGCGCTCCGCGTCGAAACGCGCATAGGCACGTACGGAACGTGGCGTACGGAAATCGACCACCAGCATATCGACAGGACCGTCGGACTGGGTCTGGAAGATAAACTTGCCTTCAAATTTAAGGGACGTGCCAAGAAGCACAGTCAGAACCGTTGCTTCGGCCAGAAGGCGCGCGACATGTTCCGGATAGTTGTGGCGCTTCAGGATGGCATCAATGCTGCCGCCCAATTGTACGGCGCGACCACGCACGTCGAGCCCCTCCACCTGGAAGGGCACAACGGCATCGTCGCCAGCGAAGTCGAGGTCTTCCAGAGCGATCTGGATGTCTTCGACTTCGATTTGCTCATTGCTGATCTTATCAGACAATTTATGCTCCTAAATTGCCGCCTTGCAGGCACCAGGCCAGAATGGCTTTCTGGGCATGGAGCCTGTTTTCAGCTTCATCGAATACGACCGATTGAGGGCCGTCGATCACTTCGTCGGTCACTTCCTCGCCGCGATGCGCGGGCAGGCAGTGCATGAAAAGCGCCTCTTGGTCAGCTTTAGCCATCAGATGTGCATTAACCTGATAGGGCATGAAAACATTATGGCCACGAGCATGATCTTCCTGCCCCATCGAAACCCAAGTGTCGGTCACGATGCAATCTGCACCGCGTACCGCCTTATCCGGGTCCGCTGTGGACATGATGTTCGCGCCGTTTGCCTTTGCCCAATCGATATATTGCTGCTTCGGCTCGCTGCCTTCCGGCGTTGCGATATTGACGTTGAAATCAAAACGCGCCGCAGCTTCCACAAGCGAATGAAGGACGTTGTTACCGTCCCCCATCCAGGCGAAGGTCTTGCCTTTGATCGAGCCGCGATGTTCCTCATATGTAAGAACGTCGGCCATGATCTGACAAGGGTGCGTATCATCGGTTAGTGCATTAATAACCGGAACGGTCGCATACTCGGCCAGTTCCAGCATGCGATCATGCGACGTTGTGCGGATCATAATCGCATCCACATAGCGCGAAAGCACCTTGGCTGTGTCCGCGATGGTCTCGCTGCGACCGAGCTGCATTTCCGAGCCTGTGAGCATGATCGTCTCACCGCCAAGCTGACGCATACCCACATCAAACGAGACGCGGGTACGTGTGGACGGCTTCTCGAAAATCATTGCCAGCACCTTGCCCGCAAATGGCTTTTCGAGTTCGCCAGCCTTCAAGCGTGCCTTTCGCGCCTTGGCATCTTCCATAATGGCGCGGAGTTCGCCGGCTGGTACAGTGGAAAGGTCGATGAAGTGCTTGATACCGTTATTGTTTGCCATGATCTCACGCCGTCTTACTGGTCGGATTTGCGATTGCAAGCCGTTCTACGGCCATCTCAATACGCTTCAATGCTTCACGAGCCTCTTCAGGCGTCGTGACCAGTGGCGGAAGAAGTCGGATGACGTTGTCACCAGCGCCGACGCTCAGAAAATGTTCGTCACGCAGAGCCTGAATGAGCGTCACATTTGGCACAACGCATTTGATACCCATCAGAAGACCACGACCACGGATTTCCGAGACCACGCTCGGAAAACGATCAATGATCGACGCAAGGCCCTGCTTCATGGTCAATGCAGTTTCCTGAACGTTTTCGAGGAATCCGTCAGCAAGCACAACATCAAGCACAGCATTGCCGACAGCCATAGCAAGCGGATTGCCACCATAGGTGGTGCCATGAACACCGGCGGTCATGCCTTTGGCAGCGTCAGCGGTTGCAAGGCAGGCGCCCATCGGGAAACCACCACCAATTCCCTTGGCGACGGCCATGATGTCGGGCTTGATGCCCGACCATTCATGAGCGAAGAGTTTGCCGGTACGGCCAACGCCCGTCTGCACTTCGTCGAGGATCAGCAGAAGACCCTTGTCATCGCAGATCTGGCGCAACAGACGCATGAACTCTTCCGGGAAGCCACGCAGACCGCCCTCGCCCTGCACAGGCTCGAGCAGAATTGCTGCGGTCTCACTGGTGATCGCAGCACGCAATGCTGCTTCATCTCCGAATGGCACCTGATCGAAGCCGTCGACCTTCGGGCCGAAACCTTCGAGATACTTGGCCTGACCACCTGCGGCAATCGTAGCCAATGTACGGCCGTGGAATGCGCCTTCAAAAGTGATGACGCGGAAGCGCTCAGGATTGCCGTTTACATAATGATAGCGGCGCGCGGTCTTGATCGCGCATTCAAGAGCCTCGGCACCGGAATTGGTAAAGAACACTTTATCCGCAAATGTCGCTTCAACCAGACGAGCGCCCAGCTTCTCCTGTCCAGGAACCTCATAGAGATTGGACAGGTGCCACAGCTTGTCGGCCTGATCTTTGAGCGTATTGACCAGATGCGGATGGGAATGGCCCAGTGAATTGACTGCAATGCCTGCAGCAAAATCGAGATAACGGTCGCCGCCTTCGGTAATCAGCCAGATGCCCTCACCTCGCTCGAAGCGCAGAGCCGCACGATTGTAGGTGTCGTAGAGCGGTTGCACAGTCGTAACGTCGGTCATTGCAGTCAGGCCTCCATAAGCCTTGTAAATGCAGCGCCTCCGGCAAAGCCGGTCAGGCAGCGTTTCCCATTGTTTTAAATACCCGCAGAATGCCTAAAAAGGCTCCTGAACGGGATCGGGCGATCTCATGTCTTTGAATGAGCCTCCCGGCGGAAATAAAAAACCGCCCTCAGGGCGGCATTATTTATTCCCGGGCGTATATTGGCGCTCGCAAAAAAAATGTCAATCAAAGCGCGCAAGGATAATCATCCATCTTTATGCATGAGTTCATGCTGGAAAGAACTCACTATAATAAGATGGGACCTATGCGCTCCGGGGCTGGCATTTTGCAGATTGGGTCGATATATAGACCCCAGATGTTTTCCCTGACGGAACATCCCGCTGAAAAGCTCCCGCGAAATACCCGAAGCTGACTCAGAAAAACCGTCTTTAGCACCCAAGTTGGGGAAAACCATAAAAATGGAATCCGCCTGACAAGGCTATCCCTTGTCATGGAGTCGTTGATTAATGTAGTTTCTATTCAAAGCAAAAAAACTACATTTCGTGCGACGGACCTAGTCACCCGGATAGATATAGTGTTTGTGCCTGGAGCAATTCGGGAGCACTGGCGGATTCCGGATAACGAAAATTGATTGGAGCCCAGGGCGATGAACTGGACAGATGAGCGCGTCGAACTGCTGAAGAAATTATGGAACGAGGGCTTGAGTGCAAGCCAGATCGCAGCACAGCTTGGCGGCGTGAGCCGCAATGCAGTGATCGGCAAAGTGCATCGTTTGAAGCTTTCGGGCCGTGGCAAAACCACCACGGCTGCTCCTCGCAGCAAAAAAGTTAATACTGTTGCAGCCACTCCACGTCCCGCTGCAACCCAGACCAATGGCGGCGGTAGCCGTCCTCAGACGACCACGACCATCCGCACGGCAACCGTTACGCAGACCGTCGGTGCAACCGCACTTCAGATGGAATATGTGGCTGATGCAGTGACTGAACGGGTCGTAAGACCAACTTCGGACGTTGTTGTACCTATTTCCCGCAAGCTGACCTTGCTGCAGCTTAGCGAACGCACCTGCAAGTGGCCAATCGGCGATCCGCTCAATGAAGATTTCCACTTCTGCGGCAGTGAATCCGGTGAATCCAGCCCATATTGCGGATATCATTCGAAACTGGCTTTCCAGCCGACGGCAGAACGTCGCCGCGCGCGCTGAATGATCGGCCAAATCGGAAAAATCTAAGCCCCGGAGCGAAAACGCTACCGGGGCTTTTGTTTGCAGAAGTCTTAGAGCATTTTCTGTTTACGATGAATCGTTAGAAATACGTCTCACTGCCTGCTTTAACGCATGTATTTATTCCAAACCCATTCCCATTTTTCGGGATTTGCTCTCGTTCAAGCCCGCTTAGGCAGGCGCACCAGGAAGGTTGAACCTTCACCAAGCCGCGAACGTACAACCAATCGTCCGCGATGGCGCGCCAGAATGTGCTTTACGATGGCAAGCCCCAAACCTGTCCCCTTCTGTGCACGGCTGGTTTCGACGTCGATGCGATAGAAGCGCTCTGTAAGGCGCGGCAGATGTTCAGCGGCGATGCCCGGACCAAAATCCTGTATGGAAGCCACAGCCTCGGATGCGCCGCCGTTGTTTTCTTCATCCAGCTTCAGAATAACACGCTTACCGCCCTGCCCATATTTACAGGCATTCTCAACCAGATTCTGGAACACCTGAATCAGTTCATCGCGCGTACCCGTCACATTGACTGGACGATCCGGCAGATGGCGTTCGATCGTGACGTCCAATCCAGCAGCCAGCGGGCTCAGCGTATCTGCTACATGATTGAGCACAGCGGTCATATCCACGCATTCATTCACTGACAGATGCGCTCGCATCTCGAGCCGCGATAGCGACAGGAGATCATCGATCAAGCGTGACATGCGCTCGGCCTGTTTCTGCATGATGCCGAGAAACCTGTCGCGTGCTGCTGCATCGTTGCGAGCCGGCCCCTGCAGAGTTTCGATAAAGCCCAGCAGCGAAGCAAGTGGCGTGCGCAGTTCGTGGCTGGCATTGGCAATGAAGTCCGACCGCATACGGTCGATACGCCGCGTTTCGCTCTGATCGCGGAAAAGAAGAACAAAAAGCTCTGGCCTACCATCGGCATCACGCAACGCCTTGACCATCGCTTTGTACCAACGGTCAATCGGCACGCGCTCGAAATAGTCGATGCTACGTGGTTCACCGTCTGCAATCACACCCTGGATAAGCGCATGCATTTCCGGTGCACGAAAACGCAAATAAAGGCCAGTGTCCTTTTCAAGAGACTGGAATGCATCAACAGCAGCGGCATTGGTAAAAAGCACAGTTCCACGTTGATCGAAGACGATCATCGGATCGGTCAGCAGTTCAGCCAGCCGTTCTCCCGAAACATCCGCCATTTCATTGGTTATATGGACGCCCTGCGGCTTGTCCTCAATGGCATCTTCGCGCGTTGCACTCGCAACCCAGATGGCACCTATAATGATCAAAACCATCAGAGCGATACGGAACCATAGCGGCAATTCCAGCACCATGATGCAGACTACCAGTACCATGCTGGCAATGAGCACGCCTTTGACCCGGAGAAGCGGAGCGAAGAGGGTTTCTTCTGGCTCGGAACCGGTCGAAGGCTGGTTGCTGTTTTCACTCATTCTGACATCTCTCACTTAATGCACCGCGCAAGCAATTGACCTGACGCAGGCGATTGTTCCTTCGGGAACAAACCATCCTTTACGCGGCTTATAAACAGCCCATATCATGCATAATGCTATGTGGGCACTTTTCGAAGCGTGCTTTTCTATAAACCAAAGGAGCTTGCCGTGGGTGACAGTTCAAAGACAGCTAACAAAAAGAAAGCAGAAAAGGACAATTCCAAATCCGCCGATAAGCCATTGAAGATCAAAATCGATGGTGAGACGCACAAGTTCGATATCAATGATCCAGAGCTTCCCGATTGGATAGATGATCAGGCTCTTCAGTCCGGTGGCTATCCCTATACGGAAAAAATGAAAACGAAGGAATATGAGGAAACGCTGGAGCGTCTTCAAATCGAACTCGTCAAGATGCAGTACTGGCTGCAAGGCACGGGCGGGCGCGTCATTTCGGTGTTTGAAGGGCGCGATGCCGCAGGCAAAGGCGGTACGATCTTCACAATCCGTCAGTTCATGAACCCACGTACTGCGCGCAACGTCGCGCTACCCAAGCCAACCGAAACCGAACGTGGTCAGTGGTATTTTCAGCGCTATGTGCAGCTTTTCCCAACGACCGGCGAGTTTGTTACCTTTGACCGCTCCTGGTATAATCGTGCCGGTGTCGAGCGCGTCATGCAGTTCTGCACACCAGAGCAGCTTGAAACATTTCTGACAGAAACACCGGATTTCGAGCGCATGGTTGTCACCGAAGGTATTCACCTGTTCAAGTTCTGGCTTGATATTGGTCAGGAAATGCAGCTCAAGCGCTTCCATGAACGCCGCCACAGCCCGCTCAAGAACTGGAAGTTCTCACCCATGGATGTGGCAGGCATTTCACGCTGGGATGATTATTCAGCAGCTTTGCACACGATGCTGGAGCGCACCGATACAGGCTATGCGCCATGGACGATCATCCGCTCCAATGATAAGCGACGCGCCAGACTGGCTGCAATCCGGCGCGTTTTGCTCACATTGCCCTATGAAGGCCGGGATCTGGAAGCCATTGGTCCCGAAGATCAATCCATTATCGGACGCGGGGCTGAATTCCTCGCATCCAAAACCGCTACCCCTTCATCCTCCAACAAATAGAACACACTTGGCTGGTGCGGAGTTTTCTCCCACAGATGCGGCTTTCGCACCAGCTGCCACAGCGCGCGCCAGGCCGAAATGGAGATCAAAACCCAATAGGCAGGTATGGCCAGAATATAGGCGTAGCCACTCAATTCCGTCGGTTCCATCGTCTTAGAACCAAGCACATAAAAGCTCAGATAAGCCAGCATGATGTTGACGAGATCAATGCGCAGCAGCCACAGATTTTCGGAGCCGAGCGGTCCGAAAGCCATCATCGCAACCAGCACTGCAACCGTCATAAGCATAAATGGATGCAGAAGCGCTGAACCGATAATGCCGAGCGTATAAATCTGGTTGACCACGAAGCGCCACCAGCCGAGCTCACGCCAGGTTGTGTAAGGATTTCGGCCATGAACAAGCCATGTCTGCATCCAGCCCTTGATCCAGCGCGTCCGCTGTTTGTGCCAGACAGAATAATCCACCGGCGCATCTTCAACAGTGCCCCGGGTGATAACATCGATACCATAACCGAAACGGGCAAGCCGCATACCAAGGTCAGCGTCCTCCGTCACATTATAGGCGTCCCACCCGCCAACTTGATCGAGACAGGATCGGCGAAAATGATTGGAAGTACCGCCCAACGGAATAACAAGACCCTGTGAGGCGAGCCATGGCAGCAGGCCCCGGAACAAAGTGGCATATTCAAACGCGAACATACGCGTCAGCAAATTCTGGCGGAAATTTCCGATAATGAGTGGTGCCTGAACGCAGGCAAGTTGCTTGCCACCACGCTGGAATGCCTGCCATGCCTCAAGCAACTGGTCAGGGTGCGGGCGATCTTCCGCATCAAAAATCGCGATAATTTCTCCACGCGCAAATTGCAGCGCGTAGTTTAACGCCTTGGGCTTGGTGCGCGGCCCGCCTGACGGCACGAGAACCAGTTCGTAATTGGAAGGCAGCGTCCGCCCTCTGATCTCGGCAATCGTATCGAAATCGTCCTTCTCACACACGAGCTTGATATCCAGCTTGCTGCGCGGCCAATTGAGCCGTTCAAGCGAGGCTAACAACTGCCCGACCACGGCCTGTTCGCGATAGAGAGGCACAAGAACGGAATAAACCGGCAAGTCACGTCGTTTGAAAGGCATGATCTCAGGAAAGCGCAAGCGTCGGCTACCAACCGCTGCAAAAAGACGAATAAGCACACAGCCGAAAAAGAACAATGTCAGGCAGACATGTAAGGCCAGAATAGTTTCTGTCGGCCAGTTCACGATACTGGCAATGAACGCATAAAGCCCCATCGCTATGATGAACGCCTGAGGCGTCTCGAGAACACGGGAAGCAGAAAAAAGCTGCGGCGTCATCGCATGGGCGCGTGCAATCAGATCTTTCTGATGACGCTGACGCAGAATTCTTTTGATGAAGGAAGGGGTGCAAATCCTGATCCGATCCCGCAGGTCCGGCGACTGTCGAATATGATCTCGCAATTTCGCGATACCTTTTTCGGTTGGCGCTAGATAGAGATAGGACGTGCCATCTCGACCGAGCACCATAAGCTGGCCAGGCTCAGTGAAAATGGCCGACGTTTCTTCGCCTGTGACAAAAATCCGGGACGACAGAACCTCTTCTGTAAATGTCAGCTCAAGATAATCGGCTATCGCTTCAAAGAGCATCTCTTCAGAAACACCCGGCTGATGTCCGACTTCATCGCAGAAACTTGTCCCGTTTATGATAGCCGCTTCGTATGCGTGCTTCAGGCAATCACGCGGCACGCCGCGGCGTTCCAATCTGGCGGATATGGCAGTGCATATCCCCAGATCGAACGCAATCGATCCGTTACTCATAGTACCCCCGCACTACTACTGGATTATTTTCAATTATTACTAATATTTATTTCAATGCATAATGTGGTTTATTTATTTAACTAATTTATGTATTTATTAAATAACCCCACACATTTATATTTATTTCATTCTATTTAAAATAGAAACAGAATTATTGGTCGTCCATGGAAGTTATTTTGTTTTTGCGTCCTTATGTGCCAACCCATTCAAAATCATTGCATAGTTTTCCACACCCACTCTATTAACGTGAAATTATAAGATATTGCTTACATAAAGCATCGATGAAACGGCACCTTTTGAGCATAGCGGTCGCAGCTTTTTGGCTTTTGAACAGCCTCCCCTCCAGCGCGCAACCCGCACCCAAGGCACCTGACTTCTTCAATCAGAAGGAAAGGCTGGCTTTACCGTCTTTGCAGGGCCTCAACAGACTTCGCTTTGTAACCACGCTCGACTTTCCGCCCTTTAATGCGTTGAATGACGCTGGCCAGCTTTCCGGTTATAATGTCGATCTCGCCAAGGCGCTTTGCAGCCAAATGGGATTGAGTGACATATGTCAGATAGAAGCTGTGCCGTGGAACAAGCTTGAAACCAGACTTGAAAGTGGCGATGCAGAAGCGATCATCGCTGGTTTAAGTGCCAATGCGCAAAACCGGGAAAAGTTTGTCTTCACCCGCGCTTATATGCGTCTTCCTGCACGCTTCGTGGCAATCAAAGCAAATCGTTTCTCGGAGCCCGCTTCTATCGCACTGCGCGGTAAGAATGTTGGTGTCATTGCAGGAACGGCACATGAGCAGGTTCTGAAATCTTATTTCCCGCAGGCCGTCGCCAAACCCTATCCAGATCGTGCCGCACTGCTGGCCGCATTGCAAAAAGGCGAAGTGGATGCAGCATTTGATGACGGAATGGCCCTGTCATTCTGGTTGGAGAGTGATCAAGTCAATGACTGCTGCAGCTTTGTTGACGGGCCTTACCTCGCGCCACAATATCTCGGTCCCGGCCTGAGCATAGCCGTGGCACCGAAAAATGCGTCGCTGGCGAGCGCTTTCAACAATGCGCTTCAATCACTGCAGCAGCAGGGCAAACTTACAGAGCTGTATCTGCGTTATTTTCCAAACAGCTTTTATTAGAGTGTTCGACAGCTCAGTTTTAATTGGAACCGCTCACGCCTGACTCGCGTTGAATGCGCCGTTCAGCCACAAACTTAAAGCGGCTCCAGTGAATATTGAATCGTTGTAACCGCTGTAACTATTTGTTTTCACGCATTTTCGAACGCAAAACCGGTTCCCACTTTTGCTGGAAACGCTTTAAATTAGAACGCATCCCGAAAAGTGTGAAACGGTTTTCGGACAAAGATGCGCGTTAAAACAGATAATTAGAGCGCCGATCTGATCCAATCAGATCGAAACGCGCTCTAAGCTGCTTGATCGAAAAAAGCACCTTAGCCAAAGCCAAAACTGGTCTGAACACGAGCTAATTTCGTGCCATTTTGTCGCACCTCAGTGCACACGCAGAGCCTAATTTTCAGTGTTTTTTGAAACTTCCGATTATTCGATACTTACAGTATATAAGTAAAATTATTTGAAATCAGAATATTGGGTTGGATTTTTTGAAAATCACCGGCGTATTATCGCTCGTATTCTCGTAACTTTCGTGTCGCTTTTATCATATTTTGCCAATAATTCCAGTTATTTATTTAAGCTTGAAGATTTCTTCTTTTGATCGATAATCAAAGTCGAGGATTAGGAGGAATTATACATGTACCAAGGCATTAGCACTCATTGGCACAAGACTCCTGCACAGACCCAACGGTCACCGAATGAAGCAACCTATGTGTTCTTCGGGATCTTTCTGGCGTGCCTAACAGTTCCTGCGGCAATCATTCTTTGGGCCATCGCTCAAAGCATAATGACGCATTTCTAAAAAGGTCAGGCAAGCTCGCGAATAGAGCCGAGACGCCAGGTTACGGCCATTGATGGATTGTGCGGAGCGTGACGGGAAGGTGTGGACGACGCCCCGAGGAGCTTGCTCATAAACGCGATCCATACATGCGTAAGCGCCCATAGACGCACCGCATGCTGTCTTAGAGAGACGTGTACCCTAATGGGCATACAAAGGACGCTCTAACAGTTTAAACTATGCCGTAATATGCAATAAGTTCAACAAAAAGCCCCGCCTGAGAGCGGGGCTTTTCTTTTTCGATCTTAAAGCATTTCCAGCAAAAGTGGAAACAGGTTTTGCGTTCGGAAATGCGTAAAAACAAATGGTTACAGCGGTTCCTACGATTCAATATTAGCCGGAACCGCTGTAACCATCAGGCGCATCCGAGGAGGCTGCGCCGGGCACTGTACTAGAGCGTCGTGCGCCCACTTGGGCGCACGACGCTCTAACACTCTAAAATGAGCGCATAATTTTACCTTAAACTGAACCAAGTTTAAGGAATTATGCTCTAGTGCGCCGGGCCATTTTCCTCGCCCGGAGCAGTCTGCACCGGGGCTGGAGTGGCAGCCACATCGTCAGGACGCTTCTTCGGCGGCTTGCGGGCAATCAGGCTGTAGAACATCGGGATGAAGAAGGTTGCGATAAAAGTCGCAGCCAACATACCACCGATAACGCCCGTGCCGATCGAGTGACGACTTGCAGAACCTGCACCGGAGCTGATTGCCAGCGGAACCACACCAAGGATGAACGCCAATGACGTCATCACAATTGGGCGGAAGCGCAGGCGTGCAGCTTCAGCAGCAGCCTCAATAGCCGACTTGCCCTCTTCACGTTGCAGCACCGCAAACTCCACGATCAAAATCGCGTTCTTTGCCGCAAGACCTATGAGCGTCACCAGACCAATCTGGAAATAGACGTCGTTGGTCAGGCCGCGCAGATCGGTGGCGAGCAGCGCACCGAAGATAGCGAATGGTACAGCCGTGATAACAGCTAGCGGCAGGCTCCAGCGTTCATACTGAGCAGCAAGGATCAGGAACACCATGATCAAACCGAAGATCATAGCCTGACTGCCGCTACCGCTTGTCGTGACTTCCTGATAGGCAGAGCCCGTCCAGGCAATCTGATAGCCCTGCGGGAGCACTTCAGCAGCCACTTCCTGCATCGCCTTGATCGAGTCACCCGATGTGTAGCCCGGCGCTGGATTACCGGTAACCTTTGCAGCATTGAACGCATTGAACCGTTCGAGCTGATCAGGACCGACAACACGCTTTACCGTCACCAGTGCGCTCAGCGGGATCATGCTGCCAGAATTGGCGCGCACAAACACATGCTTGAGATCGCTCGGATCACGACGGAACTCGGCTTCCGACTGCAGATTGACCTGATAGTTGCGCCCATAGAGCGTGAAGTCGTTGACATAAACGCTACCGAAGGTTGCCTGCATGGCGGTGAATACCGAGTTGATCGGCACACCCATCGCCTTGGCTTTTTCACGGTCAAGCTGGATGTCATACTGCGGAACATTTGGATCGAATGTCGTACGTACACCTGTCAGTTCCGGGCGCTTGGCCGCAGCATCTGTCAGAAGTTTGGTCGCATTGGTCAGCGATTCAACACCGCCACCAGTACGATCCTGCACGTAAAGTTCAAAACCACCTGTGGTGCTGAGACCCATGATCGGAGGCGGATTAAATGCCAGAACCATACCATCCTGAATGCCCGCATTCATGCCCATGATAGCACCGGGCAGATTACGTGCGTCGAGATCTGGCGTCGTGCGTTCTTTCCAGTCCTTGAGCATAATGAACATTGTACCCGCACTGGTCTTCAGACCACCCGAGAGCAGATCGAAGCCGGAGACTTCAAACACACTTTCGACAGCAGGATGCTTGCGGATATTGCTGCTGGCCTCATGAAGCACCGCAGACGTGCGCTCCAGCGAAGCTGCTGGTGGCAGGATAGCCACACTGAACAGGAAGCCCTGATCTTCATCCGGCAGGAGCGAACTCGGCACCTTCTCGAAGAGATAGTATGTACCGCCCAACAGACCGGCGAAAATCAGCAAACCGATAGCAGCGCGTTTCAGGAAGAACCGCACACCATTGGTATAACCGCGCGTCAGACTATCGAAGAAGCGATTGAAGATGCGGAACGGCAGCATTGGCTCATGATGGCCAGGCTTCAAGATCAGCGCGCACAAGGCGGGCGTCAGCGTCAAGGCCACGATGCCGGAGATCGTTACCGAAATCGCAATCGTAACAGCGAACTGCTTATACATTTCGCCGACCAGACCGCCCATGAAAGCGACCGGTATGAACACGGCGCAGAGCACCAGAACAATCGCGATAACCGGCCCTGTCACTTCGCTCATTGCCTTGATGGCAGCTTCGCGCGGCGGCAGTTTCTCGGTTGTCATAATACGTTCGACGTTTTCCAACACCACGATGGCGTCATCAACCACGATACCGATGGCCAGCACCAGACCAAACAATGTCAACAGGTTGATGGAGAAACCAAGCACATACATGCCTGCGAAAGTACCGATGATCGAGATCGGAACCGCGATGACCGGAATAAGGGTCGCGCGCCAGTTCTGAAGGAAGATAAAGACCACAAGAACCACGAGGATAATCGCCTCGATGAAGGTATGGACCACTTCCTCGACCGAGACCTTAATGAACTTGGTCGTATCGAATGGAACCGAATAATCGATGCCTTCAGGGAAACTCGTCTTCAGTTCCGCCATGCGGCTCTGAATGAGCTCCATCGTGTTCAAAGCGTTGGCGCCCGGCTGCAGATAGATCGCAATCGGAACCGCCGGCGTGCCATTCAGAGCACTGTCGACGAGATAGCTTTCTGTCCCCAGTTCAACACGCGCCACATCCTTAAGCTTCAGCGTTGCAGCATTTTTGTCGGAACGAAGAATGATGTTCTCAAATGCTGATGCGTCAGGCAAACGACCCTGCGTTGTCGCAGTATAGGTGAACGGCCCCGCCTGTGGGTCAGGCTGATCGCCAAAACGACCCGCTGCAAACTGCGCGTTTTGCTCCTGAATAGCCGTCTGAACGTCCGAAGGCGTTAGATTATATTGTGCTAGTTTGTCAGGACGCAGCCAGACACGCATCGAATAATCAATGTTGCCGAGAAGCTGAACATCACCCACGCCCGTAAGACGCTTGAGATCGTCAATGACGTTCAGAAGCGCATAGTTACCGACATAGGTACGATCATAACGGTCAGTGGTGGAGAACATCGCCACCATGCCGAGAATTGTGCTCGAACGTTTGTCGACGGTAACGCCCAGACGTTGCACTTCCTGCGGCAGGGACGATGTTGCACGCTGTACGCGGTTGTTGACGTTGATGGTCGCCTGATCCGGATCAGTGCCAAGAGCAAAGGTCACGGTCAGCTGCATAGTGCCGCTGCCAAGGCTCGAGGACTGCATATAAAGCATGTTCTCGACGCCGTTGATCTGCTGCTCAAGCGGTGCTGCAACGGTTTGCGTCACCGTTTCAGCACTTGCACCCGGATAGGTCGCACTGACGACAACCTGTGGCGGCGTCAGCTCGGGATATTGTGCAATCGGCAGGATCCGCATCGAGATGAGGCCCGCCAGCACAATGACGATAGAGATAACCGCCGCGAAAACCGGGCGGTCGACGAAGAATCTATTCATTTCTTGTCTGCCGCCTGTTCTTTACCAGCCTCTGTCCCTGCATCACCTGCAGCCTTTTCAGCCGAAGCTTCGACCGGCTTAACCGTCTTGCCTGGAGCGGCTTTGATCACGCCTTCGGTAATGATGCGGTCGCCAGCTTGCAAGCCGTCGCTCACGAGCCATGCGTCAGTAAGTTCACGCGAAATCGTAACGGGGCGAACTTCTGCGACATCGTCTTTGTTAACAACATAGACGAACTGTCCCTGCGGGCTCTGCATCAATGCTGCTTTTGGAACCAGAATTGCATTGTCGATGGTAACGCCGAGAATGGCGGCTCGCACAAACTGGCCAGGGATCAGACGCTGATCGGGGTTTTCCACGACCGCGCGCGCACCCAACGTGCCTGTTTCGGTATCAAGCGATGACGAGGTGAAGTCGATTGTGCCTTCATGCTCATAAGCCTGTCCGTCACCAAACAGAATCTTGATGCGCAGGCGATCGGCATCCTGACCTGTTGCCCCTCTCGCCTCACGCAGCTTGCGGATTTCCGCGGCTTCCGTGTCGGTGAAGGAGAAATTGACGTAGACCGGATTGATCTGGGTGATCGAAGTCAACAGGCTCGATGCCGAATCTGTACCGATGAGGCTGCCTTCAGAAACCTGTTCAAGGCTGGTGATGCCGCTGATCGGGGCAGTCACTTTGGTGTAGCTCAGATTGAGCTCCGCCGTCCGCAACTGCGCCTTGGTTGCTGCAACAGCCGCCTTATTGAGATCGCGGGTCGCAAAAGCCGTATCGCGGGCAGCCGTGCTTTGCACTCTCTGCTGAACAAGCTGTTCGGCACGTTCGGCATCGCGGATCGACTGCTGATACTGGGCTTCAGCCTGCGCTACTTGCGCCTGAACGCGTGCAAGCTCTGCTTCGTAAGGTGCCGGGTCAATCTCGAAAAGCACGTCGCCAGCTTTGACTTCCGTGCCCTCTACGAAATTGCGGTGCAAAAGAATGCCGCCGACACGAGCGCGTACCTGAACATCACGATATGCGCTCACGCGAGCGGCATACTCATAAGGGACGGAAACGTTCTGCGCCTTGATTTCTGTGACAGTGACAGGTGGAGGCGGCGGCGTAGCGCCTCCAGGAGCCTGCGCATAGACAGACTGTCCTGCAATAATGAAAAATGCGGCTCCTGCCGCAAAAAGCCGAATAGAACGGTTCATGGTCATAATGGGAGTTGCCCTTGATGTCGCACGGTGCGGCCGGATAAACATACACAAATGTTTGTAAATACGAATTACCGTGTTATAGTCAATCACCTAATGTTACATATCACGAATGAGTTATCCCAATTGTGAAGTAAAAACCCAAAGAGGTTTTGGAATTTTTTCACCTTGGAATTTCGAAAGAACCCGAATGCGCAGGACCAAAGCCGAGGCTGCGGAAACACGTGACGCCATTCTCACGGCAGCCGAGCATGTTTTTCTAGAACGCGGCGTAACGCAGTCCACATTGATGCAAATAGCAGGTCATGCCGGTGTGACACGAGGTGCGATCTATTTCCATTTTCACGACAAACTCGACATTTTTCAAGCGCTTATCAGCCGCACTCGCTTTCCACATGAAGAGATTATGCTACATGCGGCGGCCTGTGACCACCCCAATCCTCTCTATGTCCTTGAACAGTCGATCCTAACGGCCATAGAACTCTTCATTACCAATGAACGGCAGCAGAATGTTTTCACCATCATTCACCAGCGCTGCGAGTATGTTGGCGAAAACGCTCCGGTCGTTGAGCATTTGAAAGAAGCGCGCGCCAACATTCTGTCTCTTTTCATAGGACTGCTTGAAGTCGCGGAGCGTCGCGGAGAACTTTCCAGAGAGTGGACATCTTTCACGGCGGCGCAAATCCTGCTCGCTGTCCTGGGTGGGCTCCTCAATGAATGGCTCAGAAGCGAGCGGAGCTTCGATCTGGTCGGTTCAGGCAGCAAGGCTATCAAAACAATGATACAGTCTATGCGCAGCGAGAAATTCGCCGTTAGCTGATATCTATCTGACACCACAACTCGATCGGCCTGTCACCGCAAAAATAATGCCAGATTCAGCGAAATGCGATGTTTATTGTGTTTACACACCACCCAACCCAACAAGTTGGGAAAGACGCTGCACAGCTTTTTAATTTACGCTTACGTCAATGTAACTCTTGCGATTACGACGAAAGTCGCCCACATTAATTTCTGAGGAGCGCGCCTATCCATCTTTCTGGATCAGGCAGCATTGGGAGAAGGGTGGCGGGCTTGCTACTCAAACAAAGGACGGAGCAATCCGGGGAGAAGGCATGGCGAAAAAGGCAACCGAAACTAAAACCACATCAACCAAAGCAACGTCGGGCAAAGCAACGTCGAACAAGGCAACAGCCACTGTGCCTACACCGGATAAGATTTGGCTGAAATCCTACCCGAAATCAGTGCCGCATGAGATCGATCTGAGCAAAGCCACATCTATTGGCGACATGATCTCCGCCGCGTGCCGCCAGTTTACTGACAAGCCGGCCTTTACCTGTATGGGCAAAGACTTATCCTATAAGGATTTGGACGAAAATTCGCGCGCCCTCGCTGCATGGCTTCAATCACGTGGACTGGTCAAAGGTGACCGCGTTGCCGTGATGATGCCCAATATCCTGCAGTATCCGATTGCGATTACGGCAATCCTGCGGGCGGGCCTCGTCGTCGTGAATGTCAATCCGCTTTACACACCGCGCGAGCTTCAGCATCAATTAAATGACTCTGGCGCCAAAGCGCTGATCGTGCTCGAAAACTTTGCCGCGACTGTCCAGAAGTCGCTGGCTTCCATTCACGTGCCAAACATCATCGTCGCCTCGATGGGTGACATGCATGGGTTGAAAGGCCACATCATCAATCTGGTGGTGCGCAAGGTGAAGAAGCTGGTGCCAGAGTGGAGCATTCCCGACCATGTGCGCTTTAAAGATGCGCTGACGCAGGGGCGCAGCAAGTCTTTTAATCCGGTGCCAATCAACAATTCGGATCTCGCCTTCCTGCAATATACCGGTGGTACAACCGGCATTTCAAAAGGCGCAATGCTGAGCCACAACAATATTCTCGCCAATGTCGAGCAGATGCAGCTCTGGATGGACGTCGCATTTCAGAACAAAGGCAAGCCGAAGGAACTCAACTTCGTCTGCGCCCTGCCGCTCTATCATATCTTCGCCCTCACCGTGAATGCGATGATCGGCATCAAACTTGGCGCGCGCAATATTCTCATTCCGAACCCACGCGACATTCCAGCCTTCGTAAAAGAGCTGCAGAAATATCCGTTCCATATCTTCCCTGGCCTCAACACCCTGTTTAACGGCTTGATGAACAACGACGATTTCAAGGCGCTCAACTTCAAGCCGCTTATTCTCACACTCGGTGGCGGCATGGCCGTGCAACGCCCCGTGGCTGAACGATGGCAAGAACTCACCGGCTGTCACATCACTGAAGGCTACGGCCTTTCTGAAACATCTCCGGTTGCTTCTGCCAATGCACTGGATGCGACCGAATTCAGCGGCACTATTGGCTTGCCAATGCCGTCGACAGATGTGGCGATCCGCGACGATGACGGCAAAGATCTGGCGCTTGGTGAGGTCGGCGAGATTTGCGTGCGTGGTCCACAAGTCATGGTCGGCTATTGGAACCGCGAAGATGAAACCGCGCGTGCTATCATGCCAGATGGCTTCTTCCGCACCGGCGACATGGGCTTCATGGACGAAAACGGTTTCACAAAGATTGTGGACCGCAAGAAGGACATGATCCTCGTTTCCGGCTTCAATGTGTACCCGAATGAAATCGAAGAAGTGGCTGCGGAACATCCCGGCATCGTGGAATCGGCAGCCGTCGGCATTCCAAACGAACATTCAGGCGAGGTGGTGAAGCTCTACGTGGTG